>NZ_CAPJ01000551.1 GCF_000331775.1 Xanthomonas translucens pv. translucens DSM 18974
TGCTTAGCTCAACCGGTTTACGTCCTTCTCGTTCTGCACCTGGATGACGTGCTCTGGCAATGCCATCTGCGCATCATGCCCCACCACCTTGATGCGCGCCGGCGGCATCGCCGCACGGGCCTTGAATTCCTTGTCTTTGAAAAACCAGTTCTTCTGCGCCAGGATCGGCTTGCTGCCTTCGTAGAAGATCAATTCGTCGTCGCTGGGCAGTTCCTTGATCTCCTGCGGCAGGAACAACGCCCGCTTCTCCTCCACGTAGCTGATCGATATCTGGCTCGCACCACCGCCGCTGCTGCTGCGGCTACGCTGTTGCTTGCGCACCGTCTTGTACCCCAGCATTTCGCTGTACTCGTTGGCGTCGCTTTGCTCGCGCGGCGCGAACACAACCTGCGCGCCATGGTTGGTGATGAAGTTCTGCGCGTCGTTGTCGCCATAGGTGGAACGCAGCTGCGCACGGCTTTGCACGATGCACAGGTCGCGCACGCCGTAGCTGGCCGAAATGGAGATGCGCTTGGACCACACGTCCACCCGACCCATCGCCGTGAACTCGTCCATCAGCATCAGCATCTGGTATTGCAGGTCCGGCTCCTCGCCCAGCTGTTTGCCGAGGTTGTTGCCGATCAGGCTGCTGAAGAAGATGTTCAACAACTTGCTGCTCTCGTCCAGCTTGTTGGTCGGAATGATCACATACAAGGTGGTCGGGCACTTGCGCAAGCTCAGAATGTCGATATCCGTGGCATTGGTGGCTGCCGCCAGCGTCGGGCTGAGGAACTGCTGCAGCGGCGCCTGCATGGTGGCGATGACGGAACTGAACGTCTGCTCGGCCAGCCCCGCAAGGTTGCCGAACACGGTGCGCGTCTGCGGACTGATGTAGGTGTATTTGGGATTCTTGAGGATGTCTTGCAGCGTCTGCAGGGTGCTTTTGCCGTTCTCGCCACTGGAAAAGCGCAGGATGCGTTCAAGACTGGGGAACTTCGGCGAGGCATTGATGCTGGGGAAGAGCGCTTCCGGTGCCTTCCATGCCATGAGCTCGTTGATGGTGTGATCCCATGCTTCAAACATGTAGGACGCAAAGGCGCTGAACGCGGCGCGACTTTGGCTTGTCCAGAACGGATCCTTGCCTTGTTCGTCCGGATACAAGATCGCGGCGATGGTCTGGATGTCGCCAAGCCGCTTGTCGGGCGTCGTCCACGCCAGCAGGGTCATGGGATTGAAACGGTGGGTCATGCCCGCGTCGTCGTACGGCGCCCACACCCGAATGCGATGCCCCTGTGCTTGGCGCCAGCCGCTGGTGGCTTTGTGCAGTTCCCCCTTCAAGTCCAGCACCACCATCGAGTGCATATACGACAGCAACACCGGGATGGCGATACTGGTGGTCTTACCGGAGCGGGTCGGGCTGATGGCGATCACATGCTGGGCGCCACCGAGCCACAAATAGCGGCCTTTGTATTTGCCGATCAGGATGCTTTGCGGGGTTTGTTTGAGCAGGCCGGCTTTTTTCAGGTCTCGCAGGTCCGCAAAGCGCGCATCGCCATGCGTCGACTCGGCCCGCGGCTTGAACAATGCCACCAGCGCCAGCATCCAGCCGAGCATCGGCAACCCAAAACCCAGCGCGCCAGCCAGCTTGATCTTGCCCGCGAAGGGAGCGTATTGCGGCAGGTTCTTGACCTGGACGTATTGCAACCACGTGTTCCAGGCTAGTGGTGTGTTTTTCAGGCCGAGCAGGCGCAAGACCAGCCAGTCCGAAAAATAAAGTCCGCCCATCAGGGCCGCGAGCAGTAATGCTACTGCAACCCCCAGCTTGCGTTCGCTCATTCCTTTGCTCTCTAGTATGTGGTTGATGCGCTCTGAATTGCCGCCTGGCGGATTTTTTGCGCGCGACGTGCAACGTTCCTGACGCTTAGTAGGCCATGCCTTGCGCCTGGCCCTGCTGCATCTTGTGCGCCTGTGTTGCCGCTTGCATCTGCGCCTGCTGCAGGTCGTATTGCTGGATTTGCTGGATGGAGTGTTGCGGCTCGGGCGAAGGAATCTTCAAATCCAACGTCACCGAGGGTTGCGGCGGCCAGGACGCCATGAACATCATGCGTCCGCCCTGCCGATCAAAATAAATCTGATCGAGATTATCGTCCCTGATATTGTTCATGTGGCAAGCGGCGGTAAACTGCAACAAGCGCTTTTCCGAGGCATCCGGAATGCGCTGTTGCAGTTTGCTGTAGAGCGCATGATTGGGATTGGAGGGATTGCGCGGATCGTCGTCACCAGGTGCCACGCAGGCCGAGGCGGCTGGAGCGTGTGACGGCGGCTGAGGATGCGCCGCAGCAGGAGGGTGCGGCTGGGCGGGCGCATGGGCCGGCGCGTCATGCTGGAACCACTGCCCCGGATGAGCGAGCGTGTCGTAGGCCTGGCCAGCAGCGTGGGCGGCGGTGTCGATGCCGTGCGACACGGCCTGTTTGGTCGCATCGTAGCCCTGCGTGGCCGCATGTTCGGCGCGTTCGACACCTTGCGAGAACGCATGCCCGGCCGCGCCATAGGTGTGCATGGCGGCCTTTTCGGCATGCTCGATTTCCTGTGAGACGGTGTGCCTGGCGTCCTGGTACCTCTGCTCAGCCGCTTGCGCGCCAACCCGGGCGGCGTCATAGGTGTCGACGATGCGATGGGCGACATGGGCCGCGCCAGCCTGGAAGGTGGGGTCGTGGAGACGCCGCACCACTGTCTCGGCGGCCGCGTGCGCCCGCTGTTCCACGGCACTTTTGGCCGATTGCAATCCATCGCCCACGAAGCGGCCGGCGGCTTGGGTCGCGTCGTAGCCCTGCGTGGCCGCATGTTCGGCCCGATCGACACCCTGCGAAACCGCGTGCCTGGTGGCGTCCCACGTTTGCGTAGCGGCACGTTCGGCGCGATCCACACCTTCCGAAACCGCGTGCCTGGCCGCGCCATAGGTGTGCATGGCGGCGTTTTCGGCATGCTCGATGCGCTGAGAGACGGCGTGCTTGACGTCCTGGTACCTCTGCTCAGCGGCTTGCGCGCCAACCTGGGCGGCGTCATAGGTGTCGACGATGCGATTGACGGCATTGGCCGCGCCAGCCTGGAAGGCGGGGTCGTGGAGACGCCGCACCGCGGCCTCGGCGGCATCGTGCGCCCCCTGTTCCACGGCGCCTTTGGCCGATTGCAAGCCATCGCCCACGAAGCGGCCGGCGGCATCGGCGGCCTGTGCATGCAGATGCGCCGCTTCGCCCACCACGCCCCCGGCCAGCGGCGACAAGGGGATGACGGACGCGCCATACGCACCGGCCTCGCGCGCCGCCGACGCCACGCGTTCGTCCAGGGCGTGCGCGGCACGGCCGGTCGCATGGGCGACGCCGGCACCGTAGAGCAGGCCGTGTTCGGCCCCCTGCACCGGCGCGTTGCGTTCGATGCCGGCGCGGATGGACGGGTCGGCCTGCAATGCCAGGACTTCGTTCACCTGCCGCTGCACATTCAGCGACAGCTGGCCCTGGCCCGCGTGGCCGTGCATCTGCCGCAGCGACTGCGCCAGTTCCGCGCGGGCGCGCGACACATCGCTGCCGAACTGGTCGATGGCCGTCTGATGCTGCGCGTAGCGTTGCGCCGCTTCCTGGAAGCGTTGGGGGTGCAGTATGTTGTCCGGGCTCTTGCTATTGAAATGCTGCTGCCCGCCGTGGTCGTCCAGCCGCATCGCGATCAACGCATTGGGCGGCGGCGCGCCGG
>NZ_CAPJ01000550.1:2500-5917 GCF_000331775.1 Xanthomonas translucens pv. translucens DSM 18974
CTTTGATCCGGCAATGTCCGAATGGGGAAACCCACTGCTTCGGCAGTATCCTGCAGTGAATACATAGCTGCTGGAAGCGAACCCGGTGAACTGAAATATCTAAGTAACCGGAGGAAAAGAAATCAACCGAGATTCCCTAAGTAGTGACGAGCGAACGGGGACTAGCCCTTAAGCTGGTATGGTTCTAGAAAAACAACCTGGAAAGGTTGGCCATAGAAGGTGATAGCCCTGTATTTAAAAGGGCCATTCCAGTGAAGACGAGTAGGGCGGGGCACGTGAAACCCTGTCTGAATATGGGGGGACCATCCTCCAAGGCTAAATACTCCTGACCGACCGATAGTGAACCAGTACCGTGAGGGAAAGGCGAAAAGAACCCCGGAGAGGGGAGTGAAATAGATCCTGAAACCGTGTGCGTACAAGCAGTAGGAGCTCGCAAGAGTGACTGCGTACCTTTTGTATAATGGGTCAGCGACTTACTGTTCGTGGCAAGCTTAACCGTATAGGGGAGGCGAAGGGAAACCGAGTCTGATAAGGGCGCATAGTCGCGGGCAGTAGACCCGAAACCGGGTGATCTAGTCATGCCCAGGGTGAAGGTCAGGTAACACTGACTGGAGGCCCGAACCCACTCCCGTTGCAAAGGTAGGGGATGAGGTGTGATTAGGAGTGAAAAGCTAATCGAACCCGGAGATAGCTGGTTCTCCTCGAAAGCTATTTAGGTAGCGCCTCGGACGAATACTGCTGGGGGTAGAGCACTGTTATGGCTAGGGGGTCATCGCGACTTACCAAACCATTGCAAACTCCGAATACCAGTACGTACTATCCGGGAGACACACGGCGGGTGCTAACGTCCGTCGTGAAAAGGGAAACAACCCAGACCCACAGCTAAGGTCCCAAATTCACTGCTAAGTGGAAAACGATGTGGAAAGGCACAGACAGCCAGGAGGTTGGCTTAGAAGCAGCCACCCTTTAAAGAAAGCGTAATAGCTCACTGGTCGAGTCGGTCTGCGCGGAAGATTTAACGGGGCTAAGCAGTGAACCGAAGCTTGGGGTGCATCGCGATAAGCGATGCGCGGTAGAGGAGCGTTCCGTAAGCCGTTGAAGGTGGATTGAGAAGTCCGCTGGAGGTATCGGAAGTGCGAATGCTGACATGAGTAACGATAATGCGGGTGAAAAACCCGCACGCCGAAAGCCCAAGGTTTCCTTGCGCAACGTTAATCGGCGCAGGGTGAGTCGGCCCCTAAGGCGAGGGCGAAAGCCGTAGTCGATGGGAAGCAGGTTAATATTCCTGCACCTCGCGTAAGTGCGATGGAGGGACGGAGAAGGTTAGGTGTACCGGGCGTTGGTTGTCCCGGGGAAAGGCGGTAGGTTTGGATCTTTGGCAAATCCGGGATCCTTTAAGACCGAGCACCGAGACGAGTCTTTTAGACGAAGTCACTGATACCATGCTTCCAGGAAAAGCTCCTAAGCTTCAGCTTACGCAGACCGTACCGTAAACCGACACAGGTGGGTAGGATGAGAATTCTCAGGCGCTTGAGAGAACTCGGGTGAAGGAACTAGGCAACATGGCACCGTAACTTCGGGAGAAGGTGCACCCTTTTTGGTGGCTCATGCGAGCTATAGCTGAAGAGGGTCGCAGAAACCAGGCCGCTGCGACTGTTTATCAAAAACACAGCACTCTGCAAACACGAAAGTGGACGTATAGGGTGTGACGCCTGCCCGGTGCTGGAAGGTTAATTGATGGGGTCAGCCGCAAGGCGAAGCTCTTGATCGAAGCCCCAGTAAACGGCGGCCGTAACTATAACGGTCCTAAGGTAGCGAAATTCCTTGTCGGGTAAGTTCCGACCTGCACGAATGGCGTAACGACAGCGGCGCTGTCTCCACCCGAGACTCAGTGAAATTGAAATCGCTGTGAAGATGCAGCGTTCCCGTGGCAAGACGGAAAGACCCCGTGAACCTTTACTATAGCTTTACACTGAACGTTGAGTTCGTCTGTGTAGGATAGGTGGGAGGCTATGAAACCATGGCGCTAGCTGTGGTGGAGCCAACCTTGAAATACCACCCTGTCGTGCTTGACGTTCTAACCTAGGTCCGTTATCCGGATCGGGGACCGTGTATGGTGGGTAGTTTGACTGGGGCGGTCTCCTCCTAAAGAGTAACGGAGGAGCACGAAGGTACGCTCAGCGCGGTCGGACATCGCGCACTGTGTGCAAAGGCATAAGCGTGCTTGACTGCAAGATCGACGGATCAAGCAGGTACGAAAGTAGGTCTTAGTGATCCGGTGGTTCTGTATGGAAGGGCCATCGCTCAACGGATAAAAGGTACTCCGGGGATAACAGGCTGATACCGCCCAAGAGTTCATATCGACGGCGGTGTTTGGCACCTCGATGTCGGCTCATCACATCCTGGGGCTGTAGTCGGTCCCAAGGGTATGGCTGTTCGCCATTTAAAGTGGTACGCGAGCTGGGTTCAGAACGTCGTGAGACAGTTCGGTCCCTATCTGCCATGGGCGTTGGAAGTTTGAGAGGGGCTGCTCCTAGTACGAGAGGACCGGAGTGGACGAACCTCTGGTGTTCCGGTTGTCACGCCAGTGGCATTGCCGGGTAGCTATGTTCGGAAGCGATAACCGCTGAAAGCATCTAAGCGGGAAGCGCGCCTCAAGATGAGACTTCCCGGGGCACAAGCCCCCTTAAGGAACCATGTAGACTACGTGGTTGATAGGTCAGGTGTGTAAGTGCAGCAATGCATTGAGCTAACTGATACTAATGATCCGTGCGGCTTGACCATATAACCTCAAGGTGCTTCTAAGCATCCCTTAGCACGACACACGTCGATAGCTATCCAAACGCTCGCTACGTCACACCCTATGAGAGGCTGGCGCCAGTTGCCGTCTTCCACACAAGCAGCACATCCGTGCCTTGTCCGAAGACACAACCCGGCGACACTCCAACCGTCTCCCTGGTGAAATTAGCGCTGTGGAACCACCCGATCCCATCCCGAACTCGGAAGTGAAACGCAGCTGCGCCGATGGTAGTGTGGCTCAAGCCATGCGAGAGTAGGTCATCGCCAGGGGCTTTACCCCTAATCCCCGTCCCACAAGGACGGGGATTTTTTATTGCGCGCGATAATCCCAAACACCACACGCCTTGCCGCCGTCACCCACACCTGCGCCTCGCTCCACTTCGACGGCACCCCGTCCGCATAAATGCCACCGCCACACGGCCCGACCCCCACATCGCACCGCTTGCCGGCCCCGCGGCTGCTTCCAGTCTTCCATCGCACGTCTTCGAACTTCAGCTTGCTGCAGCCATGCTCGCACAGCAGCGCCTTCACATGCGCCCGGCTCACTGGCGACGCCGCCAATCGCGCGTAAGCGCTGACGACAGCCTGAACCAGCGCGAGCGATACGATAGCAGCGGC
>NZ_CAPJ01000549.1 GCF_000331775.1 Xanthomonas translucens pv. translucens DSM 18974
CTGATGCAGGTGGGGATGACGATCATCGACCAGATCAATACGGCTGGGGATCCGGAGCGTGACAAGGAGAAGGATCGGGCGCGGATGTTCTCGGGCCTGGGCATGGCGGGTCCGGGGGTGGTGGGCGGTTCGCTGTTGCTGCTGAACAAGCTGGCGATCGCCTTGTTCATCGGTTTTGGGCCGTTGTTCATCCTGTGCCTGTTATTCGATGCAACGAAGTCGTTGTTCCAGAAGTGGCTGCTGTACGGGATCGGGACGATGTTTTCCCTGTCGGTGCTGACGTTCACGGTGAGCCTGGCGACGAAGGTGACGACGGCGGTGGCGGCGGGTTTCATTGCGAAGTGGGCGGCCACCAATGGCACAACAGGTGAGGGCGTGATGAACATGGCGTTGCAGCAGGGAGGGATCGGGTTGGTCTTGAGCACGCTGATCCTGACCGCGCCGCCGATGGCGGCGGCGTTCTTCCAGGGCACGCTGGGGCAGTTCACGCCGTATTCGGGGCTGGGGGCGCTGGCCAAGGATCCGGCCTCGGGGCAGCCTTATACGCCGCAGGCGCCGGCTTCTAACAATCATCGTAATGCGAGTGAAGTGAATAGCAGTCAGGTTAATACAAGAGTTACAGATTCAAGTTCACAAAATGTGGCTAGTACAAATGTCGGATCTCGCGGTCTTGCGCAATAAAGGATAAGTTATGAAGAAAAGTGTATATATTTATTGTTTCTTAATTTTCCTTGGCTTTTCAGCTGCAAATATTTCTTATTCTCAAACCAGATGCCCTGTAGGTGCTCAAACGGGAAGCTCGCAATGCCTCCCGGATGACGAAGGCTCTGCTCCGCCTCGCCCGACCGGTGAGTGGTTAAAGACAT
The DNA here is from genome assembly GCF_000331775.1 of Xanthomonas translucens pv. translucens DSM 18974. The sequence continues at coordinate 867 of NZ_CAPJ01000549.1, forward strand.
GGGGGGCACTTGTTCATGCTGATGATACAACCCAAGTCTGGGCATCAACAGGCATGCTATCGGAAGAAAAAGCGGAAATGGATGCGGCTGATCAATGTGAATCTGCTGGCTTTAAAGGTTGTAAGGTTTATTTCACTTATGAAAATCAGTGCGTAGCTGTGGCCTCACCACTGGGCGCTGCTAGTGGGCCAGATTTATCAACTGCAGAAAAAGATGCTATTTCTGTTTGCAAAAGAAAATCTGGCGCTAGTTGTTCTGTTATCTATCACGATTGCACAAAGCCAATTTTTAAAAAATATTGATTTAATTTCTGCTAATAATTTCCAAGATGGTGTGTGCATCACTAATGCCTCTGTCTTTATTAAGCGTGTGAAGATATGGTTCTACTATTTTTTGCATGTTTTTTGTCGAATTTGTCGGAGTGTGTATGAGAAAAAAAATCTTGCGTTTTTGCCACTCGTATGCAGCTTTCTTTTGCTTGTGGGATGTACTCAGCAATGGGAAGTAGTGCCAGCTAATAATCAAGGTGGAGGGCTTTTATCGTCGGCTGAAATTAAAGCTGGAACGCTATCTGATTCTGAAGCTGTTTCAAAGGGTCTTGTTGCTGCAGCGGTTCCTGCTGGTTTAAAGGAAGGGATGGCTTACGGTGATTTGCGAGGTAAAATAATCTCAAATAATTGGTTGCCAAAGTCACATCCTAACTGCAAGCGTGGTGTTATTGGCGCTGACTTTGAGAGGGTTTGTTCTTCAGATCCAAAGCTTTGCAGAGACTGTGATGACCTTCCTGAGCTAAGTGAATGCAGTGGTGACGGGCATTGTCTGATGGAATTTTCTGCTTCTGATGGATCTCAGGTATTGACTGTCGCAACTTATGGCGATATCAGAGATGCTAAAGTTGAAGGCGAGACATCTGGCTTGCGCGTGTCTTGGTGGGATGCAAAGCCGAAAAAGTGAAATCAGTATTGTAGTGAATTTGTAATCTATCACAGGAGGTGTTATGAGCAGTCCTTTGGCTGATTTGATTCAGCGTGGCGAGTCGGGTCGCACTAATTACAATGCCTACAATCGTGGGACATATGTCGGAAGTGATGGTCGAGAACATGTCCGCGGAAGTGATGGGCCTTTGGATTTTTCGAGCATGACTGTTGGGCAGGTAATGGACGCACAGTCGCTGCCTAATGGCGATGCACAAAGACTGTTTGCTGTCGGTCGCTATCAGGTCATCCCTGTGACGATGGCTAGAGCCGTCAGCTCGCTTGAGTTGGATCGCTCCGATCAATTTTCTAATACGATGCAGGATAGAATTTTCTCGGACTATCTCATCTCCGACAAACGCCCAGACGTTCGCAACTACATCGTCGGAGTTCAGGGTTCGAGTTTGCAGGCTGCTCAGAAAGCACTTTCTCAAGAATGGGCAAGTGTTGCTAATCCCGATACCGGGAAAAGCTATTATGACAAGCCAGGCGGTGCAAATCATGCATCAATCAGTGCGGCGGAGACAGCCCAGGCGCTGAATGTGATGCGCGATTTATATACTAAAGCGATTCAAAGCGGTTCGTCTCCAGACGATGCCTGGCGACAGATCAACTCCCAGCCCGCGCAACAATTGTCGGCACCATCGCATTCCCAGCGTGCCGAGCCGATGGCCGATGGCAAGCTCGAACCAGGCGAACGTGGTGATGCTGTCAAGCACATGCAAGGCCAGCTCGCGCAACTCGGCCTGACTGGCCGCGACGGCAAACCCTTGCATCCAGACGGCGATTTCGGTCCGAACACCCGCTACGCCGTGGAACAGTTCCAGCGCGAGCATGGCCTGGGAGTGGACGGCGTCGTCGGCCGCAATACCCGCGCGGCGCTGGATCAGGCCGTGGCTCAGCATGCGCCGACGCAACAAACCGCAACGCCTCAGTCCGCCGCTGTAGCCGCAGCGCCATTACTGTCCGACCCCAGCCATCCTCAGCATGCCTTGTACTCTGGTTCGGTACGCCAACTGGAAAAGCTTGGCGAGCGCGGCGGTTTCGCCAATCGCCAAGCGCTGGAGCAGACTGCCGGGCAGATGGCCTTCGAAGCCAAGGTCAGCGGTCTTGATCGGATCGATTATGTCTTGCCGAACAAAGACGGTCGTGGCTTGATCGCAATACAGGGCGAACTGAACGATCCGGCGATGTGCCGTGTGTACGTCGATCGCGAGCAGGCGCAGGTGCAGCCGTTGCAGGAGAGCACGCGGCAGATGGCCGAGGAAGTGCAGCGGCAGTCGCAGGCGCAGCAGGGCGAAGCGAGGGCGCCAGCGGCGATGACGCGTTAGGCGTTGGTGCGCTATAAGTTGACCAACGGCGCCTTGCGGGCTGAAAGGAGTACACCGATGGAACCTATCCGGGCATCCTGAATGGCCTGAAGTATCTGGATTTCGAATATGTCGTGACCCATTCCTTCAGCCCGATGGGGCGCCACGACGCACTGAAGGTGCTGGACCGGACCAAGGGCATGATGATCTCGTCCGGCGACAAGGCGGTGAGCCAGATCCACGAACTGGACCTGGCG
>NZ_CAPJ01000548.1 GCF_000331775.1 Xanthomonas translucens pv. translucens DSM 18974
AATTCGGACAGCCCGTACAAGGAGATCGACAAGAACCTGGCGTTGATGCAGGTGGGGATGACGATCATCGACCAGATCAATACGGCTGGCGATCCTGAACTTGACAAGAAGAAAGATCGGGCGCGGATGTTCTCGGGCCTGGGCATGGCGGGTCCGGGGGTGGTGGGCGGTTCGCTGTTGCTGCTGAACAAGCTGGCGATCGCCTTGTTCATCGGTTTTGGGCCGTTGTTCATCCTGTGCCTGTTATTCGATGCAACGAAGTCGTTGTTCCAGAAGTGGCTGCTGTACGGGATCGGGACGATGTTTTCCCTGTCGGTGCTGACGTTCACGGTGAGCCTGGCAACGAAGGTGACGACGGCGGTGGCGGCGGGTTTCATTGCGAAGTGGGCGGCCACCAATGGCACAACAGGCGAGGGCGTGATGAACATGGCGTTGCAGCAGGGAGGGATCGGGTTGGTCTTGAGCACGCTGATCCTGACCGCGCCGCCGATGGCAGCTGCGTTCTTCCAGGGCACGCTGGGGCAGTTCAATGCGTATTCGCAGCTGGGTCAGGCCGGCAAGGATCCAGCGACGGGGCGGCCTTATACGCCGCAGGAGCCTAGCAAAAACTCGCAAGGTGGTTCCGAGAATGTGCAGAAGTATGAGGCTAATGCTTTGGATAATCTAAACAGGACACCTAGTACCCAGGTCCAAGTAGCTGCACCTGGAAGTCGCGGAGCACACGGCAATAATGGGTAATTTTTATGAATAAAAGAACTAATTTAATTTTTATTTCTATTGTGTGGTGTTGCTTTTGCTTGGATGCAAGCGGGCAGACTCGCTGCCCAGTCGGAGTACAAGCAGGAAGCAGCCAGTGTCTACCAGACGATGAAGATGCTGCTCCCGCTCGTCCCACTGGTGAATGGATAAAGACGTGGGGCGCATTAGCTGCATCCAATGAAGCGCATGGATCATGGTCGACCACTGGAAAGTTCACCGAAGAAGATGCGCGTCGAGATGTATTAGATAGGTGCTATGAAACCGGTGCGTCGGATTGCGGTGTGATCACGACGTATTTTAATCAGTGTATTGCTGCCGTTGGCTCTAGTGAATCTGGTATCAGTATTGGTAAGGGAAAAGATGAGTCTGCTGCTAAAAGTTTTGCACTAAAGGAATGTGGGAAGCATGGGGGGGGGTGCGTAGTTAAATTTTCTGAGTGCACCGATCCTTTCTTCAAAAAATATTGAGCGGCGAAATTGGTGGTGCTGATTTCTTAAAGTGCTGACTGTTTGAAAATGCCCTTAATTTGGTGATTCTATGTTGCGCAATCTTCTTCTGGTTTTTCTATTTTTATCTTCATCGGGATGCACTTCTCCTGTTGAGTCGTCAGTTATTGATTCAAAACAGAGGGTTTCTGTTGCCGCAGATAATTCCTCTGCAGTGAAGGCTTCAAAAAAAATAAAGATTCGATCTCCATTTTTAATAATTTTAAAAAGGGCATGTCTTACGGAGATTTAAGAAAGCTTGCCCTGACTAATGGCTGGCTTGCTAAACCTCATTCCTCTTGCAAGCAGGGAGTGGTCGGCGCTGCGTTTGAGAAAGTTTGCTCATCCAACCCGAAGCGCTGTGAAGCTTGCGAATTGGCCCCTGAGTTGAGTGAATGCAGTGGAGATGGATATTGCCTTATGGAGTTTGCTGATGCTGATGGTGGCAAATTGCTGGCAGTTGCGACTTATGGAGAAATTGAGGATGTACTAGTGACAGGGAAGGACTCGCGGCTTCAAGTTACTTCATGGGAAGTTAAGTCTGTAAAATAGCGATTGGTGTTAATTCATAAGGAGGCTTTATGAGCAGTCAGTTAGCTGATCTAATCCAGCGTGGCGAGTCTGGGCGTACAGGATATAACGCTTACAATCGTGGTACTTATCTCGGCGATGATGGGCGCGAGCGCGTCCGTGGAAGTGATGGTCCTATAGATTTCTCTGCAATGACAGTTGGTCAGGTGATGGATGCTCAGGCACTGCCAAGAGGTGATGAGCAACGATTATTTGCGGTGGGTAGATACCAAGTGATACCCGGCACAATGAAAGATGCTGTGGATTTGCTGGGTATCGAACGTTCCAAGGCGATGACGCCCGACGTACAAGATAAAATTTTCTCCGATTATCTTATGTCGCAGAAACGGCCTGCCATAAGGGAATACATAACCGGCCAGACTGGTGCGACACTTCATGATGCGCAAAAAGCGTTATCACAGGAGTGGGCAAGTATCGCTAACCCTGATACAGGGAGAAGCTATTACCCTGGCGGTGCGAATCATTCCTCCATTAATAATATGGAGACAGCGCAGGCGCTAAATACGATGCGTGAGTCTTATTCTAAAGCAATCGAGAGCGGTCTGTCGCCGAGTGATGCCTGGCGACAGATCAACTCCCAGCCCGCGCAACAATTGTCGGCACCATCGCATTCCCAGCGTGCCGAGCCGATGGCCGATGGCAAGCTCGAACCAGGCGAACGTGGTGATGCCGTTAAACACATGCAAGGCCAGCTCGCGCAACTCGGCCTGATTGGCCGCGACGGCAAACCCTTGCATCCAGATGGCGACTTCGGCCCGAACACCCGCTATGCAGTGGAACAGTTCCAGCGCGAGCATGGCCTGGGAGTGGACGGCGTCGTCGGCCGTAATACCCGCGCGGCGCTGGATCAGGCAGTGGCGCAGCATGCGCCGACGCAGCAAGCCGCAACGCCTCAGTCCGCCGCTGTAGCTGCAGCGCCATTGCTGTCGGACCCCAGCCATCCGCAGCATGCCTTGTACTTGGGTTCGGTACGCGAATTGGAAAAGCTCGGCGAGCGCGGCGGTTTCGCCAATCGCCAAGCGCTGGAGCAGACTGCCGGGCAGATGGCCTTCGAGGCCAAGGTCAGCGGTCTTGATCGGATCGATTATGTTTTGCCGAACAAAGACGGTCGTGGCTTGATCGCAATACAGGGCGAACTGAACGATCCGGCGATGCGCCGTGTGTACGTCGATCGCGAGCAGGCGCAGGTGCAGCCGTTGCAGGAGAGCACGCGGCAGATGGCCGAGGAAGTGCAGCGGCAGTCGCAGACGCAGCAGAGCGAAGCGAGAGCGCCAGCGGCGATGACGCGTTAGGGCTCGCGCTATAAGCAGACCAAAGGCGCCTTGAGCGTCGTTGGTTGTCCGTTGCGCAGACGATGTTGCAGCTGATCTGCAGTGACCACTGATTCGTATAGTCCTGTTCTTCCTGCTGTTCGCTGCCGATCCGGATGCCGTGGTGGGTGACGGTGACAGTGACGGCGATGAGCGCGCTGACGCTATGAATATTGTTCAAGCGTTACCAGGTGGCCACCGGCCAGTCGCGGCAATCGGCGATGGAGTTGGTGGTGACGGCGCTGCGTGCGTCGCTGATTGTCGGTGTGGCGATGGGCATGGTGTCTGCGGCCAAGCCGCATGGAGACGAGAGCAGCCTTTACTGGCGGGCGACGGACGGGCTGAGCAGT
>NZ_CAPJ01000547.1 GCF_000331775.1 Xanthomonas translucens pv. translucens DSM 18974
GATCCATGCCGACACCTGGAACACGGCCGACCCGCAGAAGATCATCGACCTGATTCCGGCCGACCTGCGCCCCTACACCGTGCTGCTGATTTCCCTGTCCATCAACCACCAGGGCACCACCGGCAATCAATGCAAGTGGATACAGGTGGAGAACGGCCTGGAAACCGCGCGTTCCTGGATCAAGACCGCGGCCGCCAATGGCGTGTGGGCGATGATCCAGCCCTCCAGCGGCGGTTTCAGCCACCTTCCCGACTACGCGCCGAATGCAGACCTGGAAGCGACCGCCTACGGCGAATTCTTCCGCGACTACCCCAACTTCATCGGCTTCAACTACGCCGAGCAGTTTTGGGGATTCGACCAGCCCTGCTCGGGTTCGCCCGCGCAACGCTGGGAACACTGGGCCAACCTGCTCAAGCTCACCAACAAGTACGGCGGCTATCTGGCGGTCAGCTTCACCGGCGGCTTCTACGGCGCCAACATCAATCCGCTGGCCATGGTCAAGCGCAACCCGATCTTCAGGAACGCTCTGGGTTCCTATGCCAAGAATTTCATCATCGAAGAGAAATTCACCACCGATTACGGCTACCACGACATCGAGAGCGTGAGCCTGGGCATGTTCCTGTCCGGCTACGCCGGTCACTACGGCATCCGCCCGGATCGCACCGGCTGGTACAGCAGCGACGGCAGCAGCTATCCGGTGCAGGCCGGCTCGCCGCACCTGATCGAGCACCTGACCTTCACCGGCGAGACCGTGTTCGACGGCCCCGAGCAGATCATCCTGGATGCGGTGCACACCCTGCCGAACGCGACCACCAGCGACGGTTATAACAGCCGACGTTGGGAGTTCTACCCGCATTTCCGCAATATCCAGCTGGACATCTACCGCAAGATCCTGGACGGCACGCTGCGCATCCTCAGCCGCCAGGAAGTGATCGACCGCTCCAAGGTCGTGATCGTCAACGACACCACCACCGGCGACGACAGGAACCTGTATTCCTCGCCGGAAACGCTGTTCTCCGGGCTGTACCTGCTGGACGGCGACGGCACCTACATGAACCAACACAGCTGGTACAAGAAGACCGGGCGCTATCCGGCCATCCCCACCGTCTGGCAGCTGACCGACGCCACCGCCAAGTCGTTCAAGGTGCAGATCGCCAAGACCGCGTACGCCGCGCGCTGGCCGACCATGAGTGCCAAGCTCGACGAACTCAATGCCCTGTTCCCGCAGGAATACACCGGCACCATCTACGCCGGGCGCCAGGACAACACCTGGGTCACCTACAACCCGTCCAAGTCCAACCAGACCGCCAGCGGCACCATCCCGCTCAAATACAACAGCTGCGCCGCCGTCAGCGTGAACTACGCGCCCTATACCAGCGGCGTGATCAAGGAATTCCCCGACAGGCTGTCGATCTACCTGAACAACTTCGACTCCCCCGACGGGGCGCTGAAGACCGATACGATCGATATCGACGGCGCCACCACCACCCCGACCTACAGCTTCACCGATCGCGGCGATCACCAGCCCAGCAAGCTCACCAGCGCGGCGACGGCGGACGGGCTGACGCTAAGCGTGGCGCACAATGGGCCGCTGGACATCACCGTGCACTGCACCGGCAACGCCAGTGGCCGCGCGAGCTCGGCCCCGGTCGCGAGCCTGCAGGCGCCGGACGCGCCGCCCGCCTACACCGGCGTGCAGCAGTACGAGGCGGAGAACTTCGATTTCCGCAACATCCGCAGCCTGGTCGCCAACGGCGTCTCCGGCCCGCTGCGCAACTACCAGGGGATGGGCTACGTCGACTTCGGCACCGGCGGCGGCGCCAGCATCCGCGACGATGTCCGCGTCGCCAGCGCCGGCACCTATCAGTTGCAGACCCGCTATTCGACCGCCGGCGCGAGCATCGGCAACGTGGACCTGTACGTCAACGGCAGCAAGGTCGGCACGCCGGTGTTCGCGCAGACCGCCTCGGCCAGCGACTGGGCGACACTGCAGCAAGCGGTGACGTTGAACGCCGGCAGCAACCGCATCGAGTTCCGCGCCAGCGCGGCCCGGCCGGCCTCGCTGTACCTGGACAACATCCGCCTGTCGCACTAGCCGACGCGGGGCGGCGCGGCGGACAGCCGGCGCGCCGCCCCGCAGTGACGTGAGCGCCACGGGGAGGCGGCGCGGCGGCCGCCCCGCTACACTGGCCGCATGCGTATCGGCCCCTACACGATCGAACCGAAGGTGATCCTGGCGCCGATGGCCGGGGTCACCGACAAGCCGTTCCGGCTGCTGTGCAAGCGCCTGGGCGCCGGCCTGGCGGTATCGGAGATGACCATTTCCGACCCGCGTCTCTGGCAGACGCGCAAATCGCTGCAGCGCATGGACCACGCCGGCGAACCGGACCCGGTCAGCGTGCAGATCGCCGGCACCGAGCCGCAGCAACTGGCCGAGGCCGCGCGCTACAACGCCGACCACGGCGCGCAATTGATCGACATCAACATGGGCTGCCCGGCGAAGAAGGTGTGCAACGCCTGGGCCGGCTCGGCGCTGATGCGCGACGAGGCGCTGGTGGCGCGCATCCTCAGCGCGGTGGTGAACGCCTCGCCGGTGCCGGTGACGCTGAAGATCCGCACCGGCTGGGATTGCGACCACCGCAACGGCCCGGCCATCGCGCACATCGCGCAGGACTGCGGCATCGCCGCGTTGGCGGTACACGGCCGCACCCGCGACCAGCACTACAGCGGCCAGGCCGAATACGCCACGATCGCGCAGATCAAGGCCGCGCTGCGCATCCCGGTGATCGCCAACGGCGACATCGATTCGCCGCACAAGGCCGCGCAGGTGCTGGCCGCCACCGGCGCCGACGCGGTGATGGTCGGGCGCGCCGCGCAGGGCCGGCCGTGGATCTTCGGAGAGATCGCGCATTACCTGGCCAGCGGCGAACTGCTGCCGGCGCCCTCGCTGCCCTTCGTGCGCGACACCCTGCTCGGCCACCTGCAGGCCCTGCACGCGTTCTACGGCGAAGCGCAGGGCGTGCGCATCGCGCGCAAGCACCTGGGCTGGTACGCCAAGGATCGCCCCGAGAACGCGGCGTTCCGCGCCGTGGTCAACCGCGCCGAGAGCGCTGACGCGCAGCTACAGCTGACCACCGACTACTTCGATGCGCTGATCGCCGGCGTGCCGCCCGCCTTGCCTGCGGCGGCCTGAGCGCCGCCGCGCAGGACCGCATCCCGCGTTCGCAGCAGATTCTCCCC
>NZ_CAPJ01000546.1 GCF_000331775.1 Xanthomonas translucens pv. translucens DSM 18974
CCTGGCCCAGGCGCGAGGCCGGGTCGATGCCGTCGTTGTACTTGCCGGTCAGCAGGCCCGAGGCCAGCGGCGACCAGATCGTGGTGCCGAGGCCGAGTTCGGCGTACAGCGGCGCGTAGTCCTGCTCCACGCGCTGGCGATGCAGCAGGTTGTACTGCGGCTGCTCCATCGACGGCCCCTGCAGGCCCAACGCCCGCGCCAGCTGCGCGGCCTCGCGAATGCGGTCGGCCGGCCACTCCGAGGTCCCCCAGTACAGCACCTTGCCCTGCCGCACCAGCGCGTCCATCGCGCGCACGGTTTCCTCCACCGGCGTGTCGGGGTCGGGACGATGGCAGTAGTACAGGTCCAGGTAGTCCACCCGCAGCCGCTTCAGCGCGGCATGGCAGGCGTCGGTGACGTGCTTGCGGGACAGCCCGCACTGGGTCGGGCGCGGCGCGGCGACCGCGCCGAAGTAGACCTTGCTGGACACGCAATAGCCATCGCGCGGCAGCCGCAGATCGGCGATCACATCGCCCATCACCTGCTCGGCGCGACCGTGCGCATAGACCTCGGCGTTGTCGAAGAAGTTGACCCCGTGATCCCAGGCGGCGGCGATCAGGTTGCGCGCTTCGTCGCGGCCGATCTGTCCGCCGACGTTGATCCAGGCCCCGAACGACAGCGCCGACAGCTGCAAGCCGGTGGCGCCAAGGCGACGGTAATGCATGCGAATTCCTCCTGCAGTGCGCGCCGGCGAACGTGGCCGACGGGCGGCCGCACAGTGTAGCGAGGCGGCCGTCACGCGCTCGCATTCCACGCGCTGCCTGGATCGGCAACCGATTTGCGGCGCTGAACCGGGTTTACCTTGCCGCCCGTCACCCCCTGCACTACGCTCCCTCTCTTTGGTCCGGCGATCCAGGGAACGCAGATGGTCGAGGGTTTGGGGAGGATCGGCTTCGGCCTGTTCGGATTGGCGGTGTTGATCGGGATCACCTGGCTGTTCTCGAACAACAAGCGCGCGGTCGATTGGAAGCTGGTCGCGACCGGCCTGGTCCTGCAGATCGGCTTCGCCTCGCTGGTGCTGCTGGTGCCGGGCGGGCGCGAGGTCTTCAACTGGCTGGGACAGCTGTTCGTGAAGGTGCTGAGCTTCGTCAACGAAGGCTCCAACTTCATCTTCGGCAGCCTGATGGACACCACCAGCAACGGTTTCATCTTCGCCTTCCAGGTGCTGCCGACGATCATCTTCTTCTCCGCGCTGATGGGCGTGCTCTACCACCTGGGGGTGATGCAGGCGGTGGTGCGGGTGATGGCCTGGGCGATCACCAAGGTGATGCGCGTGTCCGGCGCCGAAACCACCAGCGTCTGCGCCAGCGTGTTCATCGGCCAGACCGAAGCGCCGCTGACGGTGCGCCCGTACATCCCGAAGATGACCGAGTCCGAGTTGCTGACGATGATGATCGGCGGCATGGCGCACATCGCCGGCGGCGTGCTGGCGGCCTATGTCGGCATGCTCGGCGGCAGCGATACGGCGCAGCAGGCGTTCTACGCCAAGCACCTGCTGGCGGCGAGCATCATGGCCGCGCCGGCGACGCTGGTGGTGGCCAAGCTGTTGATCCCGGAGACCGGCACGCCGCTGACCCACGGCACGGTCAAGATCGACGTGGAGAAGACCACCAGCAACATCATCGACGCGGCCGCCGCCGGCGCCGGCGACGGCCTGCGCCTGGCGCTGAACATCGGCGCGATGCTGCTGGCCTTCATCGCGCTGATCGCGCTGGTCAACGCGCCGCTGACCTGGCTCGGCGACGCCACCGGCCTGGCCGCGGCGATCGGCCACCCGACCAACCTGGCCACCCTCTTCGGCTACCTGCTGGCGCCGATCGCCTGGGTGATCGGCACGCCGTGGGCGGACGCGACCACGGTCGGCTCGCTGATCGGGCAGAAGGTCGTGATCAACGAGTTCGTCGCCTACAGCGAGCTGTCGAAAATCGTCAAGGGCCAGATCCCCGGCATGCAGCTGAGCGAGGAAGGCCGGCTGATCGCCACCTACGCGCTGTGCGGCTTCGCCAACTTCAGCTCGATCGCGATCCAGATCGGCGGCATCGGCGGGCTGGCCCCGGAGCGACGCCAGGACCTGGCGCGGTTCGGCCTGCGCGCGGTGCTCGGCGGTTCGATCGCCACCTTCATGACCGCCACCATCGCCGGCGTGCTGTCGCACTTCGGCTGATGCGATTTCCCTTTCCCCAGTCCTTGTTGAGAAGCAGCACATGCCTATGAGTTCGGTCATCGTCGTCGGTTCGTTCAATGTCGACCACGTCTGGCGCTGCGAAACCCTGCCCGCCGCGGGCGCGACCATCGCCGGCCGCTACAGCACCGGCCCCGGCGGCAAGGGCTTCAACCAGGCGGTGGCGGCGGCGCGCGCCGGCGCCCGCACCACCTTCGTGTGCGCGCTCGGCGACGATGCCGGTGGCGCGATGGCGCGCGCATTGGCGGCGCAGGACGGCATCGACCTGGCCGCCGAGGCCAGCACCGAGCCGACCGGCACCGGCGGCATCTACGTCGATGGCCACGGCCGCAACACCATCGTCATCGGCGCCGGCGCCAACGCTGCGCTGAGCCTGGGCTTCGTGCAGGCGCAACGCGCGCTGCTGGGCTCGGCGCGGGTGCTGCTGGCGCAGCTGGAGTCGCCGATCGAGACCATCGAGGCCACCCTGGCGCTGGCCCGCGAGACCGGCCTGACCACGGTGCTCAACGCCGCGCCGGCGAATGCGCAGACCAGCATCGGCCTGCTCAAGCTGGCCGACGTGCTGACCCCGAACGAAACCGAGTTCGCCGCGCTGCTGGCGCGCCACGTCGGCGAGCGCGTCGATGCCGACGACGTCGCCGCCACCGATGGCGGCAGCCTGCACGCGTTGTGCCGCAAGCTGTTGCCGGGTGGTACCGTGGTGGTGACGCTGGGCGCGGTCGGCGCGTTCATCTCGCATCCGGAAGAGCGCCTGCGCGGCGACACCCAGCCTTACTACCGCATCGGCGCCGAGGCGGCGCAGACCGTGGACACCACCGGTGCCGGCGACGCGTTCAACGGCGCCCTGGTGGCCTCGCTGGCGCAGTCGCCGAACGCCAGCTTCGCCACCCACGTGCGCTTCGCCAACCACTATGCGGCGCGTTCGACCGAGGCCGAAGGCGCCGCGGCGTCGATGCCGCGGCTGGCGCCGGACGCCGGCTGAGCCGTCCGCGCCGATGGCGGCATCCGTTCCCCTGCACCCAGACCACTGAACCCACCGCCTGTCGCTGCGACAGGCCTGCATCCGGACAAAGAGTTCCGATGCCCCGTTTTTCCGTCATGTCCCTCGCCACGCTGTGCGCGCTGCTTGCGCCCCGCTGTCCGCTGCCGCGCAGCGCTGCGACGGGAACAGCGCTGCCGCCGATGCCGACCGCGCCGCGGCGACCGTGTCCGCGAACAGCCTGCAGCAGCATGCGCGCGGCACTGGCGCGCATGCTGCTGCAGCGTGCGCAGTCGCCGCAGCTGCCGGGCAAGTTGGAAGGCCGCTGGAAGGTGCGCTCGATTCAGGTCGGCCAGCATTTCGCCTATGCCTCCCCCTACTTCAAGGCCAGGATCGCACGCGATCCCTGCGGCTATCGCCTAAGCAAGACCGGCGGCACGCTGTCTCCGCTGGCCAAGGACCGCCGCGAGTTCGCGTTCCTCGGCACAAGCACGGTCAACGACAATCCGCAGGGGCACTACGCGCCCGGCAACGTCTCCGACGGCACCAATGGCAACAGCGTCGGCCGGCTGGTAGCGTTAGGACCCGACGAACTGCTGCTGATCTTGGACAGCAACGACAAAAGCTTCGAGCTGTACCAGCTGATTTGCTGAAGCACGCGCTGCCGGCGCGCGCAGGCATTGTCCGCGCCGCCGGCACAACGGCGACATCTCCCTGACATCCAACTGCGGCACGCTGGTCGCGTACGCGTGCAGCTGTGATTGCGTGTCCTCGCATGGCCATGATCGCAGGTGCCGACGCGTCGCCAAGGCGATGCGCCCAACGCGCGCAAAAGCCGACATCCACCAACGCCCGTCATCGCCGCTTTCTTTATAAAAACTTACGCGCAACGTGCCGGCGTTCCGGTTCGCAGCTAAGCAAACTTGCTAGATTCGCCGGCGCTCGGCAATCGCGCGTCGTGTCACACATAGCGGCCGTCCCCTGTGCGCCCGACCTTCCCCCGCCACCCCAAAAAATAACTGGACCCGCACGATGAAGATGCACAGAGGATTGAGCAAATACGCGTTGTCCTGCGCGCTGCTGAGCGTTTTGTTGAGCTCCTGCGGCGGCGACGACCCGGACGGCAGCGGCGCGGCCGCTGCCGCCGACCTGACCATGGCCACGCCGAGCGCGTGGTCGGTCACCACCCGCACCCCGG
>NZ_CAPJ01000545.1 GCF_000331775.1 Xanthomonas translucens pv. translucens DSM 18974
AGGCGCCCGGCCACGCGCCGCCACAGGCGTTCGGCGACGCCGGCATCGGCGCTGCCGCTGTGGATCGCCGGCAACGCCGACAGCAAGGCGTCCCAGGCGACGAAATCGCTGTCCGGCAGCAGGTACAGGCGCCAGCAGCAGCGTTCCTGGCGATCGTAGAAGCACAGGCTTTCGAGCAGTCCGTCGCTGTCCACGCCGAGCTGCGCGCCGACGCGCAGCGCATGGTTCCAGCCCATCAGCTCCGTACCCAGCTGCGCGCGGTACAGGCACAGCACGGTGCCCAGCGCCGCCAGCTGCGCCGGACGCGGCAGCGGCGCGGATGCGGCGATCCGGGTCGCGTCGGTGATCGCTGGCGCCGCCTTGCCCATGCGCCGCTACCAGTCCAGCGCCAGGCTGACCGAGACGTTGCGTCCGGCGCCGGTATAGCGGTCGAGCACGCTGCTGCTGGCCAGGGTCGCGCTGGGCAGCGCGTTCCAGTCGATGTAGCGGCGATCGGCCAGGTTGAACACGCCGACGTTGAGCCGCGCGCCAGGAGTGAAGATCCAGTGCGCGAGCAGGTCCAGCGTCGCGTAGCCGGACGGCGTGTAGTACGTCGCCAGCGCCGGGCGTCGCTTCTTCGCCACGAAGCTGCCGACCAGTTGCGCGCCCCAGGTGTCGCGCTCGTAGGCCAGGCCGAGCACGCCGCGCAGCGGATCGATCGCATTCAGCGGCGTGGCGTCGGTCTTGTTGTCGCCGCGCGCATAGGCCGCGCTGGAATGCAGCGACCAGCCGGCCCAGCGCGCGGACAGCGCGCCGAACTCGACGCCGGCCTTGGCCTCCACGCCCTTGATCACCACGTGATCGACGTTGCGCGACTGGTACAGCATCAGGCCGTCGGCGTTGTAGCCGACGAAGCTGTAGGACTCGATGAAGTCGCGGTAGTCGTTGTAGTAGCCGCTCAGGCCGAAATAGCCGGCCGCCGCGGTGTAGCGCAGGCCCAGTTCGGCGCCCTTGCTGGTCTCCGGTTTCAGGTCCGGATTGGCGATGGCGGTGTAGCCGAACTGCAGGTTGCTGAAGCCGATGTTGACGTCGTTGTACGGCGGCGCGCGGAAGCCATGCGCGTAGTTGCTGTACAGCGACCACGCATCGTCGATGCGCCAGATCGCGCCGAGCTTGGGCGAGACGTTGCTGTCGGTGACCTTCTCCGCGGCCACGCCGGGGTTGTCGGCGGCGAAGATCGCATCGACCTGCGGCGACAGCCGGTAGTCGTCCAGGCGCAGGCCCGGGATCAGGCTGAAGCGACCGTCGGCCAGGCGCATCTCGTCCTGCAGGTAGGCGCCGGCCTTGCTGGTCTCGGTGACCGGGAAATCGCGCACCGGGAACGTCTCCACGCCCACGGTCTTGCTGATCGCGCCGGTGCTCAGGTTCTGTGCGTCACCGTCGCGCTTTTCGTGGGTGTCGCTCCATGACAGGTCGATGCCGTAGCTGACATCGTGGACCACGCGGCCCTGGTTCACCCGCTTGTGCAGGTTGGCCTGCAACCCGTACAGGCGCTGGTCGAAGTCGTGCTGCATGTGCCGCAGGCTGTTGTTGCTGCGGCGCTCGTCGGTGCGTTGCAGGCTCTCGGTGTCCTGCCGATACAGCTGCCACTGCAGGTCGTCGGCGAGCAGCGCGTCGAGCTGGTCCACTTCGTGGGTCAGCGACACGCGGGCGCGGGTCTGATGGTCGCGGCCGCGCTGCGACAGGATGCTGGAGCTGACGTTGCTCAGCGCATCGATGCTGGAATAGTCCTCGTTGCCTTCCACGCTCAGCTTGAAGCGCTGGTTCGCGCTAGGCGCGTAGACCAGCTTGCTGAGCAGGCTGCGGCCGTCGCTACTGAGCGGATTGGGCGCGGTGCGCGCCGCGCCGGTGCTGCGGTTGTCGCCCTGGGTCTGGCTCTCCTGGCCCTGACGGTGGCTGACCGCGGCCATACCACTCCAGCGCTCGCCGCCGAACGCGGCCAGTGCACCCGCGAACAGTCCGTCCCATTCGCTCTCGTAGCCGAACTTCAGGCCCACGTAGCTGTGCTGGCCCGGCGCCAGGTAGTCGGCCGGATCCTTGGTCACGTAGGCGACCACGCCACCGAGCGCATCGGAGCCGTACAGCGAGCTGGCCGGGCCGCGCACGATCTCGACGCGCTTGAGCGTTTCCATATCGACGACGTTGCGGTTGGCATTGAGATAGTTGCCGAAGCTGAAGGTGTCCGCGACCGGGATGCCGTCGGTCTGGATCAGCACACGGTTGCCGTCCAGGCCGCGGATGCGGATGCCGCCGATGCCGCTGAAGCGACCGCTGTTGCCGGTGACCGCGACGCCGGGGGTGTAGCGCAGCAGATCCTTCAGGTCGTACACCAGTTCCTGGTCCATCTGCTCGCGGTCGATCACATCGACGCTGCTGGGCACCTCGACAATGGCGCGCTGGGTGCGGGTGGCGGTGACCTGCAGGCGCTCGAAGTCGCGCGGCGTGGCGGCACTGGCGGTGTCTGCGGCAGCGTCGGCGGGAGCGGCATGCGCGCAGCAGGTGGCCAAAGCCAGCCACAGCGCGCCGGTGAGCGGAGCGGTACGGATCATGGAGGTCATCGGTGGGTCGCGAAAAGTCCCAGCCACGCCGGCGCGCAGGCCGGCGCAGAGGCCGAGGAGAGAAACGGTCGCGACTGCGAGCGGCCGCGGCGGACCCATCGGGTCCGGCCAGGTGGCGGCAGTGTCGAGCAGGTAGCCTGGCCGCGCGCTGCGCGGCCGGCCGGATTACTTGGTCAGGATCAGCTTGTCGTTGCTGGTATGGCGCAGGCGATAGACGCGGTCGCCGTGCTGGATCAGCACTTCGCGGCGCCCTTTCAGCAGCGCCTCGCTGCTGATCGTCTCTTCGACCGGGACCGCGCGCGGCAGCGCGCGTTCGCGCAGGCTCAGGGTTTCGGGGTGACGCAACAGGACGGGTTGGGCGGGCATGGTCGGATTCCGTACACAGGGGTCGATACGGATGATAATTATTCTCAATTATTAATCAAGAGCCATTCTCGCTTAAAGCGATTCAAGATGCCGATCGAAATTCAAATTTCGAAAGCGGCCGCGAATGACTCGACTCCGCGATCCGCACGCTCCATCGACCAGCGATGCGAGGCGCAGGCGCCGGCTCAGGCCACCGCACCCTCGACCTGCGCCCACCACGCCGGATCCTCGCGCGTGGCCAGCTGCAGCGCGTCGAAGTTCTCCACCAACTGGGCGACGCGGCTGGCACCGAGGATCACCGTGGACACGTGCGGGTTGCGCAGGCACCAGGCGATGGCCAGCGCCGCCGGCGCCACGCCTTCGGCGGCCGCCAGTGCGGTGAAGCGGCGCGCGCGCTCCACCCGGCGCTGCGCC
>NZ_CAPJ01000544.1 GCF_000331775.1 Xanthomonas translucens pv. translucens DSM 18974
CAAGCCGGTGGCTGCAAGCGCCGCCGCTTGCCGGCACAATCGCCATTCCCATGTAGAGCATGTTTGGCCGATGAGCGACACCCTCTCCCGCAATGGCACGCCGTACCTGGCCTGCATCATGGCCGAGACCCGCAGCGGGCCGTACTACATCGCCACCGCACCGACGCCGCAGGCGCTCGAGGGCCTGGGCAGAACCCTGCGCGAGCGCAACAGCGTGCGCGGAGAAACCGAAGATCCGGTCGCGATCCTTGCGGTGTGGTACGAGGAGTGCGAGAACGAAGTGGCCGCATTGCTCCGCGCCGCGGAGATCTCCCAGCTCAGCCATTGCTGGCAGCGCGGCCTGATCGAGTCGTTCAATCCGCAGTGGCTCGACCTCAGCGGGGTATCGGTCGGTTTTCCATGGATCTTCACCCTGCCCGAGCGCAAGGGCTTGAGCTACCACCTGGTGACCGACCTGTAGGCCGGCGCCGGCGCAAGGCGTGCGCCGGGAAAAAAGCAAGACCACTCCCGGCCGCCTTCCCACCCTGGCGCTGCGCCGGCAGCGGCGTTCAACGCGCGGCGGGCGCCGGCTCCACCCATTGCGCGAACACCGCGGCGATCTTCGCATCGGCCACCGGCTTGCCCTGCTGCACCGCCTCGGCCTGCTCGAACAGCGGCACGATCATCGCCATGCCGTCGAGGCTGGTCTTCAGGTGCACGCCCGGCGGCTTGGCGAGGAACCCGTCCCAGTGCGCGCGCACCCTGGCCCAATAGTCCTGGGTCGCCTTCCAGTAGGCGTAGGCCGGGGTGAAGTCGACATCGCCGGTCTTGACGTAGTCGTTGAAGCCGAATTCGCGCGCGATCGGCTGCTGGCTGCCGTCGGGTTTGCGCAGCACCTTGGTGTTGAACTGCTCGTGGGTCCAGCCGGCCGGGGTCAGCGTGTGCCGGTTGATCACCGCCAGCGCGTTGTAGTCGCGGCGCTTGGTGTATTCGCGCCGCGGCAGCGGGCGCCAGCTCAGGTCGCTGGTCCAGGTCGGGTGGCCGTCGGCGTAGTCCCAGCGGCCGGTGCCGCAGTAGCGCGGCGCGTCGCTGACTTCGTACACGCACTGGGTCCAGGCGCCGCGGGTCGCGGCGGCGGCGAGCGGGCGCACCTGCCAGGTCTGGTCGGCGCTGAATTCGAAACGCTGCGGCGCCTCGTAGCTCCAGTCCTGGCGCCAGTGCTTGGTCACGTGGCCGCTTTTGGGATCGACCAGCAGGTGTTGCAGCACCACCTTGCGCGGGCCGTCTTCGACCACGATCACCACTTCGTTGGCGCCGCTGCGCATCGCCGGCGCGCGCGCGTAGCCGGGCTTGAGCAGCACGGTCTCGTCGAAGGCGAAATCCACGGCGTACTCGCCCTGCATCGCCAGGATGCTGGCGCGGTCGCGTTGCGGATCGGCGTCCTCGGCGTGGGCCAGGTTGGTCGCGGCGAGCAGGAGCAGGGACAGCAGCGGTGGTTTCATCGTCATGATCGATTCGCGGTGGCGGAGGAAGACATTGCAGTCACGCGCCCTACAGGCGCCGCAACGGCCACGGCCGTTGCGGATCGTGGCGCGCGGCCGGCAGGCCCAGGCCGGCGCGGGCGCAGCAGCAGTCGTCGACCAGCACTTCGCCTTCGGCCGCTTCCAGCCGCGCGATGCGCCG
>NZ_CAPJ01000543.1 GCF_000331775.1 Xanthomonas translucens pv. translucens DSM 18974
GCTTCCTGGCGCTGACCGCGTTGCTGGCGGTGCTGCTGGCCGGCGTCGCCACCGCGCTGGCCGCCAACCGCTTCGCGCTGCGCCGCATCGACACGGTGGCCGTGCTGCGCTGCCTGGGCGCGCGCCAGCGCGACATCCTCGGCGCGCTGGCGCTGCAGTTGCTGCTGCTGGCGATCCCCGCCTGTGCGCTCGGCGTGGGCCTGGGCATGCTGGCGCAGCTTGGCCTGGTCGAAGCGCTGGGCAGCCTGATCCCGAACCGGTTGCCGCTGCCGCAGGCGACCCCGGCGCTGGCCGGCGCCGGCATCGGCCTGGTGCTGCTGCTCGGCTTCGGCCTGCCGCCGCTGCTGCGGCTGCGCAATGTGCCGCCGATGCGCGTGCTCAACCGCAGCTTCGCCGCGCTGCCGCCGACCTCGCTGCTGGTCTACGCCGCCGCACTGCTCGCCACCGTGGTGCTGGCGGTTTACGCCACCGGCGATGGCGTGCTCGCGGCCTGGGTGCTGGGTGGGCTGACCCTGCTGGCCGCGCTCGCCGCGGCGGTCGGCAGCCTGCTGCTGGTGCTGCTGCGGCGGCTGCAATCGCGCCTGCGCGGGCCGTGGAAGCTGGGCCTGGCCGCGCTGACCCGGCGCAGCGCGCTGAGCGTGGTGCAACTGGTCGGGCTGTCGCTGTCGCTGTGCGCCTTGCTGCTGCTGGCGGTGATCGGCCCGGGCCTGCTCGGCCAGTGGCGCGACCGGCTGCCAGCGGACACGCCGAACTATTTCCTGATGAACATCCAGCCCGATCAGGCCGAGCACGTGATCGGCACGCTGCGCGGGCTCGGCGTCACCGACGCGTCGGTGGAGCCGTTCAGTACCGGCAAGCTGGTGGCGATCAACGGCAAGCCGCCGCAGCGCCAGGAGCAGGGTCCGGAAGACGATGGCGACGGCGCCGACCGGCCGATCAATTTCTCCTGGCGGCATGCATTTCCCGCCGCCAACCGCCTGCTGTCGGGCCGTTTCTGGGCCGCCGGCAGCACCGCGGCGGAAGCCTCGGTGGAAGAAGCCTGGGCGCAGCGCTACGGGCTCAAGCTCGGCGACCGCATCACCCTGCTGCTCGGCGAGCAGCAGCGCAGTTTCACCGTGACCAGCGTGCGCAAGGCCGACTGGGATTCGTTCCGGGTCAATTTCTTCCTGCTGCTCAACGCCGGCGCGGTGCAGGACGCGCCGTACAACCTGATCTCCGCGTTCCACCTGCCGCGCGGTTCGGCGGCGCAGCTGAGCGGCCTCAGCCGCAGCTATCCGAACGTGTCGCTGCTGGACATCGATGCGATCCTGGGGCGGGTGCGCGAGGTGATCGACCAGGTGGCGCAGGCGGTGCAGCTGGTGATGGGCTTCAGCCTGCTGGCCGGCGTGCTGGTGCTGCTGGCGGCGCTGCAGGCCACCGCCGGCGAGCGCCGCTACGACAGCGCGGTGCTGCGCACGCTGGGCGCGCGCC
>NZ_CAPJ01000542.1 GCF_000331775.1 Xanthomonas translucens pv. translucens DSM 18974
CGCCGGCGAGCGCCGCCAGCACGCCGCGCAGCAGCCGCGGCGCGCGCGCGAACAGCAGTTGCGCGACGAAGGCGGCGAACAGCCCCGCGAAGAAACCGAGCGGCAGCTTGCCGCCGGAACGTGATTCGGCAGCGTGCGTGCTCACTGGCGGCGGCAGCTGTTCGCCGTCGATCAGCTTGACCAGCATCGCGGTGGCCTCGGCGATGCCGCCGGCGTAGTCGCCGGCACGGAAACGCGGCGCCAGGTATTCCTGGATGATGCGGTTGGCGGTGGCGTCGGGAATCGCGCCTTCCAGCCCATAGCCGGGCTGGATGCGCACCCGCCGATCGTCCTTGGCCACCACCAGCAGTACGCCGTCGTCCACGCCCTTGCGGCCGATCTGCCACGTGTCGAACACGCGCTGGGTGTACTGCTCGATCGTTTCCGGCGCAGTGGTCGCGACCATCAGCACCTGCAGCTGGCTGCCCTTGCGCTGCTGCAGTTGCACCGCCTGCTGTTCCAGCGCAAGGCGCTGGGTCGGCTGCAAGGTACCGGTGGTATCGACCACCGGCGTGTCCAGCGGCGGAATCGGCGCCTCGCTGCTGGCCTGTGCCCAGGCCAGCAGCGGCAGCAGCGCCAGCAGCAGCACTCCGATCCAGGCACGCCGGCCGCGGCGCGCAGGGCGCTGGCGGGTGATCGCATCAGTCATTGCAGACTCCTGCCGACGCAATCGCGCGGCGGCATCGAAAGGAAGAAACCGCAGCGGCGGCCTGCTTCGGAACGCATTGGCCACCCTGGGCCGCCAACACGACTGTAGCGTCCTAGCGCTGGCCGCGGCGCAGGCCAACGCGTAGCGGAAGCATCACCGGCGCCGTTGCGCGCTGCAGCGCGCTCACTGCTACTGCGCCGGTGCAGGCTGCGGCGACTGCTGCGGCGGCTTGGGCGCCGCCGGCTGGCCGCCGAAATTCACCGCCGGCGCCTCGGAGATCTGCGCCTCGTTGGCTACGCTGAAGTTCGGCTTTTCCTTGTAGCCGAAGATCTTCGAGGTGATCACCTGCGGGAACGAGCGGATGTAGGTGTTGTAGTCCTGCACCGCCTGGATGTAGCGGCCACGGGCCACGGTGATGCGGTTCTCGGTGCCTTCCAGCTGCGCCTGCAGGTCGCGGAACGACTGGTCGGACTTGAGGTTGGGATAGTTCTCGGTAACCACCAGCAGCCGCGACAGCGCGCTGGACAGCTGGCCCTGCGCCTGCTGGAACTGCTGCAGCGAGGCCGCATCGTCGGCGTTGACCTGGACCTGGCCGACCCGCGCACGCGCATTGGTCACGTCGGTCAGCACTTGCCGCTCCTGGTCGGCATAGCCCTTGACCGTGTTGACCAGATTCGGGATCAGGTCGGCGCGGCGCTTGTACTGGTTGAGCACCTCGGACCAGCCGGCCTTGACCGCCTCGTCCTTCTGCTGGATCGCGTTGTAGCCGCAACCGGACAACAGCACCGCGACGGCGGCGAGCAACAACGAGCGGGACAACAGGCGCATGGCGCTCTCCGGGGTAAAGACAGGGCGCAGCTTGCCACGCCCCCCGTGAAAACGCAGCCGCGACCGCGTCAGCCGTTCACCACTGGCCGGCGCCGGGCACGTGGTGCGCGGCGGCGCGGCGGCGCATCAGCAGGTTCAGCCATTCCACCAACACCGAAAAGCCCATCGCGGTGTAGATGTAGGGCTTGGGCACATGCACGTCCAGGCCGTCCAGGATCAGCACCACACCGATCATCAGGATGAACGCCAGCGCCAGCATCTTCACCGTCGGGTTGGCGTCGATGAAGCGGCCCAGCGGGTTGGCCGCCAGCAGCATCACCGCCACTGCCAGCAGCACCGCCGCCACCATCACCGGGATGTGCTGGGACATGCCGACCGCGGTGATCACCGAGTCAAGCGAGAACACGATGTCGATCACCGCGATCTGCGCGATCACCATCCAGAACACGCCCGAGGCCTTGCTGGTGGTCGGATCGGCATCTTCGCCGCCGGTGATCATCTCGCGGATCTCCATCGTGCCCTTCACCAGCAGGAACACGCCGCCGACGATCAGCACCAGGTCGCGCACCGAAATGCCCATGCCGGCCACGCTGAACAGCTCGCCCTGCATCCGCGCAAGGAACGCCAGCGACACCAGCAGCGCGATGCGGGTCAGGCACGCCACCGCGATGCCGAACTTGCGCGCCGCCGGGCGCCGCGCCTCGGGCAGCTTGCCCACGGCGATGGAGATGAACACCAGGTTGTCGATGCCCAGCACGATTTCCAACGCGCTCAGCGTCAGCAGTGTCAGCCAGGTGTTGGGATCGGCGAGAAACTCGAAAGCCATGGGGTCGAATCCTTATAACGGTAAAAAAGACAGGCGCACGTCACAGCAGGCGCGGCAGCAGGATCAGCCCCCAGCACAGCACGACATTGGCCAGCATCAGCAGCACGGCGGCCGAGCCCATGTCCTTGGCGCGACCGGCCAGTTCGTGGTGCTCGGGCCCGTAGCGCTCGATCACCGCCTCGATCGCGGAATTGAGCAGTTCCACCGCCAGCACCAGCAGCAGCGAGCCGATCATCAGCGCCTGCTGCACCGGCCCCTGCCCCAGCCACAGCGCCAGCGGCGCCATCAGCACGAACAGGCAAGCTTCCAGCCGGAACGAGGACTCGTGCAGCCAAGCCGCGCGCAGCCCCTGGTAGGACCAGCGCAGCGCCATCAGCATCCGGCGCGGCCCGCGCGGCAGGTGCCCGAATTGGTCGGCCATGGATCAGCCCCGACCTGCGGAACGGAAACGCGACGGCGACGGCCGGAAGGGAACGGTCATGGGCGATGGCGAAGCGGGCTAATTGGCGATTTTGCCACAAGCCCCCGCCCGTCGCAGGAACCGGTCGCCGCATTTGCCTGTCGCCCCGCGCCTGCGGCACCATCGCCGCTGCGTCGCACCCAGGAAACGCACCATGTCCCATTCGCCGCTGCGCACCGCGCTGCTCGCCAGCTGCCTGTTCCTGCTGGGCCTGCATTCGGCCCTGGCACGCGCGCCGGCGCCGCCGCCGCAGATCCCCGCGCAGGTCTCCAGCCCGGCCTGGGAACAGGACATGCAGCGCTTCGCCCAGGCCGATACCGCGTATCCGCCCAAGCGTGGCGGTGTGCTGTTCGTCGGCAGTTCCTCGATCCGCTTGTGGACCTCGCTGGCCAACGACTTCCCGGGTGTGGACACGCTCAACCGCGGCTTCGGCGGCTCGGAGATACGCGACAGCACCTGGTACGCCGACCGCATCGTGGTGCCGTACCGGCCGCGCCTGACCGTGTTCTACGCCGGCGACAACGACCTCAACAGCGGCCGCAGCCCGCAGCAGTTGCGCGAGGACTTCCTGGCCTTCGTGGCGCGGGTGCGCCGCGACCTGCCCAAGACCCGCATCGCCTACCTCTCGATCAAGCCCAGCCCGGCGCGCGCGGCGCTGCTGCCGCGGGTGGCCGACGCCAACGCGCTGATCCGCAAGGCCGCGGCGGGGCTGAAGCAGGTGGACTTCATCGACGTGTACACGCCGATGCTCGATGCCGACGGGCGACCACGCGGCGAACTGTTCGGCCCGGACCATCTGCACATGAACGCCGCCGGCTATGCGCTGTGGCGCGACACGGTGCGGCCGTATGTGAAGCGCTGAGCGCGCGCCAGCGCCGACGTCGGCGTTTCAGGCAATCCAGCCGCTCACTTGATCGGATCGAAGCGCACGGTGGCGGTGGTGCCGCCGCCTTCAGCGCTTTCCAGCCCGATCCGCCAGCCGAAGCGCTCGCACAGCCGGCGCACGATCGACAGGCCCAGTCCGGTGCCCTGCGGGCGGTCCGGTTCGGCGCGGAAGAACGGCTCGAACGCGCGCTGCAGCGCTTCGCTGGACATGCCGATGCCGGTATCGCGGATGCTGATGCGGTCGCTGCCGACCTCGACCTCGATGCTGCCCGCGTCGGTGTAGCTGCAGGCGTTGCGCAGCAGGTTGCTGACCACCACGTGCAGCACCCGCGGCGGCGCATGCAGGCGCGTGGCGGCGGCGACGCTGACGCTTAGCGTCACCGGCTTGCCGGTCAGCAGTTCGCGCGCGTTCTCGGCCTCGTACTCGACCACGTCGGCGACCTCGAAGGTCTCGCTCTGCGGCACCACGTCCGCCTCGCGCGCCAGGATCAGGAACGCGTCGATCACCGCTTCCATGTCGCGGCCGGCGCGCTGGATGCGCTGCAGGCTGCGGCTCAGCCGCGGCGACAGGTCCGGATCGGTCATGGCGATGTCGCTGGCGACACGGATCACGGTCAGCGGCGTGCGCAGTTCGTGGCTGGCGTCGCGGGTGAAGTTGCGCTCGCGCGAGACGTGATCGGTGACGCGCAGGGCCAGCGAGTGCAAGGCGGCGGCAAGTTGCCGCGATTCGCCCTGCACGTCGGCCGGCAGGTTTTCCGGCGCCAGATCGGCGGTGGACGGATGCCGCGGGTCCCATTGCGACACGCGCCGCGCCAGCCAGTTCACCGGCGACAGCAGCCGCCGCGAGGCGCGGTGGGTCAGCCATCCCACCACCACCACCGCGATCAGGGTCAGCAGCGCCGGCACGATGCCGAACCAGAACGCCAGGCGCTGCGCCTGCGCGCGCAGAAACACCAGGTACAGGCGCCCGGCCGTGGTCTCGTCGACCAGCACCATTTCGCCACCGGGGCGATTCTCGTGCAGGCCAGGATCGAGGCCGCGCAACTCTGCCGGCACGGCCGCATCCGATTGCCCGACCGGCACCAGATAACCGCGCAAAGTATGGCTGTTGGGCGGCGGCTGCGCCGGCGACTGCGCGTGCAGGCGCCAGTAGTGCTCGGCTTCCTCGCGCATCACCGATCCGACCAGCGAGTGCTGCACGACCGCCACGACCAGGTAGCTGCCCAAGGCGACGATGCAGGCCGCGAACAGGATCCGGGCGATCAAGGCAAGGCGGATGTTGCGCGGCAGACCGTGCGGCATTAAAGCTTCCGTTTCTTTTCGCCGCGATTATAGGAGGGAGAATCGTAAATCCGCCGTGCAAGCAGGCCCCGGTTTAGGAGCCTGCCGCTTAACGAAAAGCGGTACCGCTCAGCTCATCGGCTGGGCGATGTCCGCGATGCGGTAACCGGCGCTCTGCACGGTGTGCAGCAACGGCCGGTCGAACGGCTTGTCGATGATCTTGCGCAGGTTGTACAGATGGCTGCGCAGCGTGTCCGAGTCGGGCAGGCCGTTGCCCCAGATCTCGCGCTCGATCTCCTGGCGGGTAACCACCCGCGGCGACTCGCGCATCAGGATGGTCAGCAGGCGCAGGCCGATCGGCGACAGCTGCAGTTCGGTGCCGGCGCGGGTCGCACGCATGCTCACCGGGTCCAGCACCAGGTCGGCCACCTTCAGCACTTCCGAGCCGACCTGGCGGCGCTCGCGACGGATCAGCGCCCGCAGCCGCGCTTCCAGTTCCTGGATCGCGAACGGCTTGGTCAGGTAGTCGTCGGCGCCGAAGCCCAGCCCGGTGAGCTTGTCGTCGAGCGTGTCGCGCGCGGTCAGCATCAGCACCGGCGTGGACTTGCGTGCGTCGTTGCGCAGACGGCGGCATACCTCGATGCCGTCCAGGCGTGGCAGCATCAGGTCCAGCACCACCACGTCGTAGCTGTTCTCCGCGGCCAGACGGTAGCCGTCCAGGCCATCGCAGGCGTAATCCACTTCGAATCCGCGGCCTTCCAGGTATTCGCCGATCATCTCGGAGATGTTGCGGTTGTCCTCGACGACCAGAACGAGTCCGGAGGTTTCCTTGGTCTGACGCATAGAGCTTCCTCAGTCTTCAGCTTTGTGAAACATGCCGGAAGCCCGGTGGTGACCGCGTGAAGAACGCTTCATCTGCATGACCAGCGCAGAATCAGCCGCCGATCAAGGGCTTGAGCTTGGGCCACACAGAGTCGAGGACCTTCGGCTGGCCGGCGGCGGTGGGATGCAGGCCGTCGTCCTGCATCAGCGCCGGGTTCAGCGCCACACCCTCCAGCAGGAACGGCAACAACCCGGTCTGATACTGCCTGGCCAGGTCGGCGTAGACCGCGCGCAGCCGCTGCCGGTAGGCCGGCCCATAGTTCGGTGGCACATCGATGCCGAGCAGCAGCACCTTCGCGCCAGCGTCACGGCTGAGCACGATCATCTTCTCCAGATTGCCCCGCAGTTCCGCCGGGGTCAGCCCACGCAGCGCGTCGTTGCCACCGAGTTCGATCACCACCACCGCCGGGCGGTGCTTCTGCAGCAGCGCCGGCAGCCGGGTCAGCGCGCCGGAAGAGGTCTCGCCGCTGATGCTGGCATTGACGACGGCCGGTGGCGCCTGCATCTGTTGTTGCAGGCGGCGCTCCAGCAGGGCCACCCAGCCGGACTGAAGCGGGATGTTGTGCGCAGCGCTGAGGCTGTCGCCGACCACCAGCACCGGCCCCGCCGCACCTTTGGCACAGGCGATGGCGGGCAGCAGCAGACACCATGCCAGACAGGCCCAGAGCCAAACGCTGCGCGTCCAGGCAGGCGTTCCTTTCGTATCGTTGCCACGCATCCGGAGATTTCCTCATCGACAGTCTGGCCCCCACTCCCCGCACCGGCATCGCGATCGACGTACGCGATGTCGGCAAATCCGTCAGCGGACCGGAGGGCACGGTCCACATTCTCGACAAGGTGGGATTGACCATCGGTGAAGGCGACAGCGTCGCCATCGTCGGCGCGTCCGGTTCCGGCAAGACCACCCTGCTCGGCCTGCTCGCCGGCCTGGACCTGCCCACGCGCGGCGAGATCGTGCTCGCCGGGCAGTCGCTCAACGCGCTGGACGAGGAAGCGCGCGCCGCGCTGCGCGCGCGCGAGGTCGGTTTCGTGTTCCAGAGCTTCCACCTGCTGCCGTCGCTGACCGCTGCCGAAAACATCGCGCTGCCGCTGGAACTGGCCGGGCGCGAGGATCCGGCGCGGGTACGCGAGGTGCTGGAGGCGGTCGGACTGACGGCGCGGGCGCGGCACTACCCGCGGCAGCTGTCCGGCGGCGAGCAGCAGCGCGTGGCGCTGGCGCGCGCGTTCGTGGCGCGGCCGCGGATCCTGTTCGCTGACGAACCCACCGGCAGCCTCGACCAGGCCACCGGCCAGCAGATCAGCGACCTGCTGTTCGCGCTGAATGCCGGCAGCGACACCACCCTGGTGCTGGTCACCCACGACCTGCGCCTGGCGCAGCGTTGCGAACATCGCTACCGGCTCGACCGCGGGCGCCTGCGCCAGGCCGAAGCGGTGGCCGACGCATGAACGTGCTGCGCCACGCCGCGCGCGCGCTGCGCCGCGAACTGTTCGCCGGCGACCTGCTGACCGTGTTCGCCGCGCTGGTGCTGGGCGTGGCGGTGATGACCGCGGTCGGCACCCTGGTCGATCGCGTCACCCTGGCGCTGACCGGCAGCGCCGCCGAGGTGATCGGCGGCGACCTCGGCGTGACCGGGCGCCAGGACATCCCCGCCGCGTTCGCCGCAGAAGCGCAGCGCCGCGGCCTGCGCCACACGCGCCTGGTCAGCTTTCCCAGCGTGCTGTTCCATGGCGATGCCAGCCAGATGGCCAACATCAAGGCGGTCGCCGCCGGCTATCCGTTGCGCGGCGAATTGCG
>NZ_CAPJ01000541.1 GCF_000331775.1 Xanthomonas translucens pv. translucens DSM 18974
ATCGCGCCGCCGACCAGGAACGACTGCAACGGCGCAGCCTGCGCCGCCGCCAGCAGGCCCAGGCTGCGCAGCGGGCGCAGCAGCAGCGCGGGATTGGCGGTCAGCCGCGCCAGGCCGCCGGAGAAGGTCACGGTGCGCTGCCGGTCCTGCTCGCGGCGCTGCGCGTAGTGCTGCAGCAACGCCGGCGCGCCCGGATCGGCACGGTCGCGCTCGATCAGTTCGGCCAGGGTCAGCGCATCGCGCAGGCCCAGGTTGAAACCCTGCGCACCCAGCGGGTGCAGGGTCTGCGCGGCGTTGCCGAGCAGCACCGCACGCGCGTCGGTCAAGCGCCCGGCCAGCACCTGCACGATCGGATAGGCGCTGCGCTCGCCGCTGCCCAGCAGGCGGCCGACGCGCCAGCCCAGCGCCTCCTGCAGGCGCTGCAGCCAGGCGGCCTCGTCGAGCGCAGCCACAACGTCGGCCTGTTCGGCGGCGACCGCGTGGATCGCGCCGTAATGGCGGTCGCCGCGCGGCAGCAGCGCGGTCGGGCCGTCGTCGCGGAACCGCTCGTAGGCGGTGCCGTCGGGCTGGCGGCTGCCGCGCACCCGCGCCACGAACAGGGTCTGGCGGAAATCGTGGCGCTGGGCATCGATGCCCAGCGCAGCGCGCACCGGGCTGGCGCTGCCGTCAGCCCCGACCAGCAGGCGCGCCTGCAGCACCTCGGTCGCGCCGTCCTGGGCGATGCGCACGCTGCGCAGCGCTGCATCCTCGCCGGCCTCCAGCGCCAGGAACTGCGCCGGCCGGTAACGGCTGACATGGTTCGCTTCGGCCAGCCGCGCCTCCAGCGCCTCGCCGAAATCGCGCGCCACCACCACCTGCCCGAACGCCTCGCGCCCATAGTCGGCCGCCTCCAGCCGCACCCGGCCGAAGTCGCCTTCACGGCTGACATGGATGCGCCGGATCGGTCCGGTCGGCGTGCGCAGCCGCTGCATCACCCCCAGCGCGCCCAGTGCGTTGACCGTGGCCGCGGCGAAGCTGAGATTGCGCTGGTCGAACACCGGTGGCAGCGCGCCGGGCGGCGCGGCCTCGACCAGGCCCACGTCCACGCCCAGGCGGTCCAGCGCGATGGCCAGGCTGGCGCCGACCAGGCCGCCGCCGACGATCACTACCTCATGTCGTTTGCTCATGCGGCCATGATACGACCGGCACCCGAATCGTCGGTGATCGGACCGCACGGTTCGCAGCTGCGCGTGGTCGCACCCCGGCGCGCGCCGGGGCCGGGCCGGCTCACTCCGCGGCGCCTTGCTTCCAGTAGAATCGGCCATCTCTGCACCGGTGCCCGCCCGCCATGACCGCTTCCCGTCACCGCCTCCCCGCCCTGCTCCTGCTGGCAGCGCTGCTGGCCGCGACCCGCATCAACCACTTCGGCGCGATCCCGGATGCCTCATGGGCGGTGTTCTTCATCGGCGGCTTCTACCTGCGCAGCTGGACCCGCTGGGCGTTCCCGCTGCTGATGGGGCTGGCAGTGCTGGTCGATTACCTGGTGATCCGCGGCCAGGGCCTGGACTTCTGGCAGCACTACTGCGTGTCGCCGGCGTACTGGTGCCTGCTCCCGGCCTACTTCGCGCTGTGGGCGGGCGGCAGCTGGCTGGCGCCGCGCTACCGCGGCGCCGACTGGCGCGCGCTGGGACTGACCGCGGCCAGCCTGGTGGTGGCGGTGGCGGTATGCCACCTGATCGCGCAGGGCAGCTTCTACTGGGTCAGCCGCAGCGTGCCCAATCCGACCCTCGCCGGCTGGTGGCAGAACTACAGCGACTGGCTGCTGCCGTACCTGAGCAGCGCGGCGCTGTACACCGCGCTGGCCGCGGCGATCCAGGTCGGTGTCGAGCAGATGGCGCGGCTGGGCCAGCGCGGCCAGCCGGCCGGCCACTGAGCCAAGGCCTGGCAGCCGGCGATGGGCAACCGTCTCTCCAAGATCTACACCCGCACCGGCGACGACGGCAGCACCGGCCTGGGCGACGGCAACCGGGTCGGCAAGGACTCGGCACGGGTGGCTGCCTACGGCACCGTCGACGAGGCCAATTCGGCGATCGGCGTGGTCCTGGCCTGTGCGCTGGCCGACGACGTGCGCCACCTGCTGACCGCGATCCAGCACCAGTTGTTCGACCTCGGCGGCGAGCTGTGCATCCCAGGCCATGCGGCGATCCACGCCGCCGACATCGATGCGCTAGAGCAGCATCTGGACCGCTACAACGACACCCTGCCCGCACTGCAGGACTTCATCCTGCCGGCTGGCGGCGAAGCCGCGGCGCGCTGTCACCTGGCGCGCACCATCGTGCGCCGCGCCGAGCGCGAGACGGTGGCGCTGTCGCGCCAGGACGCGGTACGGCCGGAGGCGATCCACTACCTCAACCGCCTGTCCGATCTGCTGTTCGTGCTGGCGCGGGTGCTGGCCCGGGCCGATGGCCAGGGCGAAGTGCTGTGGCGCCACGACCGCCGCCAGGCCTGAGCGGCCGCGGCAACGCGCGCAGCGGACGGCCTGCATGCTGATCTATACCCATCCCGCGTGCCTGGGCCATGAGCCCGGCCCGGAGCATCCGGAGCGGCCGGAACGCCTGCAGGCCGTCACCACGGCGCTGCGCGAGGCCTTTCCCGACCTGGAATGGCGCGAGGCGCCGCTGGCCAAGCTCGGCGACCTGGCCCGGGTCCACGAGCGCGAGCTGATCGACAGCGTCCTGGCCGACATCGACGGCAAGCGCGTGCTCGACGTGGACACAGCGCTCTCGCCCGGCTCGCGCGCCGCTGCGTTGCGCGCCGCCGGCGCCGGCCTGGCCGCGGTGGACGCGGTGCTGCATGGCGCCACCGACACCGCCTTCTGCGCGGTACGCCCGCCCGGCCACCACGCCACCGCCACCACCGCGATGGGCTTCTGCCTGTTCAACAACATCGCCGTGGCAGCCGCCCACGCCCGCGATACGCACGGCCTGGAACGCATCGCCATCGTCGATTTCGATGTGCATCACGGCAACGGCACCCAGGCCATTTTCGAGCGCGACCCGCGGGTGCAGTACCTCAGCACCCACCAGTCCGGGCTGTTCCCCAACTCGGGCGGGATCCACGACCGCGGCGTCGGCAACCTGCACAACGCGCTGTTGCCGCCGGGCAGCGGCGGCTTCCGCTTCCGCAACACCTGGGCCGATCAGATGCTGCCGCTGCTGGACGCGTTCAAACCGCAATTGCTGCTGATCTCGGCCGGCTTCGACGCGCACATGCGCGACCCGCTGGCCGACCTGATGCTGGAAACCGAGGACTTCGCCTGGCTCACCGCCGAGCTGCGCGCGCTGGCGCAACGGCATGCGCGCGGCCGCGTGATATCGCTGCTGGAAGGCGGCTACGACCTGCAGGCGCTGCGCGAATGCAGCGTCGCCCACGTCGACGCGCTGCGCTGAGCACAGCCCGAGCGGATGAACCCCGTCCCCCGCCCCGGGGACGCCTTCATTGCCCCCATGCATGGGATGGGGCAAGCTAGCGGTCGTTTTAGCCCGATACCTGACGCGCGTGCGCCGAGCCCTCCGCCTGCTACCCCTTCCGTTCAGTATCGCCCTCTGCCTGCCGGCGATGGCGGCCGAGAAGCCGCCCAACTGGGGCCTGTGCCCGACCCCGGACGTGCTGCCCAAGTTCGACGATGCGCCCAAGGTCGATCCGAAGATGGCCGCGCTCCGCGACCAGCAGCCGACCGATATCGTCGGCGACAAGCTGTCCGGCACGACCACGCTGCCCAACTACGACGGCAACGTCGCGCTCAAGCGCGGCGACCAGTTCATGGGTACGGACAGCCTGCGCGTGGACACGGAAACCGGCAATTACATCGCCGAAGGCCACGTGCGCTACCAGGATTCGTCGATCCGCATGGTCGCCGACCGCGCCGAAGGCAACCAGGACACCGACACCCACAAGATCACCAACATCCGCTACCAGCTGATCGAGCGCCGCGGCAACGGCAAGGCCGACTCGGTCGACCTGCAAGGCGCGCTGGGGCAGATGCACCGCTCCACCTACACCACCTGCGATCCGTCGCAGCCGGTATGGGAGCTGCATGCGCCGGAGATCGACGTCGACAACGACGAGGGCTTCGGCACCGCGCGCAACGCGGTCCTGAAGATCTACAACGTGCCGATCCTGTACGCGCCCTGGTTCAAGTTCCCGATCGACGATCGACGCAGCAGCGGCTTCCTGTTCCCGGCCATCGGCCTGTCCGGGCGCAACGGCTTCGACTACATGCAGCCGTACTACCTGAACCTGGCGCCGAACTACGACGCCACTTTGTATCCGCGCTACATGAGCTCGCGCGGCTTCATGCTGGGCAGCGAATTCCGCTATCTGTACGACGGCGGCAAGGGCGAGATCCAGTCAACGTACATGCCGAACGACCGGTTGCGCGACAAGGACCGCGGCAAGTTCGAATACCAGGGTTACCACAACCTGGATTCGCACTGGCAGGCGCGCGCTTCGGTGGCCTGGGTCAGCGACGAGCGCTATACGGAGGACTTCTCCAGACGCCTGCTCGGCAACTCGGTGTCCAACCTGCAGAGCACGGTCGGCGTCTACGGCACCGGCGAGACCTGGACCGGCGGCCTGATGGCCGACCGCTGGCAGCTGACCGACTACACCCTGACCGAGGATGCGCTGCCGTACAACCGCCAGCCGCGCGCCTTCTTCAACTGGGACCAGTCCTTCGGCAACTACTTCGAGGCCGGCCTGTATAGCGAAGCGGTGCGCTTCGTGCACGACGACGTGCATGCCAAGGACGCGCTGTTCGCGCGTACCGGCATGACCACCGACAAGCCCGGCGGCACCCGCCTGGATCTCAAGCCCTATCTGTCGATGCCGCTGGCCGGCGCCGCCTGGTTCCTCAAGCCGACCGTGGCCTGGCGTTACACCGCCTACCAGCTGGACAAGGACCTGGCCGCCACGCTCGGCGGCGATACCTCGCCCACGCGCAGCCTGCCGATCACCACCGTCGATGCCGGCCTGTACTTCGACCGCGACGCCACGTTCGGCGACACCAGCTACCTGCAGACCCTGGAACCGCGGCTGTTCTATCTGTACACGCCGTACCGCAACCAGGACGACCTGCCGATCTTCGACACGCGCGAATTCACCTTCAGCTGGGGCCAGCTGTTCCGCGATTCGCGCTATACCGGTGCCGATCGCCAGAACGACGCCAACCAGATGACGCTGGCGCTGAGCTCGCGCCTGCTGCGCCAGGACGACGGCAAGGAAAAGCTGTCGGTCAGCCTCGGTCAGATCCTGTATTTCAATGACTCCCTGGTCAGCCTGCCCGGCAGCAACACCAGCATCCAGCAGGGCAAGTCGGCATGGATCGCCGACGCCAACTACATGCTCAACGACCGCTGGACGATGGGCGCCACCTACCAGTGGGATCCCAAGTACCGGCGCAAGGACCTGGCCAGCTTCCGCACCCGTTACCTGCTGCCCGGCGACGGCATCATCAACGTCAGCTATCGCTTCCGCCGCGACCTGCTGGAGCAGACCGACGTGTCGGTGCTGTACCCGATCAACCCGACCTGGAGCCTGGTCGGCCGCCACTACTACTCGCTGCAAGACAGCAAGCCGCTGGAAATCATTGCCGGCGTGCAATGGGACAGCTGCTGCCTGGCCGTGCGCGCACTGGCGCGGCGCTATGTGCGCAACCGCGAAGGCGATCTGGACACCGCGTTCCAGGTCGAGTTCGTGCTGAAGGGACTCTCCTCGCTTGGCCAGGACACGGACCGCGTTCTGCGCCGTGCTATTCTCGGCTACAACCGCGACGACCTGTACTTGGTCCCGCCCAGCAACACCACGAGCGATCCGGACGCTTACGATCCGAACCTGATTCCATGACCAATACCCTTTCTGTGTTCCTCGCCACCTTGCTGGCGATCGCTGGCGTGTCCGCTCCGGCCGCCGCGCAACAAACCCAACCGCTGGACCGCATCGCTGCGGTCGTCGACGAGGATGTCGTGCTGCAGAGCGAACTGGATCGTGCCGTTCGCAACGTGAAGGCGCAGTATGCCGGCCGCGAAGCGCAGCTGCCGCCGGACAACGTGCTGCAACGCCAGGTGCTCGAGCGCCTGGTGCTGGTCAAGCTGCAGGTGGCGCGCGCCAACAGCACCGGCATCCGCGTCGGCGACGACGAACTGAACCGCGCCATCGGCAGCATCGCCCAGCAGAACGGCACCGACGTGGACGGCCTGCGCAAGAAGCTCGCCGCCGACGGCATGGCGTTCGACGACTTCCGCAACTCGGTGCGCGACGAGATCACCGTGCAGCGCCTGCGCCAGAGTTTCGCGCAGAGCCGCATCAACGTCAGCGAGAGCGAAGTGGACGCGGCGCTGGCGCAACAGGCCACCACCGGCGCCCAGTACCACCTGGCGCACATCCTGGTCGGCCTGCCGGAAGGCGCCACCGCCGACCAGATCAAGACCGGGCAGGGCAAGATCGACGGGGTCAAGAGCCTGATCGACAAGGGCGAGATCGATTTCAGCGCGGCCGCGGTGCGCTATTCCGACAGCCCCAACGCGCTGGAAGGCGGCGACCTGGGCTGGCGCAGCCTGGATGAGATCCCCAACGCCTTCGCGCAGCTGATCCGCGACATGAAGCCGGGCCAGGTCGCCGGCCCGCTGCGTGGCCCCAGCGGCTTCCAGCTGCTGAAGCTGGTCGAGATCCGCGACGCCTCGGCCAACCCGGAAAAGAAGACGGTCACCGAGTACCACGCCCGCCACATCCTGATCCGGGTCAACGAAGCGCAGCCCGACGCCGCCGCCAAGGCCAAGATCGAGACCCTGCGCGCGCGCATCGCCGGCGGCGCCGACTTCCAGGCCGTGGCCAAGGAGTCCTCCGACGACGCCAACAGCCGTGGCCAGGGCGGCGACCTGGGCTGGTTCCCGGTCGACGCGTTCGGCCCGGACTTCGGCCACCAGATCGAAGGCCTGAGCGACAACCAGATCTCGCAGCCGTTCCGCACCGAGGCCGGCTGGCACATCGTGCAGCGCGTGGCCACGCGCCAGACCGACGTGACCAGCGACAGCCAGCGCGCCCAGGTCCGCGAGACCATCGGCCGCCGCAAGCTGGAAGAAGAGTACAACCGCTTCTTGCAGGAGATGCGCGGCGAAGCCTATGTGAACCTGCGCGTCGGCGGTGCCGAGAGCGCCGCTGCGCCTGCGGCCGACGCCACCGCGCCGGCTGCACCCCCGGCACCGGCCGCCGCCAAGAAGTAAGCCGTGCTGCCCCCGCTCGCGCTGGTGCCGGGCGAGCCGGCCGGGATCGGCCCGGAACTGTGCGTGCGGCTGGCGCAACAGCCGCGACGCGACTGCCAGCTGCTGGCCTTCGCCGATCCCGATAGCTTGCGCGCCGCCGCGGCGGCGCTGTCGCTGCCGTTGCAGCTGCTGCCCGAATCCGCCCCCGCCCTTGCACCCGGCGACCTGCGCCTGCGCCCGATCCGCAACGCGCTGCCGAGCCGCTTCGGCCATACCGAACCGGCCAATGCCGCCGCGGTGATCGGCGCGCTGACCCAGGCCGCCGACGCCTGCCTGCGCGGCGAACTGGCCGGTCTGGTCACCGGCCCGGTGCACAAGGCGGCGATCAACGCCGGCGGCATCGCCTACACCGGCACCACCGAACTGCTCGCCCGCCATGCCGGATGCGAGGTGGTGATGATGCTGGCCAACGACATCGTGCGCGTGGCCCTGGTCACCACCCACCTGCCGTTGCGCACGGTCGCCGACGCACTGACGCCCGCGCTGCTGGAACGCTGCCTGCGCATCGTCTACGCCGCGTTGCGTAGCGACTTCGGCATCGCCGCGCCGGTCATCGCGGTGCTCGGGCTGAATCCGCATGCCGGCGAGGACGGGCATCTGGGCCGCGAGGAAATCGAGGTGATGGCGCCAGTCCTCGACACCTTGCGCGGCGAAGGCATGCGCCTGCTCGGCCCGCTGCCGGCCGACACCGCGTTCCTGCCGCAGAAACTGGCCGGCGTCGATACGGTGCTGGCGATGTACCACGACCAGGGCCTGCCGGTGCTCAAGTACAGCGGCTTCGAGCAGGCGGTGAACCTGACCCTGGGCCTGCCCTACCCGCGCGTGGCGGTCGATCACGGCACCGCGCTGGAGCTGGCCGGGCGCGGCATCGCCGACCCGTCCAGCCTGTTCGCCGCGGTCGCGCAATGCGCGCAACTGGCCGCGCGCCGCGCGCATCTGTAGGAGCGGCTTCAGCCGCGACCGGGCTTTCCCGATAATGCCCTGTCGCGGCTGAAGCCGCTCCTGCAGGACAGCGCACGCCATCCCGGCCCCATCCCGATAAGATGCCCGCATGACTTCCTATTCCGGCTTCAGCGCCCCGGCCAAGAAATCGCTTGGCCAGCACTTCCTCAACGACAGCCACTACATCGACAGCATCGTGCGCGCGGTCAATCCCAAGCC
The DNA here is from genome assembly GCF_000331775.1 of Xanthomonas translucens pv. translucens DSM 18974. The sequence continues at coordinate 8,460 of NZ_CAPJ01000541.1, forward strand.
GGACGAGCTGCTGGTCGAGATCGGCCCCGGCCAGGGCGCGATCACCTTCCCGCTGCTGCGCCGCCACGGCCGCCTGACCGTGATCGAATTCGACCGCGACCTGATCGCGCCGCTGACCGCAGCGGCGGAAGGGGTCGGCGCACTGACCATCCTCAACCGTGATGTGCTGTCGGTGGATTTCGCCGAACTGGCGGGCGCCAACCGCATCCGCCTGGTCGGCAACCTGCCGTACAACATCTCTTCGCCGATCCTGTTCCATGCGCTGGACCACGCCGCGGCGATCGCCGACATGCACTTCATGCTGCAGAAGGAAGTAGTCGATCGCATGGCCGCGGGGCCGGGCAGCAAGGTCTACGGCCGGCTCAGCGTGATGCTGCAGGCGTATTGCGAAGTGACCTCGCTGTTCGTGGTGCCGCCGGGCGCGTTCCGGCCGCCGCCGAAGGTGGATTCGGCGGTGGTGCGGCTGGTGCCGCATGCGCCGCAGGATATCGGCATCGCCGACCGGCGGCGCTTCGCCGACGTGGTGCGCGCAGCGTTCGGGCAACGCCGCAAGACCTTGCGCAATGCGCTGGGTGGGGTCTGCGACGCCGCCCAGTTCGAGGCCGCCGGGGTGCGCCCGGATGCCCGCGCCGAGCAGCTGGAGGTCGCCGATTTCGTGCGCCTGGCCAACGTGACGCAGGCCTGAGTTGCAGGTCCGCGCACCGCAGCGCGATCCGCATCCATCCGCGCCAGGCACACGCCGCAGCACGAACATCGCAGCAGCGCGGGCGCCGATCGCACTGCGCGACCGGCCGACGCCACGCGTCACCACGCGCAGCGGCCGCAGCGCGCGCTGTCTGCAGCGCGCTCGTAGACAGCGCGCCGTCCATTCCTGCGCCGGCTTTGCTTACACTGTGAGGCATGAACGATGACGCCCCCTATCGGATCGAGGTCGAAGTGTCGCCCCGGTTCCTCGACGACCAATCGGCGCCGGAGGACGGACGCTACGCGTTCGCCTACACCATCCGCATCCACAACCGCGGCCGCGTCGCCGCGCGGCTGATCGCCCGGCACTGGGAAATCACCGATGGCAACGGCCGCGTGGAGCGCGTGGACGGCGACGGCGTGGTGGGCGAACAGCCGCGACTGCGTCCCGGCGAGGACTTCCGCTACACCTCCGGGCTGATGCTGGAAACCGAGCACGGCACGATGCGCGGCCACTACGACATGGAAGCCGACGACGGCACCCATTTCGTCGCACCGGTCGCACCGTTCGTGCTGACCATGCCGCGGACCCTGCACTGATGGCATCGGCATGAGCGTATGGGCCATCGGCGACCTGCAGGGTTGCTACGACATCACCCAGCGGCTGCTGGAGAAGATCCGCTTCGATCCGGCGGTGGACCGGCTGTGGTTCTGCGGCGACCTGGTCAACCGCGGCGGGCAGTCGCTGGAAACCCTGCGCCTGGTGCACTCGTTGCGCGCGCACAGCGTGGTGGTGCTGGGCAACCACGACCTGTCGCTGCTGGCAATCGGCGAGCGCAGCCTGGACGAGCAGCGCAAGGTCAATGCGGACCTGCAGCGCATCGTGCTGGCCGAGGACCGCGACGAACTGCTGACCTGGCTGCGCATGCAGAAACTGCTGCACGCCGACCGCGAACTGGGCTGGATGATGATCCACGCCGGGCTGGCGCCGAAGTGGACCACCACCCTGGCCGAGAAGCATGCGCGCGAAGTCGAACAGCAACTGCACGGCAGCGGCTACCGCAAGCTGTTCCGCAACATGTACGGCGACCGCCCGGCCTGGTCGCCGGGGCTGACCGGCTACGACCGCTCGCGCGCGATCATCAACCTGTTCACCCGCGCCCGCTATTGCACCCCGCGCGGGCGCATCGCGATCGAGGAGAAAGGCACGCCGGGCACCCAGGCGCAGGGCCTGTATCCGTGGTTCGAAGTGCCCGGCCGCGCCGAGCGCGACCTGAAGATCGTCTGCGGCCACTGGTCCACGCTGGGCCTGGCCATCACCCAGGGCGTGCACGCGATCGACACCGGCGCGGTGTGGGGCGGCAAGCTCACCGCGTTGCGCCTGGACAGCGAAGACCTGCAGGTGGTGCAAGTGCCGGGGCGCCCGATCGAGGGACCGCCGCCGGTGCAGCGCACGCGGCCGCCGCGGCGCAGGACCGGCGGTGGGCGCGGTGCGGGCGGTGGTGGTGGTGCTACATCGCCACCACCCGATCAGGAATGACGGCCAGGCAGACTGCCAACGTGTAAGAGCGGCTTCAGCCGCGACAGGATCTCGCCGGTCACGCCCGGTCGCGGCTGAAGCCGCTCCTACAACCCGACGCGCCGCCGGCGCGAATCCGCTACGGCGCGCTACGCCTGCGCCGGTAATCGACGAATGCGAACGCCAACGCATGCTTGGCATCGGCCGCGTGCGCCTGCCGCGCCACGACCTCCCACTGCGCCGGATCGAACGCCGGGAAATACGCATCGGCGCCTTCGACCAGCGTGTCCACGTGGGTCAGGTACAGCATCTCGGCATGCGGCAAGGCCAGCGCGAAGATGTCGCCACCGCCGATCACCGCCAGCTCCCCGGCGCCGCTGGCCTGCGCCGCCTCGATCGCGGCGGGCAGCGAAGCGACCGCCTGCATGCCCTCGAACGGCACCTGCCCGGAGCGCGTCAGCACCAGATTCAGGCGCCCCGGCAGCGCGCGGCCCAGCGACTGCGCGGTCTTGCGCCCCATCAGCACCGGCTTGCCCAGGGTCAGCGCCTTGAAGCGCTTCAGATCGTCCGGCAAGCGCCACGGCAGGTCGTTGTCGCGGCCGATGGCACGTGCGTTGTCGATCGCGGCGACAAGCGTCAGCGCGACCATGTGCGATCTCCGCGCCTGTCCTTGGAGATGCGATCGACTTCGTCGTAGTACTTGGCTGCAACCTGGCGCACCATTTCGATGAATCCAAGCGCCAGCAGGTACAAGACTATGAAAAGAAAACACTGGAAGGTATGGGTTGAGACCGCCATCAGCATGCCTTTCAGCGTGAACGGCTTGTCCGGAAAGAACACCAGCTTGGCGATCCCCAGCAGCGGCAGCACCAACAGGCCACTGATCAGACTGATCGAAACGCCGGTGGCGACACCCATCAAGTGGTCTGCAAACTTTTCCTGTGCCAGAGCGGAGCGTCCCGCGCGCGGCCGCTTGCCGGCCTTCATACCGCCACCGGCGCCTTGATCGCCGGATGCGGGTCGTAGCCCTCGATTGCGATGTCGTCGTAGGTGAACGCGAACAGGTCGGTGACCGCGGGATTGAGGCGCAGCGTCGGCAACGGCCGCGGCGTGCGCGCCAGCTGCTCGCGCGCCTGCTCGAAGTGGTTCGAATACAGGTGCGCGTCGCCCAGCGTGTGCACGAAATCGCCGACACCCAGGCCGGTGGCCTGCGCCACCATGTGGGTCAGCAGCGCGTAGCTGGCGATGTTGAACGGCACGCCGAGGAAGATGTCGCCGCTGCGCTGGTACAACTGGCAGCTGAGCTTGCCGTCGACCACGTAGAACTGGAACAGGCTGTGGCACGGCATCAACGCCATCTGCGGCAATTCCGCCACGTTCCAGGCGCTGATCACCAAGCGCCGCGAATCGGGATTGCGCTTGATCTCGTCCACCAGCCATTGCATCTGGTCGATCTCGCCGCCGTCGGCGCCGGTCCAGCGGCGCCATTGCTTGCCGTACACCGGGCCGAGTTCGCCTTGCGCATCGGCCCACTCGTCCCAGATGCTGACCTTGTTGTCCTTCAGGTAGGCGATGTTGGTCTCGCCCTTCAGGAACCACAGCAGCTCGTGCACGATCGAGCGCAGGTGCAGCTTCTTGGTGGTCACCAGCGGGAAGCCGGCGTTGAGATCGAAGCGCATCTGCCAGCCGAACACACTCCGCGTGCCGGTGCCGGTGCGGTCGGATTTCTCCGCGCCGTGCTCGAGCACGTGGCGCAGCAGGTCCAGGTAGGCCTTCATGGTTTGGCGTCCAGTGCGACCGGCACCGGCGGCAACACCGGCGCGCGGCGCGAGCGCCACAGCAGGAACAGGCCGAGCAGGATCAGCGGCGTGCTCAGGATCTGGCCCATGGTCAGCCAATGGAACGCCAGGTAGCCGATCGGCGCATCCGGCACGCGCACGAACTCCACCGCGAAACGGAACACGCCATACAGCAGCGCGAACAGACCGGACACCGCATAGCGCCGGCGCGGCCGCAGCGAGAACGCCCACAGCAGCGCGAACAGCACCAGGCCTTCCAGCGCCGCCTCGTACAGCTGCGAGGGATGCCGCGCGAACTTGTCCAGCGCACCGCTGGCGTACTGCGCCTGGATCTGCGCCAGCGGCCAGTCCTGCAGCTCGGGCGTGCGCGGGAAGATCACGCCCCAACCGGCATTGGTGAACTTGCCCCACAGCTCGCCGCCGACGAAATTGCCGACGCGGCCGAAGCCCAGGCCCAGCGGCACCAGCGGCGCGACGAAATCCATGGTATCGAAGAAGTGCAGGCGCGACTTGCGCGACCACCAGGCCGCCGCCACCAGCACGCCGATCAGGCCGCCGTGGAAGCTCATGCCGCCATCCCAGACCTTGAAGATCAGCAGCGGGTTGGCCAGGAAATCGTGCAGCGCGTAGAACAGCATGTAGCCGATGCGCCCGCCGAGCACCACGCCGAGCATCGCGTAGAACAGCAGGTCGGAAAACCCGTCCATGTCCACGCCGGGCAGGCGGCCGGCGCGGATGCGCAGCCGGCCCAGCCACCAGGCCGAGGCGAAGGCGGCCAGGTACATCAGCCCATACCAGTGCACCTTCACCGGGCCGAGCGAGAAGGCGATGGGATCGATCTGGTGGAGATAGGTCATGCGGGGAGCGTCGGCCGGAGGGCGAGGGTCGCCTATTCTGCCATCGGCGCCGGCTACTGCCGTGGTCTGGGTCGATTTGAACGGCGCTAGCCTTCATCTGCCGGCAGGCGCAAGCGTCTGCCATCGGCGCCGGTCACTGGCGCAGTCGCGATCGACTCAGACGGCGCCACGCTTCATCTGCGGGCAGGCGCGACCCGCATCGCGGCGCGTCATGCCGCGGCGGCGCTCAATCCAGCAGTTGCGGCATATTCGGCAATTCATCGGACTCGGCCTGGCCCGGCTGCGCGGGAAAATGCGTGGCCAGCAAGGCCGACACCGCCGCCACCCCGGCGATCACCGCCTGCTCGGGCTGGCCGGCGCGCATGTCGCGCTCGATCAGCGCGCAGACGGCGCGCCATTGCGCTTCGTCCACCCGACCACGTAGACCACGATCGGCCACGATCTCGATCCGGTGGTCGGCCAGCAGCAGGTAGATCAGGACGCCGTTATTGGCCTCAGTGTCCCAGGTGCGCAACTGCGCGAAGGCCTGCTCGGCGCGTGCGCGCGGCGCCATGCCACGCAGCAGTGCCGCCGGCGCCAGCGCCGATTCGACCGCGAACATCACCTGGCCGCGGTGCCGCCGTTCACCGTCGGCGATCGCCGCGCCGATGCGCTCCAGGCTGGCGTTGGGGAACAGCCGGCGCGCTGCCGGCGCGAACAGATGGCGAAGCAGCCGCATCACCAACTCCCCGAGGCGCCACCGCCTCCCGAACTGCCGCCGCCACCGCCCCACCCGCCTCCGCTTCCGCCGCCCCTCCGAAACCACCGCCACCGAAGCCGCCGAAGCCGCCGCCACCCCAACCACCGCCGCCACCGCCGCCGACCGAGCGGCCCGGCGAGATGCCCGACAGCAGGCCCAGCACCAGCCCGATGGCGCC
>NZ_CAPJ01000540.1 GCF_000331775.1 Xanthomonas translucens pv. translucens DSM 18974
CTAGCTAGGGCGCACCTGAGCGGCCAGCGCGGCGACATCGCGCAGGCCGAGGTTGACGCCCTGCCCGGCCAGCGGATGCACCACGTGCGCGGCGTCACCCAGCACCAGCAGGCGGCCGCGATGGTAGTCCTCCACCAGTTGCCGGCGCAGCGGGAATCCGATCCGCGGCGACAGCGCGCGCACCGCGCCCAGCCGCGCACCGAAGGCCTGGGTCAGCTCGGCGCCGAACGCCGCATCGTCCAGCGCCAGCACCCGCACCGCCTCGACCTCGGGCAGCGTCCACACGATCGAACTGCGGCCGTCGGCGAACGGCAGGAACGCCAGCGGCCCGCCGGGCAGGAAGCGCTGCCAGGCGGTGTCTTGATGCGGCACGTCGGTGTCCACGAAGGCGACCACGCCGTGCTGGCCGTAGTCGTGCGCCGGCGCGTCCAGCCCGGCCAGGCCACGCAGCGTGGAATCGGCGCCGTCGGCGGCGATCGCCAGGCGCGCATCGAGCCGGCTGCCGTCGTCCAGGCGCAGGCGCACGCGCTCTTCCGACACCTCCAACGCATCCACCCGCGCCGGACAGTGCAGTTGCACCCCGGTCGCAGGCAGCGCCGCCCACAGTTGTTCGACCAGCAACGCATGCTCGACGATCCAGCCCAGCTGATCGCGGCCAAGCGCATCGGCATCGAAATCCAGCTCGCCGCCGCCACCGGCATCCCACACGCGCATGCGCCGGTAGGCCTGCGCGCGCCGCGCCAGCACCTGCGGCCACACGCCCAGCGCCTGCAGCAGCGCGGCGTTGTCCGGGGCGAAGGCATACACCCGCAGGTCCGGCTCGGCCGGCGACCAGCTCGGCGGCTCGCGGCCC
>NZ_CAPJ01000539.1 GCF_000331775.1 Xanthomonas translucens pv. translucens DSM 18974
CGCAGATCAGCGTGGGCACGCGCGCGGCCGGGCTGGCCTGCGCGGTCGGCGCACTGGCGTGCTGGTCGGCGTATTCGATCAAGAATGCGCGCTGGCTCACGCGCCGTCCCGACATCTCCGGGCGCGACTGGTCGCTGCTCACCGGCGTGGTCACCAGCGCACTGGCGCTGACCCTGGCGATCCCCGCGTTCGCGTTCGACCATGGACACGCGGCAGCGGATTGGACACGCTTCTGGAGCGTGGCGATGGTGCTGGGCGTGTTCGCCTCGGTGATCGGCAACGCCTGCTGGAACCGCGCCAGCCGGCTGCTGCCGCTGACCCTGGTCGGGCAGATGATCGTGTTCGAAACCGTGTTCGCGCTGCTCTACGGTTTCCTGTGGGAGGCGCGCTGGCCCACGCCGCTGGAAGCCTTGGCGATCGCCTGCCTGCTCGCCGGCGTGCTGTGGTGCGCCTGGCTGCACGCCCCTCCGCAGGTGCGCAAGGCGGATGCAACCTTGGGTTAAGGCGTGGCGCCTAGACTGCAAGCGCCACTCTCCGGCACCAGGAACTCTCACATGTCCACTGCTTTCCGCACCTCCTGCACCAGCCTTGCGCTGCTCGCCCTACTCGCCGGTTGCCACAAGGCGCCGTCTTCCGCCCCGTCCCAGGCTGCCGTCGCAGCGCCCGCGCCGGCCACCGCGACGGCCGCGGCCAACGGCAAGTGCGACGCCATGCCCGACCACGACTACGCCATGGCCGCCGCGCGCTTCGACGAGACCGCACAACAGCTGGCGCATGCCACCGGCTGCGGCATCGTCTACGACGATCCGTCGCTGTCGTCGCTGCAGGTCAAGGCAGTGAAGGGCCGGATCAGCATTCGGCAGGCGATCCACCAGGCGATCGACGGCACCGCGATCCAGGTCAAGCAAGAAACCGCCGACAGGATCATCGTCGGCCGCCGCTGAGTTGCCGGCGCCGCGGCCATGCGCGCTACCATGGCCGCGGTCTCTCGCACGGAAGGTCGCCATGTCCAGTCGTCTCGCGCTGTTGCTGTGCTGCCTGTGCCTGTTCGTTGGCACCCTCGTCTTCAGCGGATGCGCACGCAGCGAAGGCGCCAGGCCCGCCGCGCCCGGTTTGCCGGTGAAGGTGGACACCACCTGCCGCAGCGACGCCGACTGCATGGTCAAGGACGTCGGCAACTGCTGCGGCGCGATGCCGGCCTGCGTCAACCGCGACAGCCCCACCGATCCGCATGGCGTGATGGCGCAATGCCAGGCCAGCGGCCGCATGAGCGTATGCGGCTCGCCCGCAATCGGCGGTTGCCAGTGCGTGGCCGGGCAGTGCAGCGCCAAGGGCGTACAAGCCGATACACTGCGCGACCCCCAGCCTGCCGAACCCGTCCGCTGATGCTCTACGCGCAAGTCCACCTCACCCTGCCCGCCTGGATCCACGAGGCGGTCGATCCGCAGGCGGTCTATCCCGGCGACGCCGACAAGGTGGCGCTGGCGGTGGAACTGTCGCGGCGGAACGTGGACGCCGGCAGCGGCGGCCCGTTCGGCGCGGCGGTGTTCGGCCCGGACCACCGCATCATCTCGGTCGGGGTGAACCGGGTGGTACCGCAGACCACCTCGCTGGCGCATGCCGAAAACATGGCCTACATGCTCGCGCAACAGCGCCTGCAGACGCCGCGGCTGAACGCGGCGCTGACGCCGGTGACCCTGGCGACCTCGGCGCAACCGTGCTGCCAGTGCTATGGCGCGACCATCTGGGCCGGCATCGATCGGCTGCTGATCGGCGCCAGCGCCGAAGACGTGATGGCGCTGACCCCGTTCGACGAAGGCCCGTTGCCGGCGGACTGGATCGGCGAACTGGAACGCCGCGGCATCGAGGTGGTGCGCGGCCTGCATCGCGATGCCGCCTGCGCGGTGTTGCGCGGCTACGGCGAACTCGACAGCCCCCGCTACTGACCGCCGCCCGGCGAAGGCTTCCTTCCATGTCCTCCCTGAACGGCCTGCTGTGCTACTGCCGGCAAGGCTTCGAGCCCGAACTGGCGGCCGAACTGAACGATCGCGCCGCGCGCGCCGGCTTGGCCGCCTACGCGCGCACGGAACGCAACAGCGGCTACGCGCTGCTGGTCTGCGAGACCGCCTTGCCGCCGCGCGCGCTGCCGTGGCGCGGGCTGATCTTCGCGCGGCAGAAACTGCGCCTGCTGGCCGAACTGCGCGAGCTGGATCCGGCTGACCGGATCGCGCCGATGCTGCAGGCGCTGAGCGGATACAACCGGTTCGGCGACCTGTGGATCGAGCACCCGGATTCGGACGAAGGCAAGCAGCTGTCCGGGCTGGCGCGCAGTTTCGGCAACGCGCTGCGTCCGGCGCTGCGCAAGGCCGGCCTGCTCAGCGACAAACCGCAGCCGAAGCTGCCGCGCCTGCACGTGTGCTTCCTCGCCGGCACCCACGCCTTGCTGGCCGTCGCCGACAGCGACGACAGCGCGCCGTGGCCGCTGGGCATCCCGCGCCTGAAGCTGCTGTCCGAAGCGCCCTCGCGCTCGGCACTGAAACTGGAAGAAGCGCTGCTGGCGCTGCTGGCGCCGGAGGAACGCGAGGCGCTGCTCAAGCCCGGCATGCGCGCCGCCGACCTGGGCGCCGCGCCCGGCGGCTGGACCTGGGTACTGACCCGACAGCACCTGCACGTGACCAGCGTCGACAACGGCCCGCTGCGCCAGCATGTGCTCGACAGCGGTCTGGTCGATCACCTGCGCGCCGACGGCTTCCACTGGAAGCCGCCGCAGGCGCTGGACTGGATGGTCTGCGACATGGTCGAACAGCCGCGCCGCGTCGCCGAGCGCATGGGCACCTGGTTCCGCGAAGGCTGGTGCCGGCACGCGATCTTCAACCTCAAGCTGCCGATGAAGAAACGCTGGGACGAGACCCAGTTGTGCCTGGACCTGTTCGCCGAGCGCGCCGAGCGCCCGCTGCAGATCCGCGCCAAACAGCTGTACCACGACCGCGAAGAGATCACCGTGCTGGCGATGCCGGGCTGAGGTTGCGAGAACGCACTAGGCGCCCCCCTGTAGGAGCGGCTTCAGCCGCGACAGGATCTGTCCGGTAACGCCCGGTCGCGGCTGAAGCCGCTCCTACAGGAAATCGAAGCAGCTGCGGGAAAATGCGCACCCAGGCATCGCTCGACCGCAGGCACATCACCACCCCGCCGCTACAGCACGATCCGCTTGCCGCCCTCGCGCGCGGAGCGGTAGATCGCATCGATCACGCGCATGTCGCGCAGGCCTTCCTCGCCAGGCGCGCGCATCGGCGTGCCGTCGAGGATCGCCAGCGCGTCCTCGTCCATCTGCAGCGCCTGCTGGTGGCGCACCTTGGCGTCGAACACGCGGCCGTCGCTGGCGCGGCCGCGGATGCCGTCGTAGCTCTGGAACGGCGCCAGCTCGTACCAGCCGCGCTCGCACTCGGCACGCAGCCGGTTCATGGTGCGTCCGAAGCTGGTGGCGCAATCGGCGAGCACCTCATGCGGGAATTCCAGCTTGAACTGCATGTGCTCGTCGACCTCGTCGAACAGCGCCGGCCGATCGGTGGAACGGGTCGCGCTGACCGCCAGCGGCTCGGCGCCGACCGTGTAGCGCGCCGCGTTGAGCGAATACACGCCCATGTCGTACATCGCGCCGCCGCCGAATTGCGCACGCAAGCGCCATGGCCGCTGCGCCGGATCGGTGTCGCCGTAGCCGGTGTAGCCGGCCTCGGCGCGCACCGTGCGCAGCGCGCCGAACGGACGCTCGCCGGCCAGGGCGATGATGCGCCGCGTGTTCGGCTCGTGCTGCATGCGGTAGCCGATGCTCAGCCGCACCTTGTTGCGCGCGCAGGCGGCGATCATCGATTGCGCCTCGTCGGCATGCATCGCCATCGGCTTCTCGCACCACACGTGCTTGCCGGCGGCGGCCGCGCGCAGGCTCAGCGGCGCATGCAGATGGGTCGGCGTGACCACGTAGACCACGTCGATGTCCGGGTTGTCGGCGATGCGCTCCAGATCGTCGTAGCTGTAGACGTTGCGATCGGGGATGCGATAGCGCGACTGCCACTGCGCAATCTTGTGCGGCGAGCCGGTGACGATACCGGCCAGCCGGCAATGCCTGGTCAGCGTCAGGCCCGGTGCCAGGCGCTCGCTGGCATAGCTGCCCAGCCCGACCAGCGCCACCCTCAGCGGTGTCTTCGGCTTGCCGCGCGGGGCCGCCCGCAGCGGCGATGCCAACAGGCCTGCACCCGCCGCGGACAACCCGGCGAGCAGCACACGGCGACGATTCGGCGAGGACAGCGACATGCGGATCTCCCTGAAGGCCGGACACATCTGTGTCGAAAACCCTAGCGCATCCCTTGCCCGGCGATGTGAGCGCTCTGTCGCGGCCGTCGGCGCGCCCGGCAACCCGGCCGTTCCGCGGCGCGCCGGATCGCGCCACCCAATCCGACCTGTCGTCTTCGCTGCCGCCGGCCGTGTATTGCTGCAGGCTCGCACCGGCCTCCAACGTGGCCGCACAGGGCGACCCGAAGGCCATAGAATGCCGTTGGGATGCGCATCGCAGCGTCGTCTCAGTCCGCGCAATCGCGGTCGGGCATCCTGCCTGCACTGACTGGAGAGCCGCGCACATGCAGCCGATCGAACTGAAAGACCCGGCCGGCTTCGCCGACGACTTCCTGCGCCTGACCCTGTTGCAGGGCTTCCAGTCGCTGACCAAGCGCGACTTGGAGTTGCTGATCTTCGTGCTGCTGGAACGCGACGGCGCGATCTCGCGCAGCGACTCCAACAACGCGGTGGCGCTGCGCCTGCGGGTCACTCCGGCCAAGGTGAAGGGCCTGCGCCGCGACGGCTATGCGCGCTGGCGCGCGCTGGTGCCCGAAGACGGCGATGCCGCGCTGGAGCGGATCGTGGCCAGCGTGCTCACCGAAGACAACCTGCGCGCCGGGGCCAAGCACGTCAGCGAACGCAGCAAGCAGGAAGGCTTCCTGGCGATCCGCATCGAGCATCCGGACGACCAGCAGCGCTTCGAGCAGGCCATCGTCGATGTGGGCGCGATGCCGGTGTACGAGCGCAACCGCGACGTGGTCGCGGTGCGCTTCGACACCTTGCTGAAGATCGCTGAGCGCTGGGGCTACCTGCAGCCGGAACCGGAGAAGGTGGTGCGCGAGCTGCAGAAGCTCACCCCGACCGCCGAGGAAGTGGCGGACCTATTGAAGAAGGACGTGGGCAAGCTACGCTGGGAGGACGTGCGCGGCGCGCTCAACAGCCTCGGCGCCAAGGCCATCGCCAGCACCGCCGAGGGCGGGCTGAAGGGATTGCTGAAACTGGCGTTCCCGTTCATCCCCGGCTGAACCTGCCGCGCCGTCCATCATGCGAACCATCGGAGTCCGTCGTGTCCATGCACTGCCTTTCAGCCCTCGCCGTCTTTCTGCTCGCCGCCGCCATCGTCCCGGCCGCCGCGCAGAACCTCAACCCGACCTCGAGCGTGGTCACCGAGCCGTTGCGCGACGTGCCGGCGAGCGTGGTGCTGGCGCAGCCGCTGAGCAGCGGCGAGGTGACCCACCAGGTGCGACTCGACGTCCCGCATGGGCAGGCGCCGGTCACCGTGCGCACGGTCCAGCCCGACAAGGTCGCCGGCAACTACCGCATCGACTTCGACGCGCTGGACAGCGACCACGACGGCTCCATCAGCCGCAGCGAAGCGCAGGCCAACCCGGCGCTGGCCGACGAATTCGATTCGCTGGACCCGCAACGCCACGGACGCCTGAGCCGCGAGCAGCTGGCCGGTTGGCTCAAGTAATTCGTCGCGCCGGGTCGGGTACAGCGTACAGAAACAGCGGCGGGTAGACGCGGACCGCAGCCGCGACGAACGCAGCCGGCGCCAAGGTCGGGGCTGAAGCCCCTCCTACAGCACGCAGCCGGCTCGCCATGCTTCCTGTAGGAACGGTTTCAACCGCGACAGAAGCTGCGGCAAGCTAACGGGCTTCGGCAGCCATCGGTGCTGAAGCTCCTCCTACAGTGCACCCATACAACCAATCGCAAGTCCCTGTAGGAGCGGCTTCAGCCGCGACCGGCGAAGCGATGGACATTCGGACGCCTCGCGCTGTCGGGACCGATGGCCAAATACCACCCAGCGCTCCGGCTGCAACCGCCGCAGCGCCTGCCGCTCCCGCAGGAGCGACCAACGCCTCTCGCCCCGACCCGAATCGCTACCCCCCCGACGCGCGCTTCCAGAACCCATGCATCAACAGCGGCAGCCTGCCGGCCAGGCCCAGCAGCGGGCCGCGCAGCAGCGTCAGGTGCATGTCGTCGTTGGAGAACAGCCGGTTGATCGCATCGAACCCATAGGCGGCCACGGTGTTGTCGCTGCGGCGGCCGCGCGCCCAGCGCGCCAGCCGGTGCGGC
>NZ_CAPJ01000538.1 GCF_000331775.1 Xanthomonas translucens pv. translucens DSM 18974
CAGGCCGCGGACGCCGCCGCGCGCGCAACGCGTTAACGTGCGCAGGGCTACCCTTCACTTCATCCGTTCCGAGACCTATCGATGACGTCTTCCGCTCCTTCCAAACTGGCCCAGCTGCGCGACCTGTCCGTGGTCGTGGCCGATACCGGCGACTACGATGCGATCAAGCGGCTCAAGCCGGTCGATTGCACTACCAATCCGACCCTGGTGAAGAAAGCCCTGGACCTGCCGGTCTACGCCGAGCTGATCGACGAGGCGCTGGCCTGGGCGCGCAGCCAGCATGGCGGCCACACCGCCCAGGTCGACGAGATCGCCGACCGCCTGACCATCGGCGTGGGCAGCAAGCTCAGCGCGCTGGTCCCTGGGCGCGTATCCACCGAGGTGGACGCCGACCTGGCCCACGACACCGCCGCGACCATCGCCAAGGCGCACAAGTTCATCGCCATGTACGCCGAGCGCGGTGTGCCCAGGGACAAGATCCTGATCAAGGTCGCCGCGACCTGGGAAGGCATCGAAGCCGCGCGCCAGCTGCAGAAGGACGGCATCGACTGCAACCTGACGCTGATCTTCAACCGCACCCAGGCGCTGGCCTGCGCCGAGGCCGGCGTGTTCCTGATCTCGCCGTTCGTCGGCCGCATCCTGGACTGGTACGTGGCCAACGGGCAGACCCCGGCCAGCATCGACGAAGACCCGGGCGTGCAGTTCGTGCGCGGCGTGTACGCCCAGTTCAAGCGCCGCGGTTCGCAGACGGTGGTGATGGGCGCCTCGTTCCGCTCCACCGCGCAGATCGAGGCGCTGGCCGGCTGCGACCGCCTGACCATCTCCCCGGAGCTGCTGGAAAAACTCGACGGCGACCATGGCGAGCTGCCGCGCAAGCTGTCGCCCGGCCAGGCCGACGGCGCGCCGATCGCGCCGATCGATGCCCAGCAGTTCGCCACCGACCTGGCCGCCGATCCGATGGCGACCGAGAAGCTGGCCAGCGGCATCGACACCTTCGCCAAGGACCTGCAGGCGCTGCGCGACACGATCCGGCAGAAGCTGGCCGTCTGAGCGACAGCGCTGTGTCAGTGCGGCCGAGAGCGGCGGCGACGCCGCTCTTTTTTGGGTGCAGGGACTAGGGAAACGGGAAGAAGGAATGGGCAATGCGGGTGTCCGCTGCGCCGCCGATTTCCGGCTCGCTAGACGACCGCGCAGGGCATGGGCGCTGCGCGACCGGTTCAGGCCTCCAAGCCGAGCGGGCAGCTGACCCCGGTGCCACCCAATCCGCAATAGCCGCCCGGGTTCTTGGCGAGGTACTGCTGGTGCTCGTCCTCGGCGTAGTAGAACGGCGGCGCCGGGAACAGGATTTCGGTGGTGATCTCGCCGTAACCGGCCGCGCGCAGACGCTGCTGGTAGGCGTCGCGGCTGGCGATGGCCGCATCGTATTGCGCCTGGGTGCTGCAGTAGATCGCCGAGCGGTACTGGGTGCCGGTGTCGTTGCCCTGGCGCATGCCCTGGGTCGGATCGTGGCTTTCCCAGAAGGTCTGCAACAACTGCTCGAACGTCACCGCCTGCGGATCGAACACCACCAGCACCGCCTCGGTGTGGCCGGTCTGGCCGGAACACACCTCCCCGTAAGTGGCGTTGGGCGTCTGCCCGCCGGCGTAGCCGACCGCAGTGCTGAACACCCCCGGCAGCGACCAGAAGGCGCGCTCGGCGCCCCAGAAGCAGCCCAGGCCGAACTGCACCTGGTGGAGGCCGGCGAACGCGTCGCGCAGCGGGTGGCCGTTGACGAAATGGCGGTTGTGCAGCGGCAGCGGCTGCGCGCGGCCGGGCAGGCTTTCGCCCGGGCGCGGCAGGCGCTGCTTGAAGGCACCGATTCCGAACATGGCGCGGACTCCTGGCATCGAAAGGGATGCCTCCTGGATGGCGCTGCCGGCACCGGCTTTCAAGGTGCGCGTGGCGCAGCGGCGGGGACGCCGACGCCGCACGACGCCCTGGCGGCGGGCCGTTATCGACCCACGCCAGGCGTCCGCCAGGTCAATGCGCCGCGGTCTTGCTGCCGCCGCTGGCCACTTCCGGCATCGCCGAGCTGTGGTGGTTGATGATCAGCCAGCGGCCGTCGCGCTTCTCGTAGACGAAGGTGTAGCGCGCCTGCACCTTGCGGGTGCTGCCGTCCGGGTTGCGAAGTGGGGCTGCGGGTCTGGAACGTGGCCGAGACCACGGTGCTGTTCAAGCGCCTGTGCGCTTTGGCCGATCCGGAAGCGGTGCCGCCAGGGTGGAGAGGTTGAGGTGGGACCGGGACTCGGGACTCGGGACTCGGGACTCGGGACTCGGGAAAGGCTGAGCGGCGGCGGCGCGCAGCGCAAGCCCAGCGCCGCGCTTACTCTGTTTCCGCAGACAGTCGCGGCCTTGCACTCGCCGTTGACTGCGAGTCCCCAGTCCCGAGTCCCGGCCCCACACCGCTACATCGCCCGCGTCACCCACCCGCCCAGGCCCAGCGCCATCAGCACTTCCTGGGCTTTTTCCAGCAGTTCGTCGGCCACGCACACTTGCACCACGCCGAACGGCAGTTCGCCGGCGCCGCCGAGCAGCGCCTCGCCGAATACGAACGCGGTGATGCCGGCGTCCTCCAGGGCGTGCTTGGCCAGGTGCGCATCGATCAGGTGCTGGGCGCGATAGGCGATCTGCATGCTCCACCCTCAACTGCGCGCCGCGACTTCGGCAGCCGCGCCGGCGCGCCATTCGCGCATCGCCGGCAAGGCCTCCAGGGCCGCCATGTACTGCGCGGCCGCCGCCGGCACCGCCACCCCGTAGCCGGCGAAGCGCACCGCCACCGGCGCGAACATCGCATCGACGATGCCGAAGTCGCCGCACAGGAACGCCCCGCCGGCACCGTGGGTCTGGCGCAGCGTCGCCCACAGCTGCACGATGCGCGCGATCTCGGCCTGCGCCTCGGCGTCCCAGTGCTGGCCGTCGGACTCCCGGCAAGCCTGCATCGGCAGCTGCCGGCGCAACGCCAGGAACCCGGAATGCATCTCGCAGGCCGCCGCGCGCGCCTGCGCCCGCACCTCCAGCGCCGCCGGCCAGCCGCGGCCGCTCAGCCAGCGCTCGTTGGCGTACTCGCAGATGGCCAGCGAATCCCAGATCTGCAGTTCGCCGTCCCACAGCGCCGGCACCCGCCCGGTCGGCGAATAGGCGCCGATGCGCGCGGCGAACGCGGGTGTGTCCAGCGGCAGCGGCACTTCCTCGAACGGCACCGCGAAGTGCCGCAGCAACAGCCACGGCCGCAGCGACCACGAGGACAGGTTCTTGTCGCCGATGACCAGACGGGGAAGCGGCATGGCGCACTCTCGGACGTGGACGGACCCGCAGCGTACGCGGCGGGGCGGCCCGCGGCCAGCTCGGCTAAACTTGCGTTTTACTTATCTGCTGAAGCCCGCATGTCCGACACCCCCGCCACCGACGCCACCGCCCCGGCCGAGAAGAAAGACTTCATCCGCCAGATCGTCCGCGAGGACCTGGCCAGCGGCAAGCACGCGGCCATCCGCACCCGTTTCCCGCCCGAGCCCAACGGCTACCTGCACATCGGCCACGCCAAGGCGATCTGCCTGGATTTCGGCATCGCCGCCGAGTTCGGCGGGCGCTGCAACCTGCGCTTGGACGACACCAATCCGGCCAAGGAAGACCCCGAGTTCGTCGCCGCGATCCAGGACGACGTGCGCTGGCTGGGCTTCGACTGGGCCGAACTGCGCCACGCATCGGACTACTTCGAGGTGTACTACCTGGCTGCCGAGAAGCTGATCCGCGACGGCCACGCCTTCGTCTGCGACCTGAGCGCCGAGCAGGTGCGCGAATACCGCGGCACCCTGACCGAGCCGGGCCGCAATTCGCCGTACCGCGCGCGCAGCGTCGAAGAGAACCTGGACCTGTTCCGGCGCATGCGCGCCGGCGAGTTCCCCGACGGCGCACGCACCCTGCGCGCCAGGATCGACATGGCCAGCGGCAACATCAACCTGCGCGACCCGGCGCTGTACCGGATCAAGCATGTGGAGCACCAGAACACCGGCAACGCCTGGCCGATCTATCCGATGTACGACTTCGCGCACGCGCTGGGCGACGCGGTGGAAGGCATCACCCACTCGCTGTGCACGCTGGAATTCGAAGATCACCGCCCGCTGTACGACTGGTGCGTGGACAAGGTCGACCTGGCCGGCCATCCCGAGCTGCTGCAGCCGCTGCTGGACAAGGGCCTGCCGCGCGAGGCGGCCAAGCCGCGGCAGATCGAGTTCTCGCGCCTGAACATCAACTACACGGTGATGAGCAAGCGCAAGCTGACCCAGCTGGTGACCGAGCAGTTGGTCGATGGCTGGGACGACCCGCGCATGTACACCCTGCAGGGCCTGCGCCGGCGCGGCTACACGCCGGCGGCGCTGCGCCTGCTGGTGGACCGGGTCGGCATCAGCAAGCAGAACTCGGTGATCGACTTCTCGGTGTTGGAAGGCTGCCTGCGCGAGGACCTGGATGCCGCCGCGCCGCGGCGCATGGCGGTGATCGAGCCGCTCAAGCTGGTGCTGGGCAATCTGCCCGACGGCCATCGCGAGACGCTGGTCTTCTCCAACCATCCCAAGGACGCATCCTTCGGCACGCGCGAGGTGCCGTTCTCGCGCGAGCTGTGGATCGAGCGCGAGGATTTCGCCGAAGTCCCGCCCAAGGGCTGGAAGCGGCTGGTGCCGGGCGGCGAAGTGCGTCTGCGCGGCGCCGGCATCGCCCGCGTCGATGAGGTGATCAAGAACGATGCCGGCGAGATCGTCGAGTTGCGCGGCTGGCTGGACCCGGAGTCGCGTCCCGGCATGGAAGGCGCCAACCGCAAGGTCAAGGGCACCATCCATTGGGTCAGTGCCGCGCATGCGCTGGAGGCGGAAATCCGCCTGTACGACCGCCTGTTCTCGGTGGAGAAGCCCGACGACGAATCCGACGGCAAGACCTACCGCGACCACCTCAACCCTGCCTCCAAGCGCAGCGTGCGCGGCTACGTGGAACCGGCCGCCGCGCAGGCCGCGCCGGAGCAGGCGTTCCAGTTCGAGCGCAGCGGCTACTTCGTCGCCGACCGCTACGACCACAGCGCGGCCACGCCGGTGTTCAACCGCAGCGTGACCCTGCGCGACACCTGGACCGGCAGCCACGGCGCGGGCTGACGCAATCGCGCCGCGCCGACCGTTTCCCGCTTGCCGCCGGCGCGCGGCCGCCACCCGCCGCGCCACGGACGCAGTTGCCGGCATGCGCTGCCTGAGCGCATGCCATGCCGCTATGGCAGCCTCCGCGCCGGAGTCGCCAGCGTCGCACTTTCCAACGGCAGGGGCGGCACGTTAGCGTAGCGTCCATCTCGCCCGTCCCCACCCTGCGCCTGCGCAGCGACGGCCGCGACGGTCATGCTGGCGTACTCCGCAACGAAGCAACAGGACACGATATGCGCAAGCGTTTGTGGGCGGGAGTGGGCAGCGGCATCGCCGCGGGCGCGTCGTGGGGCCTGGTGTTCCTGGCGCCGCAGTTGCTCGCCGGGTTCTCGCCACTGCAGCTGGCGGTGTCGCGCTACCTGGCCTACGGCGCGGTCGCCGCGCTGCTGCTGGCGCCGCGCTGGCGCGCCGCCAGCGGTGCGCTCGGAGCGCCGGAATGGTGGGCGCTGCTGCGGCTGAGCCTGCTCGGCAACATCGTCTACTACGTGTTACTGGGCAGCGCCGTGCAATGGGCCGGCGGTGCGGCCACCGCCTTGATCATCGGCCTGCTGCCGGCGGTGGTCACGGTGCTCGGTTCGCGCGCGGCCGGCGCGATGCAATTCCGCCGCCTGGCCGCGCCGTGCGCGCTGTGCGTGCTCGGGGTGGCGCTGGTCGCGGCGCAGACGCTGGACGCCGCGCATCCCGCGC
>NZ_CAPJ01000537.1 GCF_000331775.1 Xanthomonas translucens pv. translucens DSM 18974
CAAGCTATGGAATCCCACGGCCCCGGTGCATCGGAGGTAGCGATGACTTCGTAGCGCTTCACCGGATGTGGGTTCAAGTGACCGGTTGCGCCATCATTCGGGATTGTCGCGGTGATCGTTCGTGCCGTCGCTCATCGCGCGCTCCCTCGCCTTATCGTTTCGCCAAGTCTCCAGCCTGCGCCTGCGATATTAAGTCACAGGCCCCATGCCGCCACTGCTCGACGTGCCCGTGGCGCCGATGAGGGCATGGTCAGCGGTGGCCATGTCCCGCCACAAGCCCGGACAGCGACGCCTGGGGCATGACGGCGGCGCCATCGGCGCCGGCCACGCGCACCGCCGACGCCAGGCGTTCGTCCAGGTCGTACGCGGCACGGCCGGTGGCACGGGCGAAGCCGGCCCCGTAGAGCAGGCCGTGTTCGGCCCACTGCACCGGCACGTTGCGTTCGATGCCCTCGCGCAGGGACGGGGTAGCACATCCACACGTCGAGACACGACAGGCGAGTCAGCATCGCGACCGAATCAAATGACCGGCCAGCGCCCCAGCGTGACCCGGTCGCGCACTTCCAGGTCTTGGTGGGTCGCCACGGCATCGAAGCCGGCATCGGCCAGCAGCGCGCGCACCGCCGCGCCCTGCTCCCAGCCATGCTCCAGCAGCAGCCAGCCGCCCGGCTGCAAATGCGCCGATGCGCTGGCGGCAATCACCTGGATGTCGTCCAGACCGTCGGCGCCGGAGGCCAGTGCGCTGGCCGGTTCGTAGCGCAGATCGCCCTGTGCCAGGTGGGGGTCGCCAGCGGCGATGTAGGGCGGGTTGCTGGCGATCAGGTCGAAGCGCTGCCCGGCCAGCGGCGCCAGCCAGGGGCCTTGGGCGAAGCGGACGTTGTGCAGGCCATGCGTGCGTGCATTGGCTTGCGCCACCGCCAGCGCCGCTTCGCTCAGGTCGGTGGCCAGCACCTGCGCCTGCGGCCGTTCGCTGGCCAGCGCCAGCGCGATCGCGCCGCTGCCGGTGCCCAGGTCGGCGACGCGGCGGCCCGGCAGCGTGTCCAGCCGCTCCAATGCCAGCTCCACCAGGCGCTCGGTGTCCGCGCGCGGGATCAGCGTGGCCGGGCCGACCGCCAGGTCCAGCGTCCAGAAACCGCGGCGGCCGGTCAGGTAGGCCACCGGCTCGCCCTGCGCGCGCCGTGCCAGCAGGGCGCCGAAGCACTCGGCAGCATCGGCAGGCAACGGATCGCGGGCGTGCGCGAACAGCCAGGCGCGGTCGCGCCGCAGGGCGTGGATCAGCAAGGCTTCGGCATCGGCACGGTCGATCTGCGCGCTGGCCGCGCGCAGCAGGGACTCGGGGGTGGGGGCGTTCATCGGCGTCACGATGCCGCAGCGGTGCGGAAAAGCCAACGTGGTAGAACGTTGGCACTGCGTGCTCCCCCGCAGCGCAGCAAAGAGCCAGGCTTGAATAGCGATAGGCCAAACCTATCTATTCAATTCCATCAATCGATTTGAGATATCTATCAACCCCTCCTATGATGAGCCTCGTTCTATCCCCCGTTCCCCTTCGCAACCACGAGGAAACTCCATGTCTTTGATCAACACCCAGGTCCCGCCGTTCAAGGCCAACGCTTACAAGAACGGCGAATTCATCGAAGTCACCGACGCGGACCTGAAGGGCAAGTGGTCGGTGCTGATCTTCATGCCGGCCGCCTTCACCTTCAACTGCCCCACCGAAGTGGAAGACGCCGCCGACAACTACGCCGAGTTCCAGAAGATCGGCGCCGAGGTCTACATCGTCACCACCGACACCCATTTCTCGCACAAGGTGTGGCATGAGACCTCGCCGGCCGTCGGCAAGGCGCAGTTCGCCCTGGTCGGCGACCCGACCCACCAGCTGACCCGCGCATTCGGCGTGCACATTGACGAGGAAGGCCTGGCTCTGCGCGGCACCTTCGTGATCAACCCGGAAGGCGTGATCAAGACGCTGGAAATCCACGACAACGCGATCGCCCGCGACGTCACCGAGACCCTGCGCAAGCTCAAGGCCGCGCAGTTCGTCGCCGCGCATCCGGGCGAAGTGTGCCCGGCCAAGTGGAAGGAAGGCGAAAAGACCCTGAAGCCGTCGCTGGACCTGGTCGGCAAGATCTAAGCCGCGCCCCACTCCCATCTCCGCCGCTTCGGCGGGGGTGGGGGTGAACCGCAGCCCGCGTCGCGGTCGCTACGCCCGCTTCACGCCAGCCACCGGCAGCGCGCGCCGGCTGCGGTTCACCCCTCCTCCCAATTCTTACGGCGATCTGCCCGTGCGGCAGCAACGCCTTCCCCGCGCTTTGCCCATCGTCAGGAGTCCGCCATGTTGGATGCCGATCTGAAAACCCAGTTGAAGGCTTACCTGGAGCGGGTCGTTCGGCCCATCCACATCACCGCGTCGGTGGACGACGGCGCCAAGTCGCGCGAGATGCTCGACCTGCTCGAGGACCTGGTGCTGCTATCGGACCAGATCAGCCTGGACGTGCATCGCGACAGCGCCGAGCGCACGCCGTCGTTCGCGCTGAGCAGCCCCGGCCATGATATCCACCTGCGCTTCGCCGGGCTGCCACTGGGTCACGAGTTCACCTCGCTGGTGCTGGCGCTGCTGCAGGTCGGCGGGCATCCGTCCAAGGCCACCGCCGAGGTCATCGAGCAGGTGCGCAACCTGCCCGGCGACTACGTGTTCGAAACCTACTTCTCGCTGTCCTGCCAGAACTGCCCGGACGTGGTGCAGGCGCTGAACCTGGCCGCGGTACTGAACCCGAACATCAAGCACGTGGCGATCGACGGCGCGCTGTTCCAGGACGAGGTGGAAGCGCGGCAAATCATGTCGGTGCCCACCGTCTACCTCAACGGCGACGTGTTCGACCAGGGCCGCATGAGCCTGGAGCAGATCGTGGCCAAGCTCGACACCGGCGCGGCCAAGCGCGACGCGGCCAATATCGCGGCCAAGGCGCCGTTCGACGTGCTGGTGATCGGCGGCGGCCCGGCCGGCGCAGCGGCGGCGATCTATGCGGCGCGCAAAGGCATCCGCACCGGGGTGGCGGCCGAGCGCTTCGGCGGCCAGGTGCTGGACACCATGGCGATCGAGAACTTCATTTCGGTGCAGGAGACCGAAGGCCCGAAGATGGCCGCGGCGCTGGAGCAGCACGTGCGCCAATACGACGTGGACATCATGAACCTGCAGCGCGCCGAGCAGCTGATCCCGGCCGGCGCCGACGGCCTGGTCGAGATCAAGCTGGCCAACGGCGCGTCGCTGAAGAGCCGCAGCGTGATCCTGTCCACCGGCGCGCGCTGGCGGCAGATGAACGTGCCCGGCGAAGACCAGTACCGCAACAAGGGCGTGGCCTATTGCCCGCACTGCGACGGCCCGCTGTTCAAGGGCAAGCGCGTGGCGGTGATCGGCGGCGGCAATTCTGGCGTGGAAGCGGCGATCGACCTGGCCGGCATCGTCAGCCACGTCACCCTGGTCGAGTTCGACGCCAAGCTGCGCGCCGACGAAGTCCTGCAGCGCAAGCTGCGCAGCCTTGGCAACGTGGACATCATCGTCAACGCGCAGAGCACCGAGGTGATCGGCGACGGCAGCAAGGTCACCGGGCTGGTGTACAAGGACCGCGTGGGCGGCGATGTCCATCGCGTGGCGCTGGAAGGCATCTTCGTGCAGATCGGCCTGCTGCCCAACACCGAGTGGCTGCAGGGCACGGTGGCGCTGTCGCCGCGCGGCGAGATCGTGGTCGACGACCGCGGCCAGACCTCGTTGCCCGGCGTGTTCGCTGCCGGCGACGCCACCACGGTGCCGTACAAGCAGATCATCATCGCCATGGGCGAAGGCTCCAAGGCGGCGTTGAGCGCGTTCGACCACCTGATCCGCAGCAGCGCGCCGGTCAGCAGCGCGGTCGCCGAAGCCGCCTGACCCGGTCACGCCGCATAGACCCCGCGCCGCGACCCGGCGCGGGGTCTATGCTGTTCTCAGCACAGCCCGCCCCGCCAAGGAACTTGCCGATGAACCTGCGTGATCTGAAATACCTGGTGGCGCTGGCCGATCACAAGCATTTCGGGCGTGCCGCGGCGGCCTGTTACGTCAGCCAGCCGACGCTGTCCACGCAGATCAAGAAGCTGGAGGACGAACTGGGCGTGCCGCTGGTCGAGCGCGCACCGCGCAAGATCATGCTGACCCCGGCCGGGCGCGAGGCGGCCAGCCGCGCGCGCGGCATCGTCGCCGAGATCGAGCAGATGAAGGAAGCGGCGCGGCGCAGCCAGGATCCGGAAGCGGGCACGGTGCGCCTGGGCATCTTCCCGACGCTGGGCCCGTACCTGCTGCCGCACGTGATCCCGGGCATCCGCGAGCGCTTCCCGCAACTGGAACTGCTGCTGATCGAGGAAAAGAGCGACGTGCTGCTGACCCGATTACGCGAAGGCCGGCTGGATGCGGCGCTGCTCGCGCTGCCGCTGCACGATGAGCAACTGCATACCGAATTCCTGTTCGAGGAACCGTTCGTGCTGGCGGTACCGGATGGCCATCCGCTGGCCCAGCGCGATTCGTTGAGCCTGAGCGAACTGCACCAGCAACGGCTGCTGTTGCTGGAGGACGGCCATTGCCTGCGCGAGCAGGCGCTGGACGTGTGCCACCTGTCAGGCGCGCTGGAAAAGGCCGAATTCCAGGCCACCAGCCTGGAAACGCTGCGGCAGATGGTGGCCGCCAATGTCGGCGTGACCTTGCTGCCCCTGCTGGCGGTGCAGCCACCGGTGGCGAACTCGTCCAATATCCATCTGCTGCGCTTCGACGATGCCTCCGGCCCGAGCCGGCGCATCGCGATGCTATGGCGCCGCAGTTCGGCGATGAGCGATTTCCTGGAACAATTGGCGACGCTGTTCAAGGCGCTGCCCGAGGCACTGCTGTCGGCCAAGGCCACGCCGACGGCACTCGCCCCGGTGGCCGCCGCGCTGCCGCGCGTGGCGACGCCCTGAGCGCAGCGCCGCGCCGTTGGCGCAAGGCGCACGGGCGACGCTGACGCCCGGTTTACAGTCCACGGTGCGACAATCCCTTCATTACTTGTGTAAAAGGAATGCGGATGACATCTATCGGAACCGTGCTCGGCCGCCATCGCAACAATGCGACGCTGTCGATCCTGGTCATGCTGTTCGGCCTGGCATTGCTGGCCTGCGGCGTCCTGCTGTTCGTGGTGCGCGACAAGGTCGCGCCGGACGCGGCGCAGACGCTGCAATGGATCATGCTCGGCCTGGCCCTGGTTGGCGTGTTGACCGTCCTGCTGGGCTGGGCGATCCGCCGCGGCGGCTGGGAACAGGGCGAGCTGGGCGTGCGCCAGTTCCCCGAGCGCAGCGACGGCACCTATCTGTACCGCGACATCGTCGAGACCTGCCAGTTCTACCGCGCCGGCCTCTCGGTCAACCTGGGCTGGCGGCGCGAAGGCCAGGACCAGTGGCAGGCGGCCAACGGCAACATCGGCGGCTACTACACGTTCCTCGACCGCTTCATGCAGGGTTATCTGCAGGCGCGCGTGCCGGTGCTGATGGCCAAGCTCGATGCCGGGCAGACGCTGAGCTTCCGCATGGTCACCACCGCCGGCGCGATCCGCCGCGAATTCGCAGTCAACATGAAGGGGTTCACCCGCGGCCCGATCGAGACCGTGCAAGTGAGCCGCGAGCGTCTGGCCTTCGCCGACAACGAGATCCGCATCGACGACATCGTCGGCATGGACGTGTCGGCTTGGACCTCGCGCCTGCAATTCCAGTTGCGCGGCGGCAGCAAGGTCAGCGTCAGCTACACCGCCTTGTTCGACGGCCCGCTACTGCTGGCGGTGCTGGAGCAACTGCTGCCCACGCAGCCGCAGGTCACTGCTGGTTGAGCGCGGCCATCTGGCGCCCGAACAGATTCCCGCCGATATCGTCGCCATGCATCGCGCGTGGAATGCGAAGACCAATTGCAAGGCGAACGCCACCAGCTGACCCTGGTCTATCCGCACGAAGCCGACGCCGCGCAAGGCCGCGTCTCGGTGCTGGCGCCGGTCGGCAGCGCCCTGCTCGGCCTGGCCGTGGGCCAGTCGATCGACTGGCAGGCCCCGGCGGCCGCCCGCTGCGGCTGCGCGTGAT
>NZ_CAPJ01000536.1 GCF_000331775.1 Xanthomonas translucens pv. translucens DSM 18974
CCAGCTATGGAATCCCACGGCCCCGGTGCATCGGAGGTAGCGATGACTTCGTAGCGTTTTTGAGGATGCGGGTTCAATTGCGCTTTGACGCCACCTGCATCGATGCCTTTCGAGCACCCCGCGGCGGCCACGGCCATGGGCAGGATGGCGGCAGCGGCCAGGTGGTGCAGTTTCATCGGGTCGTCCTCGGGCGGGTAAATCGCGGATGCGGCAGTAACGGATGGCGGCGGCAGGTTGGGTTTGCGCTTGGGGTGCACCGGTAATCCGCCGGCCGGCAGCGGGCCGAGCCTGTCGCGCACCTGGGCATTGATGATGGCCACATCGCGCAGCAACTGCGCATCGTGATGCGGATCGCGCACCGTGCGTGCACGCGGGCGATAGGGGTTGTCGCTGTGGTCGTTGGTGTCGCGGCTCATCACGCGTTCTCTCTCCTTATTGTGTGGCCAGGTCTCCAACCTGCGCACGCGATCTTACGCCAAGAACCCTATGCTGCCACGGCTTGACGTGTCCATGGGACCGGCGAGGCCATGGCCAGCGGCGCCAGCGGGAGGACGGGTCCGCCATAGGCACCGGCCTCGCGCGCCGCCGACGCCACGCGTTCGTCCAGGTCGTGCGCGGCACGGCCGGTCGCATGGGCGAAGCCAGCACCGTAGAGCAGGCCGTGTTCGGCCCCCTGCACCGGCGCGTTGCGTTCGATGCCGGCGCGGATGGACGGGTCGGCCTGCAATGCCAGGACTTCGTTCACCTGCCGCTGCACATTCGGCGACAGCTGGCCCTGGCCGGTGTGGCCGTGCATCTGCCGCAGCGACTGCGCCAGTTCCGCGCGGGCGCGCGACACATCGCTGCCGAACTGGTCGATGGCCGTCTGATGCTGCGCGTAGCGTTGCGCCGCTTCCTGGAAGCGTTGGGGGTGCAGTATGTTGTCCGGGCTCTTGCTATTGAAATGCTGCTGCCCGCCGTGGTCGTCCAGCCGCATCGCGATCAACGCATTGGGCGGCGGCGCGCCAA
>NZ_CAPJ01000535.1 GCF_000331775.1 Xanthomonas translucens pv. translucens DSM 18974
ACCCTGCCTGGCCGCCTTGGCAATCATCTGCGCGGTGAACGCATCGGCCGCGGCGGTTTGCGTGTTGACCGTGTCGCGCACCATCTTGGCATCGACGGCGATGTCCTGCAGCGTGGTGAGTGCGTGGTCGGCCTTTTCGGCCTTGGTTGCGCCGGCGAATAAACCTGGGTCGGTGCCGCGGTAGGCGATGATGATGTTGTGTGGCGCCGCTACACTTCGATATGCAGTTGCGTGGAAGCCGGTTGCCAAATCAGCTGCGTAGCCGAAGATTTGATATTTTTTGCTATCAAAATATACGGTTTTTTGAGTATCAACGTCCCTTTGCGGGCGATTGGCATACGAATCATTGGCTGCATCGGCGAGTGCTTGATCGATGGACTTCATGGCTTGACTTCCTTGACAGCAATGGTAGCGGTAAAATAAGCATCGGGTTGTTGGCGAACTTCAGGATCTTCTGCGACGAGGGTCGCAGCGCCATAGGGGACTAAAGACAGGTCCCCATAAGCGTTCTTCTTAAAAAAATAGATCGTTTTCTGACCATCATGCAGAAGCGAATCCAGCATATCGCCCCAGTTAAATCGAACTCCCTTAGCAATTGCAGCGATGCCCACGCTCGTAACATCCCAATGGCACACCCCAAGCTTGAAGTAATCCTCATCCTGCAAGGCATCACGGTAAAAATACCCCTTCCAGGTGTGGTCGTCCACACGGGCCATCGGAACATCGAGCCCGGTGTTGGGCATGTGCTGCTCGCCAATAAACGGGATCATCGGCACGCATTTGGCATTGATGACGTCATATCCGATATAGGCCTTAATCGAATCCCACGGCCCTGGCGCATGCGAGGTGGCAATGACTTCGTAGCGCTTCACCGGATGTGGGTTCAGGTGACCGGTTGCGCCGTCGTTGCCGACATCGATGCCTTTCGAGCACCCCGCGGCGGCCACGGCCATGGGCATGATGGCGGCAGCGGCCAGGTGGTGCAGTTTCATCGGGTCGTCCTCTGGCGGGTAAATCGCGGATGCGGCAGTAACGGATGGGGGTAGCGGCAGGTTTGGCTTGCGCCACGGCTTCACCGGCAATCCGCCCGGTGGCAGTGCGCCCAACCTGGCGTGAACGTCCGCATTGATCAGAGCCACATCGCGCAGCAGTTGCGCATCGTGATGCGGATCGCGCACCGTGCGGGGGCGGGGGCGATAGGGGTTGTCGCTGTCCTCGTTCTTTTCGCGGCTCATCGCGCGTTCCCTCTCCTTATTGTCTGGCCAAGTCTCCAACCTGCGCACGCGATATTACGCCAGCAACCCTATGCTGCCACGGTGTGACGTGTCCATGGGGCCGGCGAGGCCATTGCCAGCGGCGCGCCAGGGGGAGGACGGGTGCGCCATAGGCGCCGACCTCGCGCGCCGCCGACGCCATGCGTTCGTCCAGGTCGTGCGCGGCACGGCCGGTCGCGCGGGCGAAGCCGGCACCGTAGAGCAAACCGTCTTCGGCGCCCTGCACGGACGCGTTGCGTTCGATGCCGTCGCGGATGGACGGGTCGGCATTCACCGCCAGGTATTCGTTCACCTGCCGCTGCACGTTCGGCGACAGATGGCCCTGGCCGCCGTGTCCGTGCATCTGGCGCAAGGACTCGGACAGTTCCGCGCGGGCGCGGGACACGTCGCTGCCGAATTGGTCGATGGCCGCCTTGTGCGCGGCGTAGCGCTGCGTGGCGTCCTGGAAGTGTCGGGGGTGCAGCACGTTGTACGGGCTCTTGCTATTGAAGTGCTGCTGGCCGCAGTGGTCGTCCAGCCGCATCGCGATCAGCGCATTGGGCGGCGGCGCGCCGGCCGGCGCATCAAGATAGCGGCCAGCGCGCAGACTCTGCAGGTCGCCCTGGCTGGCCAGCGACACCACCTCTCCGAGATGCGGGCTGGCCGCGCTCACCACGTCGCCGGCCATGCGGTAGTTGCTGAGGTGGAAACCCGGTTGCGGCGGGCCATCGATCAGATCCGCCGCGCCGAAGCCATTGAAGGTGGCAGCGCGCAGGCCGTATTTGGCGGCCTCGATTTCCGCCACTGCGCCGCCCAGGGAGTGGCCGGCGGCGAAAACGTGGTCCTTGGGGATGCCCTGCCTGGCCGCCTTGGCGATCATCTCCGCGGTGAACGCATCGGCGGCGGTTTTTTGCGTATTGACCGTGTCGCGCACCATCTTGGCATCGACGGCGATGTCCTGCAGCGTGGTGAGTGCGTGGTCGGCCTTTTCGGCCTTGGTTGCCCCGGCGAATAAACCTGGGTCGGTGCCGCGGTAGGCGATGATGATGTTGTGTGGCGCCGCTACACTTCGATATGCAGTTGCGTGGAAGCCGGTTGCCGGATCGTTTCCGTAGCCGAATACGGTATATT
>NZ_CAPJ01000534.1 GCF_000331775.1 Xanthomonas translucens pv. translucens DSM 18974
GCGACGCCGCGTGCGTCGCGCCGTGCATGGCGCGACAATGGGCCATCGTCCGCCGAGTGCCTTGCCGCCATGCCCGATCTCTACGCCGAAGCCCTGTCCACGTTCGCCGACCTGTTCGCGGAGGCGCGGACCAGCGACGAGGCCGAATACAACGCGATGGTCGTCGCCTCGGCCACGCTGGAGGCGCGCCCGTCCTCGCGGGTGGTGCTGCTCAAGTCCTACGACCCGCGCGGTTTCGTGTTCTACACCCATCTGGACAGCCAGAAGGGTCGCGAGCTGCAGGCCAACCCGCAGGCCTCGCTGCTGTTCCTGTGGCGGCGCATGCGCGAGGACGGCGTGCAGGTGCGCATCGACGGCGAAGTGCAACTGGTCGCTGCGGCCGAGGCTGATGCCTATTTCGCCTCGCGCCCGCGCATGAGCCAGATCGGCGCATGGGCCTCGGCGCAGTCGCGCCCGTTGCAGTCGCGCGAGGAGTTCGAGCAGCGCGTGGCCAAGGCCGAGGCCAGCTTCGAAGGCCGCGAGGTGCCGCGTCCGGATGGCTGGGGCGGGTTCCGCGTGGTGCCGCGCAGCTTCGAGTTCTGGTACGGCGGCAAGTACCGCCTGCACGAGCGCTGGCAGTACGTTGCCGACGCCGCCGGGCACTGGTCCAAGCGGATGCTGTTCCCGTGACCGAGGGGTTCTCGATCCGCGCCGCCGCCGCTGCCGACCTGCGCGCCTGGGCGGCGCTGCGGATGGCGCTGTGGCCGGACGAGCGCGATGCCTTCGGTGGCGTCGCCGAAGCGCTGCAGCGCGAGGACGCGGCCAATTTCCTGGCCTTCGCTGGCGCCGGCTACGCGATCGGCTTCGCCGACGTGACCCTGCGCCAGGACTACGTCAACGGCACCGACAGTTCGCCGGTGGGGTTTCTGGAAGGCTGGTACGTGGTGCCGGAATGGCGCGGTCGCGGCGTCGGCCGCGCGCTGCTGCGCCAGGTGCAGGACTGGACCTGCGCGCAGGGCTGCAGCGAGCTGGCCTCCGATGCGCTGCTCGACGACGCCGCGGCGCAGGCTGCGCACCGCGCCTGCGGCTTCGAGGAAAGCGAGCGCGTGGTGTATTTCCGCATGTCGGTAGCGGACTGACATGGGCCCGCAGCGCATCGTCTGCCTGACCGAGGAACCCACCGAGACGCTGTACGCGCTCGGCGAACAGGCGCGCATCGTCGGCATCAGCGGCTTCACCGTGCGGCCGCCGCAGGCGCGCCGCGACAAGCCCAAGGTCAGTGCCTTCACCAGCGCCAAGATCGACGCGATCCTGGCGCTGCAGCCGGATCTGGCGATCGGCTTCTCCGACATCCAGGCCGACATCGCCGCCACGCTGGTGCGCAACGGCGTGGAGGTGTGGATCGCCAATCACCGCAGCGTCGACGGCATCCTCGACTACGTGCGCCGGCTCGGCGCGCTGGTCGGCGCCGGCGCGCGCGCCGCGGCCTATGTCGATGAACTGCAGCGCGGCCTGGACGCGATCGCGGCGCAGGCCGCAGCGCTGCCGCAGCGGCCGAAGGTGTATGTCGAGGAATGGGACGAACCGATCATCACCGGCATCCGCTGGGTCGCCGAGCTGGTGCGCATCGCCGGCGGCGACGACGTGTTCCCGGAGCTGTCGGCCGAACCGCTGGCCAAGGCGCGGATCCTGGCCAATGGCGAGGAAGTGGTACGGCGCGCACCGGACATCATCCTCGGTTCGTGGTGCGGCAAGCGCTTCCGCCCCGAGCGGGTGGCGGCGCGGCCGGGCTGGGCGGCGATCCCGGCGGTGCGCGACGGCCAGCTGTTCGAGATCAAGTCGCCGCTGATCCTGCAGCCCGGCCCGGCCGCGCTGACCGACGGCGTGCGCG
>NZ_CAPJ01000533.1 GCF_000331775.1 Xanthomonas translucens pv. translucens DSM 18974
GCCGCCTGCGCCATCGCTGCCGGAGCCGGGCTGATGCGCGCGGTCGCGCTCATCGCCGCCGGCATGCTGTCGGCGTGCAGCCTGGCGCCGGCCTATGTGCGCCCCGCGTCGCCGATCCCGCCGTCGTGGCCGGCAGGCGATGCCTACCTCGCGCAACGCGAAGCCGCGCTGCCGTCGCTCACCTATCGGCAGCTGTTCGGCGACCCGCGGTTGCAGGCCGTCATCGCGCAGGCCCTGAACAACAACCGCGACCTGTGGATCGCCGTGGCCGATATCGCCCAGGCGCGGGCGCAATACCGGATCCAGCGCGCCGCCTTGCTGCCCGAAATCGACGCTAGCGCGAACTACACGCGTTCCTATCGCGGCAAGGGAGCGGCGCCGCTGGCCGCCAGCGCTCAGGACACAAGCGCGGACGCGCGCTCGCAGGGCGATGCGAGCAACTACGCGGTGGGCATCGGCGTCAGCGCATTCGAGCTCGATCTGTTCGGGCGGGTGCGCGCGCTGACCGCCGCCGCGCAACAGCGTTATCTGGAACAGGCGTCGGCCGCGCGCGCCACGCGCCTGACCCTGGTCGGCGATATCGCCACGGCGTGGCTGACCTACGCCGGCGACAGGAGTCTGCTGAAGATCGCCCAGGACACCGCGCACAGCGCGGAGGCCAGCGTTGCGCTGATCCGGCAGCGGGTCGACGGCGGCATCACCCCGCACTCCGATCTGGATCAGGCCAACCAGGTGCTGCACACCGCGCAATCGGACCTGGCCGAGCAGACCACGGCGATGGCCCAGGACATCAATGCGCTGCAGCTGCTGGTGGGCGGCCCGGTCGATTCCGCGCTGTTGCCGGAGTCGATCCAGGACGCGGCGGCGCGCATCGGCGAGCTTCCCGCCGGACTGGATTCGGGCATCCTGCTGCGCCGCCCCGACGTGGTGCAGGCCGAATACGAACTGCGCGCGGTCAACGCCCAGATCGGCGCGGCGCGGGCGGCGTTGTTCCCGCGCATCAGCCTGACCGGCCTGCTGGGGCTGACCAGCACCGCGCTGTCCGAGCTGTTCGCGCACGCCGCGTTCAACCGCTCGGTGGGCGCCGGCGCCAGCGCTGCCATCTTCGATGCCGGTGCGGCGCGCGCCAATGTGAGGTACACCGAGGCGCAGCGCGACGCCGCCCTGGCCAGTTACGAAAAGACCGTGCAGACCGCCTTCAGCGAAGTGGCCGATGCGCTGGCGCGGCGCGGCACCATCGATGCGCAGTTGCGCGCGCAACAAAGCCTGGTCGCCGATTCCGCCAGCACCTACCAGTTCAGCGAGCAGCGCTATCGCGTTGGGGTCGAGACGTCCCTGTCCAATCTCGATGCGCAGCGCAGCTACTACGCGGCGCAACGCAGCCTGGTCGCGGTCGAGCTGGTCGCGGCGGTCAACCGGGTGACGCTGTATCGCACGCTGGGTGGCGATGCGACGCTGGAGACCGTGCAGCGTTGAGTCAGCCGGCGTCCAGCACCGCCAGCACCGCCGCCTCGTCCACGTCCGGCACCACCTCGGCGCGGCCGATGCCGCGCCACAGCACCAGCCGCAGGCGTCCGGCGATGTTCTTCTTGTCCAGCCGCATCCGCGCCAGCAGCGCCTGCGGCGCCAGGCCGGCCGGCAGCACGGTGGGCAGGTCGTAGTCGGCCAGCAGCGCGCGCAGCCGTTCGGTGTCCTGCGCCGTGGCCATGCCCAGCTGCGCCGACAGCCTGGCCGCCAGCACCATGCCCACCGCCACCGCTTCGCCGTGGTTGAGGTTGGCGTTGCCGGGCGCGCCGTAGCCCTGTTCGGTCTCGATCGCGTGGCCGAAGGTGTGGCCGAGGTTGAGCAGGGCGCGCTCGCCCTTCTCCAGCGGATCGCGGGCCACGATCTCGGCCTTGTGCTCGCAGCTGCGCGCGATCGCCTGCGCGGTCGCCGCCGGTTCGGCGGCCAGCAGCGCGCGGCGTTCGGCGTGCAGCCATTCGAAGAACAGCGGGTCGCCGATCGCGCCGTACTTGATCACCTCGGCCAGGCCGGCGCGCAGTTCGCGCGGCGGCAGGCTGCGCAGCGTGGCGGTGTCGGCCAGCACCGCGCGCGGCGGATGGAACGCGCCGACCAGGTTCTTGCCCTGGGCGATGTCCACCGCGGTCTTGCCGCCGACCGAGGAATCGACCATCGCCAGCAGCGTGGTCGGCAGCTGCACGCAGTCCACCCCGCGCATCCAGCACGCGGCGACGAAGCCGGCCAGGTCGCCGACCACGCCGCCGCCCAGGGCCAGCACGCAGGCGTCGCGGGTGGCGCCGAGCTCGGCCAGCGCGGCGATCGCCGCGGCGAAGTTGTCCAGGGTCTTGGAGGCCTCGCCGGCGGGGATCGTGAAGACCCCGATCTTCAGCTCCGGGCGCGTGGCCAGCAAGGCCTGGCGCACCTGCGCCGCGTACAGCGGGGCGACGTTGCTGTCGCTGAGCAGCAGCACGTGGCGGCCGCGCACGTGCTCGGCCAGGCGCGCGCCGTCGTCGAGCAGGCCGGGGCCGATGCGGATGGTGTAGGACGGGTCGCCTTCGACCGCGACGCTGCGTTGGGAAACAGTCATGCAATGGGGTCCGGAAGCTTCCACGACGCGGCCAGGCGCACGACCAGCTGCGCGGTGGCTTCGGCGGGATTGAGGTGGTCGGTGTCCAGGATCAGGTCGGCGACGTCGCGGTACAGCGGCTCGCGCACCGCGTGCAGTTCGTGCAGCACCCGCTCGCGGTCGCCGCGCTGCAGCAGCGGGCGGCTGCGGTCGCGCTGCAGGCGCTGCAACTGCGAGGCCACGCTGACCCGCAGGTAGACCACGAAGCCATGTTCGCGCATCTCGCGGCGGCTGTCGGCGTCGAGCACCGCGCCGCCGCCGGTGGAAATCAGGTGGCCGGGGGTGCTGAGCACGCTTCCCAGCACGCTGCGTTCGTGCTCGCGGAAGCCGGCTTCGCCGGCGTGCTCGAACAGCGAGGGGATGCTGGCGCCGGTGCGTTCGACGATGGCCTGGTCGCTGTCGACGAAGACGAGGCTGAAGCGCTCGGCCAGGCGGCGGCCGATCACGCTCTTGCCTGCTCCCATCGGGCCGACCAGCACGAGATTGGGGGCGGGATTCATCCGCCGATGCTAGCAGACGTGCCCTGCATGCAGGCC
>NZ_CAPJ01000532.1 GCF_000331775.1 Xanthomonas translucens pv. translucens DSM 18974
GGCAGCGCGGTGGCGCCTTACTGGCGCAACATGCCGAGCGAGAGCGTGCTGGGCATGCTGGTCCACGACCGTCACGGCAATCGGTGGTTCGACACCCTGGAAGGCTTGGGCCGCGAGAGCGACGCCGGGCAGATCCGCAACGTGCCGCTGTACAGCAACTCCGCGCACGGGCTGGTCAAGCCCAATTGGTCGCTGGCGTTCGAGGGCCGCGAAGGCGATCTGTGGTTCGCCAGCTTCAACGCCGGCCTGTGGTATCTGCCGGCCAACTGGCGGCAGTTCTCGGTGCTGTCGCACCGGGTCGACGATCCGGACTCGATGGGCAATCCCTATGTCATCGCGACCGCCGCCTCGCGCGATGGCGGGGTGTGGCTGGCCGGCACCCGCGGCATGCTGGATAAGCTGGATCCTGACACCGGTGCGGTGCGTCACCACATCACCGCGCTGTTCGGCCGCGACTGGACGCGCGCGCTGGTCGAGGATGCGCAGGGCCGGGTCTGGGCAGCGGCCACGGCGGCGGTGTTGCGCTACGATCCGGTCAGCGGCGAGGTACGGCGCTGGGGCAAGCAGGATGGCGCCGACGCGCCGATGCCCGGTGATATCGACCGGCTGGTGCTCAGCGGCGACGGCCGCGTGTGGTTGTTTGGCGAGGTCGGCGGCGCGCAGGTCCGCGACCTGGACGGACACGTGCTGCGCAACATCGCCCCGGGCGCCGACGGGCTGCCGCCGGAGTTGACCGTGGACGATGCCCGGCCCGGCCCGCTGGGCCAACCCTGGGTGCTCGGCCAATACGGTGTGCTGGCGTGGGATGCGACCAGCGAGCGCTTCGCGCCGGTGCCGGGTGCGCCGCAGCGGCCGCTGAGCGCCTTCACCATCACCGACGGCAATGTGGTGTGGCTGGCCAGCCTCGGCCGCCTGGAGCGCTACCTGTGGGACGGCACGCGGCTGAACCTGCTCGACCGCATCGACGCCACGCAGGAGTTCCCGTCGCTGACGCCGAAGGGCATCGTGGTCGATGCCGGCGGCGTGGCCTGGTTGAGCAGCGTGCGCGGCCTGATCCGGGTCGATCCGGCGAGCAAGGCGATCCGTTCCTACAGCGTGCACGACGGGCTGCCCAACCAGGAATTTCACTGGCAGACCCTGATCCAGGCGCGCAGCGGGCAGATCCTCGGCGGTACCCCGGACGGGGTGGTGTTGTTCGAGCCGACCCAGGTGGTGCCGTCGCGGCGGCAGCCGCCGCTGGTGATCGAACGCATCGGCGTGCGCCGCGGCGAGCGCGCGCTGGATCTGCTGCATGCCGGCAGCATCGCTCTGCAGGAAGGCGACCGCGACCTGCACGTCGTCGCGCGCCTGCTGTCGTTCTCCGATACCGATGCCAACACCTACCGGTTCCGGCTCAGCGGCTACGACCCGGATTGGGTGGATGTCGGCGCCAGCGGCGAGCGCCTGTTCTCGCGCTTGCCGTCCGGCCACTACACCCTGGAAATGCAGGCGCGCACCGCCGACAAGGTGTGGTCGAAGGTCACCACGCTGCGTTTCCGCGTGCTGCCGCCGTGGTGGCGCAGCCCCTGGGGCATGGCCGGGCTGGCTTTGCTGGCGCTGCTGGCGCTGTGGCTGGTCTCCTACCTGTACCGGCGTCGTTTGCGCCGGCGCAACGCCTGGCAGCTGGCCCTGCACAAGCAGGAGTTGGCCGAGCACGCCTCGCTGGCCAAGACCCGCTTCCTGGCCACGCTCGGGCACGAGGTGCGCACGCCGATGACCGGCGTGCTCGGCATGAGCGAACTGCTGCTGGCCACGCCGCTGGATCCCAGGCAGCGCGGCTATACCGACTCGATCCGTAGCGCCGGCGCGCATCTGCTGCGCCTGGTCAACGACGCGCTGGACCTGGCGCGGATCGAGGCCGGACGCCTGGAACTGGACCGGCAGCCGTTCGACCTGGGCCAGCTGATCGCCGAGCTGGAGGCGATGATGGCGCCGATGGCGAACAGCCGCGGCCTGGCGTTCGCGCTGGACAACACGATGCCGGCCGCGGTGACCGCCAACGGCGATGCGACGCGGGTGCGGCAGATCCTGCTGAACCTGCTCAACAATGCGATCAAGTTCACCGACCACGGTGGCGTGACCTTGCGCGTGGCGCCGCTGCACGACCGCCAGGGCGTGCGTTTCGAGGTCGCCGACACCGGTCTGGGGATCCACCCCGAGCAGCAGGCGCGGCTGTTCCAGCGCTTCGAGCAGGCCGACGGCCCGCGCACCGCCGCGCGCTACGGCGGCAGCGGGCTGGGTTTGGCGATCTGCCAGGAGCTGGCGGTGGCGATGGGCGGGCGCGTGGAGTTGCACAGCAAGCTCGGCGTCGGCACCCGCTTCATCGTCGACCTGCTGCTGCCTTGGCTTCCGGAAGCGCTGCCCGCCGGCACCCGCGGCGAGCGCGATGTGCAGGCGCCGACGCAGCCGCTGCGCATCCTGCTGGTCGAGGACGACCCCACCGTCGCCGAGGTCGTCAGCGGCCTGCTCCGCGCGCGCGGGCACCACATCACCCATGCCGCGCACGCTCTGGCGGCGCTGACCGAAGCGGCCGGCGCCCGCTTCGACGTGGCCTTGCTGGACCTGGACCTGCCCGGCCTGGACGGTCTGGCGCTGGCGCGGCAGCTGCGCGTGTTCGGCTACGAGATGCCGCTGATCGCGGTCACCGCCCGCGCCGACGCCGACGCCGAACCGCAGGCCCACGCGGCCGGCTTCGACGGCTTCCTGCGCAAGCCGGTGACGGGGGACATGCTGGCCGAGGCGATCGAGGCGGTGGTGGAGCCGGGACTCGGGACTCGGTAGCCGGACTCGGGACTAGGGACTGGGGACTCGAAAAAGCGTGATGTTGCAGCTGATCGTTTGACGGATTGCTTAGAGCTGCCGCCGCGGTGCTCCCCACAAGTCCCCAGTCCCGAGTCCCGGCTACTCCGCCACTTCCTCCACCTGCTTGTCCGGATGCGGCCGGCTGTCCGGCAACTGCCAGAAGATCAGGGTCGAGGTCAGGGTGATCGCGCCGACGCAGACGAAGGTCGCGTGCAGCGCGGCAGTGGCGCCGTGGCTGTCGCCGAGGTGGTCGTTGAACGCCGCCAGCAGGCTGCCCGCGGCGGCGGCGCCGAAGCCGGTCGCCAGCATCATCACCATCGACAGCAGGCTGTTGCCGGCGCTGGCCTGGTCGCGGTCCAGGTCGCGTAGCGTCACCGTGTTCATGACCGTGAACTGCAACGAGTTGACCGCGCCGAACAGCGCCAACTGCAGTAGCCGCCAGCCCAGCGGCTGGCCGATGTCGAACAGCACGAAGCTGGCCATCGCCAGGCCGACCAGTACCGTGTTGATCATCAGCACCCGCCGGTAGCCGCAGCGCTGCACCAGCTTCACCGCTGCGCGCTTTGAGACCATGCCGGCCAGCGCCACCGGGATCATCATCAGGCCCGCGCGCATCGGGCTCATGCCCAGGCCGACCTGCAGCAGCAGCGGGATCAGCAACGGCATGCTGCCGCTGCCCACGCGCGCGAACAGGTTGCCGAGGATGCCGATGCGGAAGCTGATCACCTTGAACAGATGCAGCGGGAACAGCGCTGCCGGTGCATTGGCCGCGTGCAGCCAGTAGCCGATCAGCGCGGCCAGGCCGGCGATGGCCAGCAGCATCACGCACGCATGGCGCAGGCCCAGCTCGGAGATCCCGTCCAGCGCCAGCGACAGCGCGATCATGCCGAACGCCAGCATCGCATAGCCGATCAGGTCGAAGCGGGTGCGCTGCTCGCCATGGAAATCCGGCATCACCTTCAGTGCCGCGACGAAGCCGAGCGCGCCGATCGGTAGGTTGATCAAGAACACCCAGTGCCACGAGGCCACCTGCACCAGCCAGCCGCCGAGGGTCGGCCCGACCAGCGGCCCGATCAGCGCCGGGATCGCGATGAAGCTCATCGCGTTGAGGAACTGCGCGCGCGACACCGAACGCATC
Source organism: Xanthomonas translucens pv. translucens DSM 18974 (assembly GCF_000331775.1). Next base: position 3,980 of record NZ_CAPJ01000532.1, read on the forward strand.
ACCGACAGGCGTCCGACCGGCAGCAGCATCGCCCCGCCGATGCCCTGCAGCACGCGCGCGGCGACCAGGTAGGGCAGGCGTGGCGCGGCCGCGCACAGCAGTGAGCCGAGGGTGAACAGCACGATCGCAGTCAGGAAGGTGCGGCGCGTGCCGTAGCGGTCGGCGATCCAGCCCGAGGCGGGGATGAACATCGCCACCGCCAACGCATAGCTGAACACCACCGACTGCATCTGCAGCGGGCTCTCGCCCAGGCTGCGCGCCATCGCCGGCAGCGCGGTATTGACGATGGTCGCGTCCAGCATCTGCATGAAGATGGCCAGCGACACCAGCCACAGCAGCGGCCGGAAACTGCGGTAGGTCGGAACAGCGATCGGATCGGAAGAAGGCGCGGACATCGGCACGCACGGCGACGCGAGGAGCGGAGAGGATCGCGCAGATCGCGTCGAGGCGCCGTGCAGCAACGGGCGGTTGTGGTGCGCTGCGCATGCTGCAGCCCGGCCGCGATGGTGGATCAGGGCATCGCGCGCGACATGCTGTCGTGGTTCGTGTGGAGGGCTTCAGTCCCGAGGCTGTTCAAACCGGTTGCGTCCACCGCTTCGTTCGTCGCAGCTGAAGCCGCTCCTACAGGGACTTGCGGCACGTCAGCCGAGGATGGGCTTCAGCCCTGATGGCCTTCCGAAGCCGTCGGGTCCACTGCTTCGTTCGTCGCGGCTGAAGCCGCTCCTACAGGGACTTGCGGCGCGCTGGCCGGGTGCACTGTGGGAGGGGCTTCAGTCCCGACTGCGTGATGGCGGGAGCGCGTGTTGCGACGCTTTGCTGCGCGGGGCTATGCCTGCGTGCGGCGACTGTGCGCCTGCACCGCGGCGACCAGCGCGCCGACGTGCTCGGGTTGCATGTCCGGCGACAGCCCATGGCCGAGGTTGAACACGTGGCCGTCCGCCGAGCCATTGCCGTCGGCGTAGCTGCGCAGCACGCGCTGCACCTCGCGCTCGATCGCCGCCGGCGCGCCGTACAGCGTGGCCGGGTCCAGGTTGCCCTGCAGCGCCACGCGGCCGCCTGTGCGGCGCGCGGCCTCGGCCAGGTCGACGGTCCAGTCCACGCCCAGGCCTTCGGCGCCGGAGGCGGCCAGCTCTTCCAGGTATGGCGCGTTGCCCTTGCCGAACAGAATCAGCGGGGTGCGCTCGGCGCCGTCGCCGCGCGGCAGTTCGCGGGCGATGCGCCGCATGTAGGGCAGCGAGAATTCGCGGTACATCGCCGGGCTGAGCACGCCGCCCCAGGTGTCGAACACCTGCAGCGCCTGCGCGCCGGCCGCGCGCTGCGCCGCCAGGTAGGCGATCACCGCATCGGTGTTGACCGACAGCAACTGGTGCAGCGCCGCCGGCTCGTTCAGGGCCATGGCCTTGATCCGCGCATAGTTGTCGCTGCCGCCGCCCTCGACCATGTAGCAGGCCAGCGTCCACGGACTGCCGGAGAAGCCGATCAGCGGCACGCTGCCGTCCAGTTCGCGGCGGATCACCCGCACCGCATCCATCACGTAGCGCAGTTCGGTCTCCATGTCCGGCACGCCGAGCCGGGCGATCGCCGCCGCGTCGCGCACCGGGTGCTTGAACTTCGGACCCTCGCCTTCGACGAAATACAACTCCAGGCCCATCGCATCGGGGATGGTGAGGATGTCGGAGAACAGGATCGCCGCGTCCAGCGGGAACCGCGCCAGCGGCTGCAGGGTCACTTCGCAGGCCAGTTCAGGGTTCTTGGCCATGGCCAGGAAGCTGCCGGCGCGTGCGCGGGTGGCGCGGTACTCGGGCAGGTAGCGCCCGGCCTGGCGCATCAGCCACACGGGGGTCTGGTCCACGGGTTCGCGGCGCAGGGCGCGCAGCAGACGGTCGTTCTTGAGCATGGGGGTTTCCTTAGCGCGGGGCGTCGGCGCCGCGGGTGAACATGACCTGGAAGCCGCGCTTGAGTTGCGCATCGCGGGCTTTCTCGAAGGCGGCGTGGGCGGCGTCCTGCAGCAGGTATTGCTCGCGCTTGAGCTGCGCGCGGCCGCCGATCTGGCCGGTCTCGCGCAACAGCTCCCAGCCGCCGAACAGGTCCGGTTGCAGGGTCAGCTGGATGTAGCGGGGCGGCTCGTTGCCGCCGGGACGTTGCTGGAGGAAGACGCGCATGGGCCGATTGTAGCCGTTGCCAGTGCGCGTGAGGTTGCGCGATCGTCGCAACGCAGAGAGCCGTGGTCGGCCGGTGCGGAACCCTCGGCGTCAGGACGAGGGCGTGCGAACCGCTGGCGCAGCGCGACGTCGCAGGCGCTGCGTTGCAACGCCAAGTGGGCGCTGTGCCGCAACTTCCGCTCGCGCACCAGGCGCTGGAGCGGCCCCACTGCATCAGGTTGGCCCCGGGCAAGCGGAAATGCCGGATGAACGGCGCTGGCGCAGCCGCACATCCGCGCCCAGCCGCAGCGGCGCTCCCGCCGCTGCAGCATCCGGCCGAGCGGGGCGTCGCGGCGGCGGCTCGTACCGTCTCAGGGTGATCGTCTGCCGTAGCGTCCGGGACTTGCGTCGTGCCATCGTGCCGTCGCCTGCTGCAATCGGCGTCCTATCACGATACCGTGACCGCGCCTGTAGTCTCATAGGCAGACGTCATGCCGTTGCGTGCGCACACAGCTCTTGGTGTCGCGGCATGGTCATTCATCACAAGTGCGGACGCAACGGTATGCAAAGCCAGAACAATGAGTGGTTTCCTGAGCGGCACCCCGATGCCGGCGCGGGACTTCCCGCCACGCGCGCCAGCTGCCGCGATCCCGGCGCGGCGATGCCCGCCAGCGGCCAGGGCGCAGGCGGGCCGGCCATGGCCCGCGCCGAGCGCGGCGCGGGGCGGATGGCGGTCCTGTCGGGACTGGCCGCGTTGTGCCTGGTGATCGTCGGCCTCTGTTACTGGATCGGACATCGCCGTCAGCCGACGCCGGCGCCCCAGCCGTTGCGGGTGCAGACGATGACGGTGGCGCCGCACACGGTGCCGGACATCATCGAAACCTCCGGCATCATCGTGTCGCCGCACAGCGTCGATGTCCGGCCGCAGACCGACGGCGTGCTGCAGTCGGTGCTGATCCAGGACGGCGAGCAGGTCCGCGCCGGGCAACTGCTGTTCACCATCGACCCGCGGCCGCTGCGCGCCACGCTGGCGCAGGCCCGCGCCGCCCTGGCGCGCGACCAGGCGCTCGCCGCGGATGCGGCCGACACGGAAGCCCGCTACAGCAAGCTGTCCAAGACCGGCGCGGTGGATCCGAAGACCTACGTCACCGCGGCCGACACGCTGCGCTCGCTGCGCGGGACCGTCGCCGTCGATCTGGCCCAGGTCGAGCAGACCCGGCTGTCGCTGGCCTACACCGAGATTCGCGCGCCCATCGACGGCCGCGCCGGCGCCATCGGGGTCAAGCCGGGCAATCTGGTGTCGAGCGGTTCCAGCACGGCCCTGCTGACGATCAACGTGAACGCGCCGATCGACGTGCGCTTCGCGCTCGCTCACGTGCAGGTCGATGCGGTGCGCGCGGCACGCGCAGGACGCGATGGCCTTGGACTGACGGTGCTGGCGCTGGATGCGGTGAGCGCCAGCGTGCTCGACCGCGGCCGGCTGGCGTTTCTCGATAACGCATTCGACAGCAGTAGCGGCACGCTGGAGCTGCGCGCGCGGTTCGCCAATGCCGGCGCGACGCTGTGGCCCGGACAGTTCGTCAGCGTCCGGGTGATCCTGGCGGAGGATCCGCAGACCCTGTCCGTCCCCGAAGGCGCGCTGCAGCAGGGGCAGCAGGGTCCGTATGTGTACTGCGTGGTGAACGGGCGGGCGATGGCGCGGCCGTTGACCGTGGCGCGGATGGTCGATGGGCAGGCGGTGATCAGCAAGGGCTTGCGCAAGGGCGATACCGTCATCCTGACCGTTCCCAACGAACTGCGCGATGGCGCGGCGGTGCAATCGAACGACCTGCCCGCCAGACAAGGCGCGGCGGCCACCGGGCGGCACGCGTGAATCTATCGGCCGTGTTCATCCGCCGCGTGGTGATGACGTCGGTGTTGATGATCGCCCTGGTGCTGGCCGGCGGCATGGCGTATTTCGCCCTGCCGGTGAGCGAGCTGCCCGACGTCAGCTTCCCGACCATCACCGTCAACATGTCGCTGCCGGGGGCCAATCCCGAGACCATGGCCGCGGCGGTGGCCACGCCGCTGGAACGCCAGTTCAGCGGCTTGCCGGGGCTGGAGACGATGAGCTCGACCAGCAGCGTCGGCAGCACGCGCGTCGTCCTGCAGTTCGCGTTGAGCCGCAATGTCGATGCGGCGGCGCAGGACGTGCAGAACGCGGTGTCGCAGGCGGCCGGCCTGCTGCCGCGCGAAATCAACCCGGCGCAGATCCAGAAGGAGGATCCCAGCGCGGCTCCGATCATGCATCTGATCGTACGCTCGAAGACGATCGCGCTGCCGCTGCTCAACCAGTTCGCCAAGGATCGCGTGGCGTTGCGCCTGGCGTCGGTGCCGGGCGCGGGACAGATCGACGTCAACGGCGCGCAGAAGTATGCGGTGCGCCTGTTCGTCAATCCGCACCTGCTCGCCGCCCGCCACATGGGCTTCGACCAGATCGTTTCCGCGGTGCAGGCGGGCAACAGCAACGCGCCGGCGGGAACGCTGATGGGGCGGGCGCGTTCCTACACCGTCCGCGCCGACGGCCAGCTTAAGCGCGCGGCCGACTTCGACAACATGGTGCTGTCCTATGCGGACGGCGCGCCGGTGCGCTTTCGCGACATCGGCCATGCCCAGGACAGCGTCGAGAACCTGCAGACCGCGGCCTATCTCAACGGCCAGCGCGCGATCGAGATCAACATCCATCGCCAGCCGGGCGCCAACACGCTGGCGGTGACCCGTGGCATCCAGGCGGCGCTGCCTGCGATCCGCGCGCAGCTGCCCGGCGATGCCCAACTCGACGTGCTCTACGACCGTGGCGACTATATCGGCGCGTCGGTGGAGGATGTCGAGTGGACGCTGCTCGGCTCGCTGCTGCTGGTGATCGTGGTGATCCTGCTGTTCCTCAGGAGCTGGATGGCGACGCTGATCGTCGCCCTGGCGCTGCCGACCTCGTTGATCGGCACCTTCGCGGTGATGCGCCTGCTGCATTTCAGCCTCGACAATATCTCGATGCTGGCGCTGACCCTGTCGGTCGGTTTCGTGGTCGACGATGCGATCGTGGTGATCGAGAACATCGTCCGCCACGCCGAACAGGGCGCCAGCCGGATGGACGCGGCGATCGCCGCGACCAAGGAGATCGGCTTCACCGTGCTGTCGATGACGCTGTCGCTGTCGGCGGTGTTCCTGCCGATCGTGTTCATGGGCGGGCTGGTCGGGCGGCTGTTCTCCGAGTTCGGCATGGTGATTGCGATCGCGGTGATCCTTTCCGGGATCGTCTCGCTGACCCTCACGCCCATGCTCGCCAGCCGCTGGCTGGATCCGAAGAAGAGTGCGGGCTGGGTGTTCGAGCGCTTCGATCGGCTGGTCGAGGCCTCCGAGCGCGGTTACGCGCGCTCGCTGGAATGGTCCACGCAGCGCATCGGCCTGATGGCCGCGATCGGCATCGCCACGCTGGTGTGCACCGCAGGCATGTACGCCATCGTCGAGAAGGGCTTCATCCCGCAGGTCGATTCGGGAAAGATCGACGGCGACACCCGCGTCCCCGAAGGCACCGCCTTCGCCGATTTCCTGGCCAAGCAGAACGCGGTGGTGAAGATCATCCAGCGCAATCCGAACGTCGCCAATGTGGAATCGGTGATCGGCTCGGACAACACGCTCAGCAACAGCGGGCGCCTGCTGATCGGGCTCAAGCCGCTGTCCGAGCGCAGCGGCACCGCGGAACAGGTCATCCAGGCGGTGCGCAAGCAGGTGGCCGGGATCCAGGGCATCACCCTCAACATGCGCAATCCGCCGGCGATCGACATGGGGCCCACTGCCTCCAACGGCTCGCTGCAGTACGTGTTGCAGTCGACCGATCAGAAGGCGCTGTACGCGCAGTCGGACGCGATCCTGCAGGACATCGGGCGGGTTGACGGCGTACAGGATCCGCAAAGCGACCTGCAGCTCAAGAATCCGCAGATCGAGGTGATCCTGCACCGCGAGCAGGCCGCGGCGCTGGGCGTCACCGCCGCCGGTTTGCAGGACACCCTGCAGAGCGCGTACGGCGGCCGCAAGATCAGCACCATCTATGGCGACACCGACCAGTACGAAGTGCTGCTGCAGGTCGCGCCATCGGCACAGGCCGATCTCAACGCTCTGGATGCGTTGTCGTTCAACGGCAACCAGAACCCGGGCATCACCGCGATCGGCACGCAGACCTCCAACAGCAGTTCCGGCACCAGCGCGGTACTGACCGCGGCCGGCGGCCCGATGGTGCCGCTGCGCGCGGTGGCCGACGTGCGCATGGGCGTGGGGCCGGTGGCGATCAATCACTACGCCGGCCTGCCGGCGGTGACGCTGTCGATGAATCTGGCGCCCGGCGTTTCGCTGGGCGATGCCGCCAGCGGGATCGGCACGCTGATGGCGCAGACGCTGGGCAAGGGCGATGCCCGGGCCATCAGCGGCCAGTTCGCCGGCTCGGCGCAGGCGTTCGAAAACTCGCTGAAGACGCTGCCGATGCTGTTGCTGATCACGGTGCTGCTGATCTACGGCGTGCTTGCGATCCTGTACGAGAATGCGCTGCATCCGATCACCATCCTGACCTCGCTGCCGCTCGCCGGGTTCGGCGCCATCCTGATGCTGGTACTGTTCCGCCAGGAGCTCAATTTGTTCAGCTTCGTCGGACTCATCCTGCTGGTCGGGCTGGTCAAGAAGAACGGCATCATGATGGTGGATTACGCGCTGGACCTGGAACGCTCCGGCGATGCGCGCTGGAAAAGCCCGCGCGCGGCCATGCTTGAAGCGGCGACGGTGCGCTTCCGCCCGATCATGATGACCACCCTGGCAGCGGTGCTGGGTTCGTTGCCGATCGCGCTGGGCTTCGGTGCCGGCGCGGAAGCCAGGCGCCCGCTCGGCATCGCGGTGGTGGGCGGCCTGCTGTTCTCGCAGGCGCTGACGCTGTATCTGACCCCGGCGTTCCATATCGCGATGGCCGAATGGAGCGCGCGCCGCCGCGCGCGTCG
>NZ_CAPJ01000531.1 GCF_000331775.1 Xanthomonas translucens pv. translucens DSM 18974
CGGTGGCGCAGCGGCATGCCGAGTGGCTGGCGCGCGGGGTGCACGTGGTCACCGCGAACAAGCTCGGCCAGGGCGCGGCGTTGGCGCGCGCCGAACAGATCCATGCCGCGCGGCATGCCGCCGGCGCGCACTACGGCGACAGCGCCACGGTGGGTGCGGGCCTGCCGTTGCTGAGCAGCCTGCGCGCGCTGGCCGCCGGTGGCGACCACATCCACGCGGTGGAAGGCGTGCTGTCCGGCTCGATGGCCTGGCTGCTGCACCGCTACGACGGTAGCCGGGCGTTTTCCGACTGCGTACGCGAGGCGGCGGCGGCCGGCTACACCGAACCCGATCCGCGCGAGGACCTGTCCGGCGAGGACGTGCGCCGCAAGCTGCTGATCCTGGCGCGCGCGGCCGGGCTGTCGCTGCGTGCCGAGCAGGTGCAGGTCGATTCGCTGCTGCCGCCGGCGCTGGCCGCGGCGGCGCCGCAGGAGGTGGATGCCGCACTCTCTGCACTGGATGCGCCGCTGGCGGCGCGCCTGGCGCAGACGCGTGCGAACGGTGCCTGCCTGCGTTTCGTCGGCCGCTTCGATGCGCATGGCGCCTCGGTGGGACTGCGCGAACTGCCGCTGGCGCATCCGCTGGCCAGCGGTGCCGGCACCGACAATCGCGTCGCCATCCACAGCGACCGCTACCTGCAGCAGCCGCTGCTGATCCAGGGCCCGGGCGCCGGCGCCGAGGTGACCGCGGCGGCCTTGCTCGACGACGTGCTGCGCATCGCGGTGCGCTGAGGCGCCGGCATCCGCTGCGCTGCTGCGCCGCTAGGGTGCGGCGCTCGGTGCGGCGAGCGCCTGCAACAGCGCAGCGTTGAAGCGCTGCGGCGCTTCGACCTGCGGCGAATGGCCCAGGTCGGCGAATTCGACCAGCCTGGCGCCGGGAATCGCCGCCGCGGCGCGCTTGCCCAGCGCCGGATAGTCGCCCAAGGTCTTGGCCAGCGCCGGTGGCGCCAGGTCCTTGCCGATCGCGGTGCGGTCGCGCTGGCCGATGAACAGCGTGGTCGGCACGCGGAGTTGCGCGAACCGCTGCAGCACCGGTTGGTTGAACACCATGTCCGAGGTCAGCGCCTGGTTCCAGGCCACGCGCTCGTGGCCGGGGCCGGCGTACAGCCCTGCCTGCATCGTCACCCAGCGGTCGTACTCGGGTTTCCACTGCCCGCCGTAGTAGACGCTCTGCTGGTACTGCTTGATCGAGGCGGCATCGGTCTTGAGTTCCTTCGCGTACCAGTCGTCGACGCTGCGCCACGGCACGCCGGCGGCTTTCCAGTCTTCCAAACCGAGCGGGTTGACCAGCAGCAGCTGCCTCACGTCCTGCGGATATTGCAGTGCGTAGTGCGCGGCGAGCATGCCGCCCATCGAGTGGCCGACGAACACCGCGCGGGTCACCCCGGCGTGTTGCAGCAGCGCGTGGGTGTTGGCCGCCAGTTGCGCGAAGGAGAACTGATAGGCCTGCGGCTTGCTCGACTTGCAGAAGCCGATCTGGTCCGGCGCGATCACCCGGTAGCCTGCGGCGGTGAGTGCCGCGATCGCCGATTCCCAGGTCGCCGCGCAGAAGTTCTTGCCGTGCAGCAGCACGACCGTGCGGCCGTTCGGCGTGCCGGTCGCGGCCACGTCCAGGTAGGCCATCTGCAAGGGCTGGTGCTGCGAGGCGAAGTCGTAGCGCAAGATGGGATACGGATAGTCGAAGCCTTCCAGCTGCGCGCCGTAGCGCGGCACGGGCGTGGCGGCGTGGCAGGGCGGCGGCAGGAGCGCGGCGGCGAGCGCGGCGAGAAGAAACGAGGATCGACGCATGCGGGTGGGGAGAAGTGCGGGGACGCCGCGACTCTAGCCCGGGCCATGCGCGGGCGGCGTCAACGCGCCTCAGCAGCGCGAGTGCACCAAGCTCAGGCAGGCGTGGTGCTGCATGCGCTCGGCCGGCTCCTGCAGCGCCGCCAGCACCTGTTCGGCCTGTGTACCCAGCACCGGCCGATACGCGGCCCAGCCGTTGCGGCCCTTGGCCTTGGCCTGGTACAGCGCGCGGTCGGCCAGGACCAGCAACTGTTCCCAGCCCAGGCGGCTGTCGGGATCGTGCACGAACGGGAATTCGGCCAGGCCGATCGAGCAGGTGACCTGGCTCTGGCGGCCGTAATCGAGCGCGAAGCTGTGCGCGGCGATCGCCCGGCACAGGCGCTCGGCGGCCACGGTCAGGTTCTCGCGTGGCGCCGAGCGCAGCACCAGCAGGAATTCCTCGCCGCCCCAGCGCACCACGTAGTCGCTTTCGCGGGTCAGCCTGACCAGTAACTGCGCCATCTGCTGCAGCACCGCGTCGCCGGTATGGTGGCCGCCGCTGTCGTTGATCGACTTGAAATGGTCGATGTCGATCAGCGCGAACAGCATGCCCGAGGACAGCATGTCCTGGTCGTTGGCGGCCATGCGCCGGTACAGCGCGATGTCGCTGGGGATGTGCAGCGACAGGTAGCGGCGATTGCGCAGCTGGGTCAGGTCGTCGGTGAAGCTGGCTTCCTGCAGGCGCAGGTTCGCCGCCTGCAGCGCCTCGGTGCGCTGGCGCACCTGCCGCTCCAGGGTTGCGCGCTGGCGCTGGTTGACCACGCGCGCCATGCCGATGCAGAGCAGCGCCAGGACCAGTGCGCCCAGCGCCAGCAGCAGCTTGTAGTACAGCGTTTCCTGGAAGCGCAGCCGGATCCGCAACGGCAGCCGTGCCGGCGCCTGCGCCCAGACGCCGGCGTTGTTGCTGCCGGTGACCTCGAACACGTAGTCGCCGCCGGGCAGGTTGGTATAGCTCGCCACGCGCTGGCGGATGTCGTCCAGGCTGCGCCACTGCGGGTCGTAGCCGACCAGGCGATAGCGCAGTTCCACGTTCTCCGGCGCCTGGAACGAGGCGGCGGTGAACTCGAAATCCAGGTCGCGCGCCTGCGCCGGCAACGGCGTGGCGCGCAGCGCCTGTGGTGCCATCCAGCGGCCTTGCGCGCGGATCCGCTCCACCACCGGCTGCGGCGCGACCGGGTTCTTGACGATGCCGGCGGTGTCCATGGTCACCACGCCGTCGCGGCTGGGCAGCCACAGGGTGCCGCCGTCGATAAAGCCCTTGCCGTTGCCGGCGCCGTTGCAGCACAGGCCCTGCACGCCGCCGTGGCGCTGGCCGCGTTCGTTGAGCAGCAGTTCGGCCTGCAGCGGCGTGCCCGCTACCTGGATGCGCTTGAGCAGGCTCGCCAGCGGCAGCCGGTACACGCCGCGCAGGCCGGCCACCCACAGGCTACCGTTGCCGTCGTCGGTGATGAAGAACGCCGCGTTCGCCGGCAGTCCGGCGTGTTCGTCGAACATGCTCCAGCGCTTGCCGTCGAACACCCATAGCTGTTCCGACAGCGTGCCCACCACCCACTGTCCGCCGGGCAGTTCGTGCACGGCGGTGATGTCGGCGTCGGCCAGCGCCGAGCCGGCCGCGGCGAGCGGCAGCAGGCGCTCGCCGTGCAGTTCGTACAGGCCGGCCTGGGAGCCGATCAGCAGGCGCCCGGCGCGGGTCTCGTGGATCAGGCGGATGCGCGGGTCGCGCAGGCCCGCGCGCTCGCCGTAGCGCTGCAGGCGCACGCCGTCGCTGCGGAACAGGCCGTCGCTGGTAGCGAACCACAGCCGTTGCGCGCGGTCGCGGACGATGCCGCTGACCTGCAGTTCGTGCAGCGGCGCCAGCAGCGGCGGCTCGGTGACGCGCCCATCGCGGTAGAGCAGCGCGCCGCGACGGGTGCCGATCCACAGCTGGCCGGGTTCGGCGAGCAGGGTGTAGGGCACGTCGGCGGGCAGTTGTGCGCGGTGCAGCACCTGCTGGTAGCGGCCATCGCGCAGCCGCGCCAGACCGTTGCCGGTGCCGACCCATAGCGAGCCGTCGGGATCGCGCGCCAGCGTCCACACCAGCGGGTCGGACAAGCCTTCGTCGCTGCTGTAGCGGCGCGTCCAGCCATTCCACAGACGGGTCGCGCCATTCCAGCGGCTGCCCAGCCACAGGTTGCGCTCGCGATCCTCGAAGATCGCATTGGCGGCGTCCTGCTCGCGTTCGGCGTAGTGCTCGACGATGCCGCCATCGCGCACGCGCAGCAGGTCGCCGGGCAGGCCCACCCACAGATTGCCGTCGCTGTCCTGGTACAACGCCTCCACCGCGCGCCGGGTCAACGCCGGGTCGCCGGGCAGGCGCTGCCAGCGGCCGTCGCGGCGGAACAACAGGCCGTCGCGGCTGCCGGCCCACAGCCGTCCCTGCGCATCCAGCAACTGCCGCACCGGCGCAGTGTGCGCATCGGCCGGCAACGGCAGCGTTTCGCCATCGCCATCGCCATCGGCGAAGCGCAGCACCGCGCCGCGGGTGCCGACCCACAGTTCGCCGTTGCGCGGCAACAGCGCGTATGCGCCGTCGGCGATGCGATGGCGCAGGCGCAGGCTGTCGCCGGCCACGGCGTAGACGCCATCCTGCGCGGCGACCAGCACCGTACCTTGCGCATCGACCGCGATCGCTTCGATGTTCAGCAGCGGCGCTTGCGGATCCTGCGGCAGCAGGTTGCTGAAGCGTCCGTCACGGTAGCGCGCCAGCCCGCGATAGGTGCCGATCCACAGGTCGCCGCGGGGATCCACGTGCAAGGCATTGATCAAGGTGCCGGGCAGGTTGGCTGGTGCCTTTTCGCCGAAGCTGGTCATGCGCACGCCATCGAAGCGCGCCAGCCCGCCCATCGTGCCGATCCACAGATAGCCCTGCCGGTCCTGCGCGAAGGCCTGCACGCTCAGCTGCGGTAGCCCTTGTTCCAGGCTCCAGCGCTGGCGTTCGTACTGGTTGAACTGCTTGTCCGGCTGCAGCGCGGCCGCGCTCGGCACGAGTGCGGTCCAGGCCGCGAAGAGCATGGTCAGCTTTAGCGCACGGGTGCGCCAGGAAGCGGGGTGGGACTGCAAGGGGATTCCAGTGCCGGCTCTGCGTATCGTCGACGTTGCTATCGGCGCAGGCGCGCCGATCTTTATCCGCACCGCAACAAAGGCCTGCGCGGCGTCGGCGATCGCGACAGCCGCAAGGCCTGTCATCCAGGCAGGTCCCACCTGCGGGGTGCGCCGTCATGGCCCGCGCATGCGCCGCAGCGGCGCGCTCCGTTCGGACAGGCAGGACACGCGTGCGGCATCAGCTCAGCACTCGATCACGTTCACCGCGAGCCCGCCGCGGCTGGTTTCCTTGTACTTGTCCTGCATGTCGTGGCCGGTGTCGCGCATGGTCCGGATCACCTTGTCCAGCGATACCTTGTGCTTGCCGTCGCCGCGCATGGCCATGCGGCTGGCGTTGATCGCCTTTACCGCGCCCATCGCGTTGCGCTCGATGCACGGGATCTGCACCAGGCCGCCGATCGGGTCGCAGGTCAGGCCGAGGTTGTGCTCCATGCCGATCTCGGCGGCGTTCTCGATCTGCCCCGGCTTGCCGCCGAGCGCGGCGACCAGGCCGCCGGCAGCCATCGAGCAGGCCACCCCGACTTCGCCCTGGCAGCCGACTTCGGCGCCGGAGATGGAGGCGTTTTCCTTGTACAGGATGCCGATCGCCGCGGCGGTCAGCAGGAAATCGAAGATGCGCTGTTCGTCGCTGCCCGGGCAGAAACGGTCGAAGTAGTGCAGCACCGAGGGAATGATCCCGGCCGCGCCGTTGGTCGGTGCGGTGACCACGCGCCCGCCGGCGGCGTTCTCTTCGTTGACCGCCAGTGCGTACAGGTTGACCCAGTCCAGCGTGGTCAGCGGATCGCGCATCGCCGCTTCCGGCTTGGACGACAGTTCGCGGTACAGCGCAGGCGCGCGCCGCGATACGTTGAGGCCGCCGGGCAGGGTGCCTTCCTCGCGAATGCCGCGCGCCATGCAGGCCTGCATCGCGTTCCACAGTTCGCGCAGGCCGGCGCGGATCTCGTCCTCGCTGCGCCAGCATTTCTCGTTCTCTAACATCAGCGCGGCGATGCTCAGGCCGCTGCGCGCAGCCTGCGCCAGCAGTTCGTCGCCGCTCTTGAACGGGTAGGGCAGCGGCGTTTCGTCGGCGACGATGCGGTCGTCGGCGGCGTCGTCCTGGTTGACCACGAAGCCGCCGCCGACCGAGTAGTAGTCGCGCGTGGCGATCACCTCATCGTCTGCGGCGTAGGCGGTGAAGCGCATGCCGTTGGTGTGGTACGGCAGCTTGTGGCGTTTGTTCAGCGCCAGGTCGCGCTTCTCGTCGAAGGCGATGCTGTGCTGGCCCATCAGGTTGATGCGCTTGCTGCTGCGGATGCGCTCCAGCGTGCCGGGAATGATGTCCGGGTCGATCAGGTTCGGGCGCTGGCCTTCCAGGCCCAGCAGCAGCGCCTTGTCGGTGCCGTGGCCGCGCCCGGTCAGCGCCAGTGAGCCGAACACCTCGGCGCGGATCCGCACCACCTCGCCGAGCCGGCCCGGATCCAGCAGCCAGCGGTGCACGAAGCGCTCGGCCGCACGCATCGGCCCCACGGTATGCGAGGAGCTTGGGCCGATGCCGATCTTGAACAGGTCGAAGGTGCTGACAGCCATACGTGCCGCAGAGGTGGAAGGCCAAAGACCATCTATTCTATCCCCCTGGCGCAGTGCGGACGCCCGCAGCGCAGCATCGGAGCCGCGCCCATGTCCCTGACCCTGTACCAGCGCGACGACTGCCAGCTGTGCGACCAGGCGCTGACGGTGCTGGCGCAGGCGCGCGTGGGCGACCTGCAAAGCGTGTTCATCGATGGCGATGCGGCATTGGAGGCGCGCTATGGCGAGCGCGTGCCGGTGCTGCGCGACGCCGGCGGGCGCGAGCTGGGGTGGCCGTTCGATGTGCGTGGGGTGGCGGACTGGCTGGCACGGCAGGACTGATCGCCGCCGCCGTGCCCATCCAGGCACAAAAAGCAGGCGGACCCGAGGAGGGAATCCGCCGCCCAGTGGCCGCGTGCCGCTGCGGCCTGTGGCGAATCACTTCGCCTTGAACACCACTTTGGTGCTGATCGCGGTTTCGTTGGGGATGGTCTTGGTGTCGGCCCAGTCGCCGCCGCCGACGCCGAAGTCCAGGCGCTTGACCAGCGCCTTGCCGGCCAGCACCGGCTGCGCGCCCGGGGTCCAGGTGAAGGTCAGGGTCACCGGCTTGGACACGCCGCGCAGTTCCAGGGTGCCGTCGGCGGCGTACTGGTTGTTGCCGAGCGCACGGAACTTGTCGGCGCGGTAGTGGGCGGTGGCGAACTTGGCCACGTCGAAGAAGTCCGGCCCCTGCAAGGTGGAGTCGCGGTCGGCATTGCCGCTCTTGGCGCCGGCCAGCGGGATCGCCACGTCGAGCCTGGCGCTGGCCAGGTTGGCCGGGTCGAAGCTGAGCTTGGTGTCGAAGCCGGGGAACTGGCCGGTGAACACTTCGCCGTCGTACTTGCTGGCGAACACCAGGCTCGAGCCCGGCGCCTGCACGTAGTCGGCGGCGAAGGCGGGGGCGGCGGCGGCGAGCATCGCCACCAGGCTGGCGGCGACGGCGGCGGGGGAGGCGAAACGGGACGACATGCTGGAACTCCTTAGGATTTGGGGCTCAGCCAGCCGCGCGGCAACATCCGCGCCAGGGTGGCATCGCGTTGCAACAGGTGGTGGTAGAAGGCGGCGCCGGCATGCGCCAGCACCACCGCGATCAGGATCCAGAAGCCCCATTCGTGCAGCGCATGCGACAGGTCGCGCAGGTGTTGGTCGGGCGCGCTGAGCTTGGGCACGGCGACCAGGCCGAACCAGCGGAACGGGCGCAGGCCGCTGCTGGAGTCGTACAGCCAGCCGGACAGCGGCATGGCGAAGATCAGCACGTACAGCAGCACGTGGGTGGCGCTGGCGATGCGTTCCTGCCAGCTCGGTGTGCCTGGGACCGGCTTGGGCGCGCCGGCATACAGGCGCCAGCCCAGGCGCGCGATCACCAGCGCCAGCACGGTCAGGCCGAGCGACTTGTGCGCGGTGTAGACCCAGAAGTACTTGGGCGTCTTCGGCAGCTCGCCCATGGTCAGGCCGACCACGCCCAGCAGCAGGATCAAGGCGGCGATCAGCCAATGCAGGGTCTGGCTGATGCTGCCCCAGCGCTCGGCGGTGTTCCTGGCGGTCATGGCGTGGCGTCCTGGCTGGCGCGGGGGTCGGGGGTGTCGGCGGCGGGGGCATCCGCCGGCGCCGGGTCGGCATCGGCGCTGCCGGCGCGGGTCGCCTCGGCCTCGATGCGCACTTCGACCGTGGCGCCGATCACCGACGGCCAGGCGGCGATGCCGAAGTCGGCGCGCTGCAGCGTGGTGGTGGCGGAAAAGCCGACGGTGCGGCGGAACGGCGGCAGCGGATGCCGCTTCAGCGCGTTGAGGGTCACGTCCAGCGCGATCTCGCGGCTGACCCCGTGCAGGGTCAGCGTGCCGAACACCTTGGCGTGGGTGGCGTCGATCGGCTCGATCCGGGTGGAGACGAAGCGCGCCTCCGGGAAATGCTCGCCGTCGACGAGGTTGTGCGCCAACGCGGCGCGGTTCCACTTGGCGTCGCCCAGGTCCAGCCGCTGCAGCGGGACCCGCGCGTCCAGCCGCGCGCTGCGCCAGTCGTCCGGATCGAACAGCAGTGTGCCGCTGCTGCCGGACACGGTGCCCAGCGCATTGGAGAAACCGGCGTGTTCGATCGCGAACAGCACGCGGGTGTGCACCGGGTCCAGCGCGTACTGCGCCGGGGCCGCCAGCGCGGCGGTCGGCAGGGTCAGCAGCAGGGCGAGCAGGCAGCGCTGGAGCATGGGTCGACCATAAAGAACGTGTAGGCCGGATTCTAGGCGCAGTCCGCCGCGCTTGCGCCTGCGTGCCGTGCAATGGTGCGTTGCGCCGCGCGGCGGGTGGGATTTTGCCGCCCCCCGCGGTATAAGAACGCTGCCGCATCAAGGCGGCACGGAGCGGCCGCGCTGTTTGCGGCCGGCCCCGGCAGTGCGCCGGTGTTCATCCGCCGCCGATCGTTCACTGCCGCTGGAGCCGATGTCGATGCAAATCCCACGTCCTCGACGCCTGCGCCGCGGCTGGATGCTCGCCTGGCTGCTGGTGCTGGCCGGCTGCTGCGCCAGCGCGCTGGCGACGGTGCCGGAACTGCCGCGGTTCCGCGTGCTGGGCGCCGAGCACGGGTTGCCGTCCAGCGAGATCTCGCGGCTGAGCCTGGACCGCGACGGCTACCTGTGGATCGCCAGTGGTGACGGCCTGGCCCGCTACGACGGGCGCGAATTCCGCATCTGGCGCCACGATCCGGACGATCCGCAGTCCCTGCGCTGCAACAACGTGCAGGAATTGCACATCGATGCGCGCAACCGGGTGTGGGTGGCCTGCGAAGGCGGCGGCCTGAGCGTGCTCGACGCCGGGCGCCGCGGCTTCCGCCATTTCAACATGGCCACGCAACCGGCGATGCGCAGCGACGATGTATTCGCGATCGCCAGCCGTGGCGACGAGATCGTGTTCGGCACCTATGCCGGCGGCTTGTATCGGCTGCCGCCGGACGGGCGCGTGCAGCGCATCCAGGCCGGCGACGGCGAGGTCGATGCGATGCTCGACAGCGCGGTCTCTGGCCTGGCGTTCGATCGCTCCGGGGTGCTGTGGGTCGGCACCATCAAGGGCCTGGTCCGCTACGACGGCACCCGCGCCAGCGCCTATCGGCTGCCCGGCAGCGATGGCACGCAGCAGCGGCTGTCGGCGCTGGTCGCGCTGTCCGACGGGATCTGGGTCGGCATCAACATGGACTTGTACCGGCTCGGTCACGACGGGCGTTGGCAGCGTGCCGATTGGACCGGCGCACTGCCGGGCGGGGTGCTGTGCATGGCCGAGGACGGCAGCGGCGGTTACTGGCTGGGCAACGGCCAGGGCCTGTGGCACAAGCCGGCCGACGGTGCGTTGCGCCACATCAGCGAAGGCGAGGCGGCGGTGTCCGGCGCCAACGTGGTGGCGAGCATGCTGCGCGACAAGGAAGGCGGGCTATGGGTGTCGTTGCCGACTCGCGGCCTGGGCTACCTGCGTCCGGACTGGCGGCGGCTGGCGGTGCTGGGGCCGTCGCACGGCCTGGCGCCGGACCTGTACGCGGGCCTGGCGCCGGCCCGCGATGGCGGGGCATGGCTGACCGGGGCCGGCGGCAACGTGTACCGGTTGCAACCGTCCAGCGGCGAGCTGAGCAAACCGGCATGGGCCTCCGGCCTGCTCGGCACCCGCTTGATGTCGGTGCTGCATGACGCCGCCGGCATGCTGTGGCTGGGCAGCAACGGCACGCTGTTGCGCAGACCGGCCGGCGCTGGCGCGTTGCAGAGATGGAGCCGCAGGTCGGCGCGCGACCCGACCCCCGAAATCGGCGGTAGCGTCTGGCTGCGCGAGCGGGCCGACGGCAGCCTGTGGGTGGCCGTGCCCATCTTCGGCGTGCAGGTGCGTTCGCTCGCCGACGGCCACGTGCTGGACAACATCCACGGTCCGCAGCGCGGCTTGGCCGCCGCCGCCGATATCGCCGCGTTCGATCTGGCGCCGGACGGCACGCCGTGGCTGGCCGCCGAGCACTTGCACTACTGGGACGCCGCTGCCGGGAAGTTTCGCGCCCCGCCGGAGTTCGATGGCGAACGGGTGCAGTCGTTCGCCTTCGCCGATGCGCAGACCCTGTGGCTGCATCGCCTGTCCGGCCTCGAGCTGTGGCGCCGCGAGGGCGGGCATTGGCGGCAGCTGCACCGCTATGCGGCGGCCGAGGGCGTGCCGGCGACCGAGTCGCAGGGCCTGGTGGTCGATCAGCAGGGGCGCGCCTGGCTGGGCACGCGCCGCGGCCTGTTCCGGATCGATCCGCGGCACCTGCCGGCGGTGCGCGCGTTCGGCGCGCGCGATGGCCTGAGCAGCCAGGAAGTGGTCAAGCGCGGGCTGCTGATGGCGGCCGACGGGGTGTTGCTGGCGGCCACCGCCGACGGCAGCGTGGCCTTGCTGGACACGCGTCTGCCGGACCCGCCGTCGGTGCCGCTGGCGCTGAGCGTGGAGAGCGTGCAGGTGCGCCGCGGCGAGCGTCTGCTGGCGCTGCCGGTGAGCGGCGGTTTCGCCCTGCAGCCGGACGACCGCGACCTGCGCGTGGTGGCGCGGCTGCTCTCGTTCGTCGATCCGGAGGGCATCGGCTACCGCTTCCGCCTGTCCGGCTACGACCGCGACTGGGTCGCGGTCGGTGCCGCCGGCGAGCGCATGCTGCCGCAGCTGCCGGCTGGCGCGCATGTGCTCGAGGTCCAGGCGCGCACCCGCAACGGCGCCTGGTCGCCGACGCTGCGGCTGCCGTTCCGGGTGTATCCGCCGTGGTGGCGCAGCGTCTGGGGCATCGCCGGGCTGCTTGCCGCCGGCGCCTTGCTGGTGCTGCTGTCGCTGCGCGCCTACCGCCGTCGCTTGCGCCGCCAGCATGCCTGGCAGCTGGCGCTGCACAAGCAGGAAGTGGCCGAGCAGGCCTCGCTGGCCAAGACCCGTTTCCTGGCCACGCTCGGGCACGAGGTGCGCACGCCGATGACCGGCGTGCTCGGCATGAGCGAACTGCTGCTGGCCACGCCGCTGGATCCGAAACAGCGCGGCTATACCGACTCGATCCGCCGTGCCGGCACGCACCTGCTTCATCTGGTCAACGACGCGCTGGACCTGGCGCGGATCGAGGCCGGGCGCCTGCAGCTCGACCTTCAGCCGTTCGCGCTGCAGGCGCTGATCGCCGACGTGGTGAACCTGATGGCGCCGCTGGCGCAGGCGCGCGGGCTGCGCTTCGAATGCCACGACACCTTGCCGGGTACGGTGACCGTCAACGGCGACGCGGTGCGGGTACGGCAGATCCTGCTCAATCTGGTCGGCAACGCGATCAAGTTCACCGCCAGCGGCTCGGTCACGCTGCACGTGTCGCCGCTGCAGAGCGGGCACGGGCTGTGCGTGGAGGTCGCCGACACCGGCCCGGGCATGAGCGCCGAGCAGCAGGCGCGGCTGTTCCAGCGCTTCGAACAGGGCGAAGGCCCGCGCACCGCCGCCCGCTACGGCGGCAGCGGGCTGGGCCTGGCGATCAGCCAGGAACTGGCGATGGCGATGGGCGGGCGCATCCAGGTGGACAGCCGGCTCGGGCATGGCGCGCGCTTCCGGGTGACGCTGCCGCTGCGCTGGCAGCTGCGGCCTGCCGAGGCGCTGACGGTGGTGCCGCTGCCGGCGCGGGTGCAGGCGCCGCTGCGGATCCTGCTGGTCGAGGACGAACCCACCGTGGCCCAGGTGATGGCCGAACTGCTGCGCAGCCGCGGCCACTACGTGGCCTGCGCCGCGCATGGCCTGGAAGCGCTGACCGAGGTCAGCCAGGCTACCTTCGACCTGGGCCTGCTCGACCTGGACCTGCCGGCGCTCGACGGCCTGGCGCTGGCGCGGCAGCTGCGCGCGCTCGGCTACGAGTTCCCGCTGGTCGCGGTCACCGCACGTTCCGACGGCGAGGCCGAGGCCGCGGCCAAGGCGGCCGGTTTCGCCGGCTTCGTGCGTAAGCCTGTCACTGGCGACATGTTGGCTGAGGCGATTCGGAGAGTGATGGATGTGGAGGCCGGGACTCGGGACTGGGGACTGGGGACCCGGAAAGCGTAAGGGCTGCAGCGGATTCGCAGGCAACGCCTGCGCCGCTTTTCGAGTCCCGAGTCCCACACCCCACCACCCGTCGGTTGCCAGCGGCGGCGCTTATCGCCGACGATGGCGGCGGACGTCGGCAGACCCGGCGTCCATGCACAGGGAGATGACGATGCGGTCCAGAAGGATCTTGGGATGGCTGCTGCTGCTGTGGTCGGCGCTTGCCGTGGCGGCGGTGCCGCCGACCCCGCAGCCGCGCCAGCTGACCGTGGCCGATGGCTTGCCGTCCAACAGCATCAACGGTTTTGCCGAAGACCGGCTCGGCTACCTGTGGCTGGCCAGCAGCGACGGCCTGGCGCGCTTCGATGGGCGCGGCTACCGCATCTGGCGGATCGAGGACGGGCTGCGCGACAACAAGATCTGGACCGTGCATGTCGATGCGCAGAACCGGGTGTGGTTCGGTACCCAGAATGCCGGCCTGGGCATGCTCTCGGCGGACCGGCGCACGTTCCGCTACTACGACCGCAGCAACTATCCGCAGATCGGCAGCGCCACGGTCTGGGCGATCACCTCCACCCCCGACGGCAGCATCTGGTTCGGCACCGCCAACGGCGGCCTGCACCGGCTGCAGGCGGACGGCAAACTGAGCCGCTACATGCCGATGCCGGGCGACGAGCGCAGCCTGCCGTCGCCGGTGGTGATCTCACTGGCGACCACGCCCGACGGCACGCTGTGGGTGGGCACGCGCGGCGGCGTGGCGCGCTGGACCGGGCACGACTTCGAACGGCTGCCGGCCTC
>NZ_CAPJ01000530.1 GCF_000331775.1 Xanthomonas translucens pv. translucens DSM 18974
CGCAGGCGTGGGGAGCGCCGTGGCGGTGCGCAGTATGCGGCAGTCACCGATGTGGCTTCTTATATCGCTCCATCCGAATAAAGAGATTTGACAGCGCCGAAAAACGCTGGCATCGTGGCGCCACCATCGAGACCGGCGGAGGGACAGGCCCTTTGATGCCGGGGCAGCCAGCGGGCGCGCAAGCGACCGTGTAGGTGCCAAATCCTGCGGGGACCACCGCGTCCGCCGAAAGATGGTTCGATTCGTGCCTTCCGCACGTCGAACGCGAGCTCCGCGAAGCTCGATGGCCGTTCCTCACCGGATACCGCCATGAGCTTCGTGAATACGCCAAATCGCCCGCTTGACGCGCATCCAGCGCTGGACCGCTACGCCGCCGACGTCGCGCCGGCCGCCGATGGCGTGATCGCGATGCGCGGCGAAGTCGCGGTGGCGTTGCCGCTGCGCCACGCTGGCGTGCAGCTGCTGCGCCTGCGCTACGAACTGAGCGGCCCGGCCGACGCGCCGGTGGTGTTCGTGGCCGGCGGCATTTCCGCGCACCGCCATCTGGCCGCCAATGCGAGCTTCCCCGAGAAAGGCTGGGCCGAAGGCCTGGTCGGGCCGGGGCGGGCGCTGGATCCGGGCCAGCGGCGCATGCTCGGGTTCGACTTCGTCGGTGCCGATGGCAGCCTGGACGTGCCGATCGACAGCGCCGACCAGGCCGATGCGATCGCCGCGCTGCTGGATGCGCTGGGCATCGCCCAACTGCATGGCTTCGTCGGCTATTCCTACGGCGCGCTGGTCGGCCTGCAGCTGGCGGTGCGGCATCCGCAGCGCTTGCTGAAGCTGGTCGCGGTCAGCGGCGCGCACCGCGCGCATCCGTATGCTGCGGCGTGGCGCGCGCTGCAGCGCCGCGCGGTGGCGCTGGGCCAGTTGCAGTGCGCCGAGAGCCACGGGCTGTCGCTGGCGCGGCAGTTCGCGATGCTCAGCTACCGCACCCCGGAAGAATTCGGCGAGCGCTTCGACGCGCCGCCGGAAGTGATCAACGGCCGCGTCCGCGTCGCCGCCGAGGACTACCTGGATGCCGCCGGCGCGCAGTACGTGGCGCGCACCCAGGTCAACGCCTACCTGCGCCTGTCCGAATCCATCGACCTGCACCGCATCGATCCGGCCGCCGTCGCCGTGCCCACCGTGGTGGTCGCGGTGGAAGGCGACCGCCTGGTGCCGCTGGCCGACCTGGTCACCCTGGTCGAAGGGCTGGGCCCGCGCGGCAGCCTGCGCGTGCTGCGCTCGCCGTACGGCCACGACGCCTTCCTGAAAGAAACCGACCGCATCGACGCGATCCTCGCCACCGCCCTTCGCCCCACCGGAGTTACCGCATGAGCACTGCCCACGACAACGACCTGCCCTGTAGCGCCGCCACCGCCGCGGTGCGCGCCGGCATCGACCGCGACACCGCCTATGGCGCGGTGACCCCGCCGATCGTGCTGTCGTCGAACTTCAGCTTCGACGGCTTCGGCAACAAGCGCCAGTACGACTACACCCGCAGCGGCAATCCGACCCGCGACCTGCTCGGCGAAGCGCTGGCGGAACTGGAAGGCGGCGCCGGCGGTGTGATCACCGCCACCGGCATGGGCGCGATCAACCTGGTGTTGAACGCGCTGCTGCAGCCGGGCGACAAGCTGGTGGTGCCGCACGATGCGTACGGCGGCAGCTGGCGCCTGTTCAACGCGCTGGCCAAGAAGGGCCATTTCGAGCTGATCACCGCCGACCTGACCGATCCGCGCTCGCTGGCCGAGGCGCTGGCGCAGTCGCCGCAGCTGGTGCTGATCGAAACCCCGTCCAATCCGCTGCTGCGCATCACCGACCTGCGGTTCGTCATCGATGCCGCGCACAAGGCCGGCGCGCTGGCGGTGGTCGACAACACCTTCCTGTCGCCGGCGCTGCAGAAGCCCATTGCGTTCGGCGCCGACCTGGTGATCCATTCCACCACCAAGTACGTCAACGGCCACAGCGATGTGGTCGGCGGCGCGGTGATCGCCGCCACCGCCGAACTGCACCAGCAACTGGTGTGGTGGGCCAACGCGCTGGGCCTGACCGGTTCGCCGTTCGATGCGTTCCTGACCCTGCGCGGCCTGCGTACGCTGGATGCGCGGCTGCGCGTGCACCAGGAGAATGCGCAGGCGGTGGTGGCGCTGCTCGACGGGCATGCCGCGGTCAACCAGGTCTATTACCCGGGCCTGGCCACGCATCCGGGGCATGCGGTGGCGGCGCGGCAGCAGACCGGTTTCGGCGCGATGATCAGCTTCGAGCTGGCCGGCGGCGAAGCGCAGGTGCGTGCCTTCGTCGATGGCCTGCGCTATTTCACCCTGGCCGAGTCGCTGGGCGGGGTCGAGAGCCTGATCGCGCATCCGGCGTCGATGACGCATGCGGCGATGACCGCCGAGGCGCGCGCCAACGCCGGCATCAGCGATGGCCTGCTGCGGCTGTCGGTGGGCATCGAGTCCAGCGAGGATTTGATCGCCGACCTGCAGGCCGGTCTGCTGCGTGCGCAGCAGGCGGGCGAGGCGGTGGCGCGCAAACGGGTGGACGCGTGAGCAGCAGCGTCGCCGATGCCATAGCGCCAGCGCCGGCGCGGGCCGTCGATGCCGCACTGCCGCGGCTCGGCCTGCTCGGCACCGGCACGGTCGGCCGCGCCTTCGTCGCACGCTACCAGGTGCTGCAGCAGCGCCGCGCGGGCTTGCCGGCGTTCGCCTGGCTGGCCAATTCGCGGATCCTGCAGGAATGCCGGCAGGCGCCGGC
>NZ_CAPJ01000529.1 GCF_000331775.1 Xanthomonas translucens pv. translucens DSM 18974
CGCCAGCGCCGCTGGCGCGTGCTCGCCGCCGCTCAGTCGCGCAGCACGCCGTGGCCGCGGATCAGGTCGGCGGCGCGCTCGGCGATCATCATCGTCGGGCCGTTGGTGTTGCCGCTGACCAGGCGCGGCATCACTGAGGCATCGACCACGCGCAATCTTTCCAACCCGCGCAGGCGCAGCTGCGGATCGACCACCGCCTGCGCATCGTTGCCCATGCGGCAGGTGCCGATGGGGTGGTAGATGGTCTCGGCCTTGGCGCGGATGTAGGCGATCAGGCCGGCTGCGTCCAGGTCCTCGCGTTCCGGCAGCAACGGCGCGCCGCGCCAGGCATCGAATGCCGGCTGCCGCAGGATGCGCCGCGCCAGGCGCGCGCATTCCACCAGCATGCGCAGGTCGAAGCCGTCCGCATCGCTGAGGTAGTTGGCCTGGATCCGCGCCGGCGTGCGCGGGTCGGCGTCGTTGAGCGACAGACGGCCGCGGCTGCGCGGCTGCAGGTGGCAGGCGTGTAGGGTGAAGCCGTCGCCGGGCAGCCGGTGGCGGCCGTGGTCGTCGAGCATCGCCGGCACGAAATGCAGCTGGATGTCGGCGCGCGCGTCCGGCGCCAGCGGCGAGCGGATGAAACCGCCGGCCTCGGCGATGTTGCTGCTGCCGGCGCCGCGGTGGCCGCGCAGGAAATAGTCGAAGGCGATCTTCAGCTGGTTGCGGCGGTCGTAGCTGATGCCCGGGCGGGTGCGGTACAGCGTGCACACGTCCAGATGGTCCTGCAGGTTGGCGCCGATCTGCGGCTGGTCCAGGCGCACGTCGATGCCATGGCGCTGCAGTTCGTCGGCCGGGCCGATGCCCGAGAGCATCAGCAGTTGCGGCGAGTTCACCGCGCCGGCGCTGAGCAGCACCTCGCGTGCGGCCCGCGCCTGCACTTCGGCGCCGCGCTGCGCGTAGGCCACGCCGACCACGCGTTCGCCCTCGAGCAGCAGGCGCAGCACCAGCGCGTCGGTGATCACCTGCAGGTTGGGGCGCGCCTGCGCCGGCGCCAGGTAGGCGACCGCCGCCGAGCAGCGCGCGCCGTCCTTCTGGGTGACCTGGTACAGGCCCACGCCCTGCTGCTGCGGGCCGTTGAAGTCGCGGTTGTGGGCGAAACCGGCCTGCTCGCCGGCAGCGATGAACACGTCCGACAGCGGGTTGTGGTAACGCAGATCGGACACGTGCAGCGGACCGTCGCCGCCGTGCAGCGCATCGCCGCCGCGGCTATTGCGTTCGCTGCGCCGGAAATACGGCAGCACGCCGCGCCAGTCCCAGCCCTCGGCGCCGTGGGCGGCCCAGTCGTCGTAGTCGGCTGCCACGCCGCGCACGTAGCACATCGCGTTGATCGAACTGGAGCCGCCCAGCACCTTGCCGCGCGGCCACCACAGGCGCCGATCGTTCAAGGCCGGCTCGGGCGCGGTGAGGTAGTTCCAGTTGATGCGGCGGTTGCTGGTCAGCCGCGCCAGGCCCGCCGGCATGTGGATGAAGGGATTGCGGTCGCGCGGCCCGGCCTCGATCAGCAGCACCTTGCAATCGCGATCCTCGCTGAGCCGGTTGGCCAGCACGCAGCCTGCCGAGCCTGCGCCGATGATGATGTAGTCGTACACCCGCGGTTCCCCCGTTTCGTGGCGCCGACGCTAGCCGCCGGGGATAGAGCATATGCTCGGCCGCGCCGCGGGATGCCGACGTGCCGAGGAGCGTGGGTCTGCGCGTGGCGGCGGCGCTGGCGATGTTGCAGTGCATCGGCTACCGTGCGCGCAACCACCCGGCGAACGGCAGGCCGATGCAAGCGGAAAACAAGCGCGTCCAGACCGGCGAGCTGCGCGCGGTGCTGCTGTCCTTCGTCTATTTCTTCTGCGTGCTGGCGGCGTACTACGTGATCCGACCGGTGCGCGAGCAGCTGTCGGCGGCGGTCGGCTCGACCCAGTTGCCCTGGTTCTTCATGGCCACCTTCGTCGCCACGTTGCTGCTGACCCCGCTGTTCGCATGGATGGCGGCGCGCTGGCCTCGGCGGATCGTGGTGCCGGCGGTGTACGTGTTCTTCGCGCTGTGCCTGCTCGGCTTCGTGCCGCTGTTCAGCGGTCACGGCCGGCTCAGTCCGCGCGTGCTGGGCATCGTGTTCTTCGTCTGGGTCAGCGTGTTCAACCTGTTCGTGGTGTCGGTGTTCTGGAGCTTCATGGCCGATATCTGGAGCAATGAACAGGCACGGCGGATGTTCCCGTTGATCGGCTTGGGCGGCACTGCCGGCGCGTTGGCCGGGCCCCTGCTGACCCGCGGGCTGGTCGGGGTGATCGGCGTGGCGCCGCTGCTGGTGGTGTCGGCGGCGCTGCTGTGCGTGGCGCTGGCCTGCGTGATTCTGCTCGGGCGCTGGGCGCGGGTGCATGGCGCGCGCCGTCATGACGTCGGCCACGAGGCGGCGGTCGGCGGCGGCATGTTCGACGGACTCAAGCAGATCCTGTCCAATCCGTTCATGCGCGGCATGGCGTTGCTGATGCTGCTCGGCGATTGCATCGGTACGGTCGGCTATGCGCTGATGACCGATTACTCCGGCGCCACTTTCCACAACGCGGTCGAGCGCACCCAGTTCGCCGCCAATATCGACATGGCAACCAACGTGCTGCAGGTCGTCGTGCAGATCAGCGTGACCCGCTGGCTGCTGATGAAGAAGGGGGCCGGCGCGGTGATCGCGCTATGGGCGCTGATCAGCGTCGGCACGCTGGTGGCGACTGCGTTGTCGCCCGACCCGTACGCGCTGGCGGTGTGGATCGTGCCCTGGGTGGTGCTGCCGCTGGTGATCACCCGTTCGCTGACCTACGGCATGGTCGGACCGGCGCGCGAATCGCTGTACACGCGGGTGCCGCGGCAACTGCGCTACCAGGGCAAGAATGCGGTGGATACGGCGGTGTGGCGTGCCGGCGACGTGGCCGTGGCCTCGGCGATGAACGGCCTGCGCGGGCTGGGCATGGGCGTGCCCGGTTTCGCCGCGTTGGCCGCGCTGGCGGCGACGCTCTCCGGTGTCATCGGCTGGCGCCTGGCGCGTGCGGTCGAAAGCACCGCGCCTGCCGCGTCGGAGACGGCGCCCACGCGTTGAGTCTGCGCGCGGCCGCGCGGCCGCGGTGCCTGCCGCTGCGGCAACGGCTATGCTGTGCATCCTGTTTTGCCAACGGACGCGCGCATGACCCTGCTGGCCTCGATCCTGGTATGCCTGGTGGCGTTGCTGCACCTCTACATCCTGGTGCTGGAGATGTTCCTGTGGACCCGCCCGCTGGGCATGAAGGTGTTCCGCAACACGCCGGACAAGGCGCAACTGACCAAGGTGCTGGCGGCCAACCAGGGCCTGTACAACGGCTTCTTGGCGGCAGGACTGTTCTGGGCATTGCTGGCACAGCGTCGCGACGTGGCGACCTTCTTTCTGATCTGCGTGGTGATGGCCGGGATCTACGGCGCGATGAGCGTCAGCCGGCGCATCTTGTTCGTGCAAGCTATGCCGGCATTGCTGGCATTGCTGCTGGTCTGGTACGGCGGGTAAAACCCAGGTAAGTATCGCCGCCGATGTGCCCGCATCGCGGTGGGGCCGGCGTCGATCGGGGATCTGAGGCGCCTGGCGAAGGCAGGAGGCGGCAACTGCGCGCGCCTGCAAGCAACAGCATCAGAGCATCCAGGCAAAGACCATCTGCTACGGAACATGGCGCGCGCCATCGCCGCCGCGCCACGGGCGTGCGCGTGCCGATCGGAAACGCGCGGGGCGAGGCGTTTTGTGCACAGGCGCGCCGGCCCAGCCGATCCGTTCCTGCGCAAGCGTGGCTGGGCATTGGCCACATCGTGAGATGGCGAAGGACAAGATCGGATTAAGTCCAGATCGCATTTTACGAAATTCTGGCGAACCTTTATTGGCTAAACGATGGCCGTGCGTCGCTGAATCGCGATGGATCGCAATATTTTTGTCCAATTTGTATCTACTATGTATCTTGGTTTTTTTGAACGAATGATAATTTTTCTAAGAAACAGCTGGATATGATGGGGATGTCAGCGAACGTTTCATTGAATTGAAGCTGCCGGAGTGAGCTCTTTCCGTTGCAAAAGCTATGCATCTGCAAAGATTCGTGTGCTTATATTTTTTGTGCGCTTTCGCACAAAGAAAATGTACTGGCGTGGCTGATGTAATTGAATTTCGCGCACGTAATCCTGCTACGCTGCGATATTTCGAGGGCTTTGCATAAAATATAATTATTTTGTAAGGATCTATTGGTATGCGCTTGGAAAGCGAACGTTGTGATGTGATCGATATGTCGATCGCTCAGTCGCAATTGGATAATGCATCGTTTTCGATTCTGCAGTGGGATGGGGTGGCTAGGGTGGCGCTGCCCGGCAATGTCGTGACCTGGGCCGCGGGCCGTCATCAGACGCTCAAATGCATCCTTGCCGACCAGCGCTTCAGCAGAGACTGGCGGCATTGGCGAGCGCTGCAGGATGGCGAAATCCCAGAGGATCACCCGCTGATCGGAATGTGCAGGCTGGATAACATGGTCACTGCGCACGGTGCCGATCACCAGCGCCTGCGCGGACTGTTGGCCAGAAGCTTCGCGCCCAGCCGCATCGCCTTGCTGGCTCCCGATATCGAACGCCGCGTCGACCAGCTCCTCGCCGGGATCGCCGCGCGCGGCAGCGCCGATCTGATGCAGGAGTTCGCCGTCCCGCTGCCCGCCAGCGTGATTGCCGAACTGTTCGGCTTGCCGGAGGAAAACCGTGCCGAGATCATCCTGCTCACCAACAGCCTGGCCAGCACCTCCGCGTCGGCCGCCGAGGTGCAGCAGACGCGGCAACGCATTCCGGATTTCTTTCGCTGGCTGATCGCGCTCAAGCGGCGCCTGCCCGGCGACGACCTGGCGTCGGCGTTGATCGCCGCGCGCGATAGCGGCGAACTCGTTTCCGACACCGAACTTATCGACATGCTGTTCATGGTGCTTTCGGCGGGTTTTGTGACCACCACCGGCGTCATCGGCAATGGCGTGCTGGCATTGCTGACGCATCCGCAGCAGCTGCGCCTGGTGCTGAGCGGCCAGGTTCCGTGGGCGCAGGCGATCGAGGAGATTCTGCGTTGGGGCAGCAGTGTGGCCAACCTGCCGTTCCGCTATGCCACACAGGATGTGGAAATCGACGGCTGCACGATCCGGCGTGGCGAGGCCATCCTGATGGCGTTCCACGCGGCCAACCGGGACGAGCGCGCGTTCGGGCCGGGCGCCCAGGCCTTGGATGTCACCCGGCAGCCCAATCCCCATCTGTCGTTCGGGCAGGGGCCGCATTTCTGCCTGGGCGCCGCGCTGGCACGCCTGGAATTGCTATGCGCGTTCCCGGCGCTGTTCGCGCGGCTGCACGAGCTGGCGTTGGCCGTCGCCCTGGAAGACATCGCCTATCAGCCTTCTTACGTGATCCGTTGCCCACAACGGCTGCCGGTCACCTTCCGCCCTTCCATCGCCAGAGAGTGAGTCCTGTCATGTCGCAAAGCGAATTGGTAACTCTACCCATGTGGCGCGTGGAGCATATCGAGCCTTCGCCTGCAATGCTGATGTTGCGCGCGGACGGGCCGATCCACCGCGTACGCTTTCCCTCCGGACACGAAGGCTGGTGGGTGACGGGCTACGACGAGGCCAAAGCGGTCCTGTCCGATGCGACGTTCCGCCCGGCGGGAATGCCGCCAGCCGAATTCACGCCGGATTCGGTGATCTTGGGTTCGCCGGGGTGGCTGGTCTCGCATGAGGGCATTGAACACGCCAGGCTGCGCACGATCGTCGCGCCGGCCTTCAGCAACCGGCGGGTGAAGCTGCTCGCGCAACAGGTCGAGGCGATCGCCACGCAGTTGTTCGATGCGCTGGAGACCCAGCCGCAGCCCGCCGACCTGCGGCGCGCGCTCTCCTTCCCGCTTCCGGCCATGGTCATCAGCGCGCTGATGGGCGTGCCTTATGAGGATCATGCCTTCTTCGCCGGACTGTCCGACGAAGTGATGACGCACCAGCACGAAAGCGGCCCGCGCAACGCGTCGCGCCTGGCCTGGGAAGAACTGCGCGCCTACATCCGCGGCAAGATGCGGGAAAAACGCCAGGCTCCGGGCGACAACCTGTTGACGGATCTGATGCAGGCGGTCGATCGCGGCGAAGCGACCGAGGAGGAAGCGATCGGCTTGGCAGCGGGCATGCTGGTTGCAGGGCATGAGAGCACGGTCGCGCAGATCGAATTCGGGCTGCTGGCGTTGTTCTGCCATCCGCAACAACGCGAGCGTCTGGTCGGCGATCCGTCTCTGGTCGAGAAGGCGGTTGAGGAAATCCTGCGCATGTACCCGCCGGGCGCCGGCTGGGACGGCATCATGCGCTATCCGAGGACCGACGTGACCATCGCAGGGGTGCACATTCCCGCGGAGAGCAAGGTGCTGGTCGGCCTGCCGGCGACCGCGTTCGATCCGCGCCATTTCAACGACCCGGAAGTCTTCGATATCGGACGCGACGAAAAGCCGCATCTGGCGTTCTCCTACGGTCCGCACTATTGCATCGGCGTCGCGCTGGCCAGGCTGGAGCTCAAGGTCGTGTTCGGCTCGATCTTCCAGCGCTTTCCCGGATTGCGCCTGGCGGTGGCGCCCGACGAACTCAGACTGCGCAAAGAGATCATCACCGGTGGATTCGAGGAGTTCCCGGTGCGCTGGTGAGGACGAATACCAGCGGACACGGCGATCTTCCGCCAGTCGCCGGCGCGCTTGCCGCGCGCCGGGCAGATCAACCAGCCAAGCAGGGAAAGACGATGGACGTGCAAAACACCACGGCAGTATGCCGGGACGCATTCGCCGAACTGGCATCGCCAGCGTGCATCCGCGACCCGTACCCATTCATGCACTGGCTGCGCGAGCACGATCCGGTGCATCGCGCGGCCTCGGGCATCTTCCTTTTGAGCCGTCATGCCGACATCTACTGGGCGCTCAAGGCGACCGGCGATGCATTCCGCGGACCGGCGCCGGGCGAGCTGGCGCGCTACTTTCCGCGTGCGGCGACCAGCCTTTCGCTCAACTTGCTGGCATCCACGCTGGCAATGAAAGAACCGCCGACGCACACGCGCCTGCGTCGGCTCGTTTCCCGTGACTTCACCGTGCGCCAGATCGACAGCCTGCGGCCCAGCATCGTGCGGATCGTCGAAGCGCGCCTGGACGGCATGGCGCCCGCGCTGGCGCGCGGGGATACCGTGGACCTGCATCGGGAGTTCGCGCTCGCCTTGCCGATGCTGGTCTTCGCCGAATTGTTCGGCATGCCGCAAGAGGACATGTCCGGCCTGGCTGCCGGCATCGGCAACATTCTGGAAGGTCTGAGCCCGCATGCCAGCGACGCGCAGCTGGCCGTGGCGGATGCCACCAGCGCCAAAGTCCAGGCCTACTTCGGTGCCTTGATAGAGCGCAAGCGGACCGAGTCCCGTCAGGACATCGTGTCGCTGCTGGTCGGCGCGCACGACGACGATGCCGATGCGCTGTCGGATGCCGAACTGATCAGCATGCTCTGGGGCATGCTGTTGGGCGGTTTCGCGACGACTGCCGCGACCATCGACCACGCGGTCCTGGCCATGCTGGCCTATCCCGAGCAGCGGCACTGGCTGCAGGGCGATGCCGCCGCGGTGAAGGCGTTCGTCGAGGAGGTCCTTCGCTGCGAGGCGCCGGCGATGTTCAGCTCCATTCCGCGCATCGCCCAGCGCGACATCGCACTGGACGGCGGCGTGATCCCGAAGAACGCGGACGTGCGCGTGCTGATCGCGGCCGGCAACCGCGATCCGAATGCGTTCGCCGACCCCGACCGCTTCGATCCCGCGCGCTTTCACCACACCAGTCCTGGCATGTCGACGGAGGGAAACATCATGTTGAGCTTCGGCCACGGCATCCATTTTTGCCTCGGCGCGCAACTGGCCAGGGTGCAGTTGGCAGAGAGCCTGCCGCGGATCCATGCGCGCTTTCCCACGCTGGTGTTGGCCGAGGAGCCGACCCGGGAGCCGTCCGCCTTCCTGCGCACGTTCCGCGTGCTGCCGGTGCGGCTGCATGCGGTGGGGGCCTGAGATGCGCGTCTTGGTCGACCAGCATCTGTGCGGAACCACCGGGCAGTGCATGCTGACCCTGCCGCGCATCTTTCGCCAGCGCGCGTCGGACGGCATCGCCGAAGTGTGCGTGGCGGTCGTGCCGGACGCCCTGCATGCCGCCGTGCGGCTCGCGGCCAGCCAGTGTCCTGTCGCCGCGATTCGCCTCATCGAGCGCGACGCTGTCGATGACGCCGATCACGGCAATGCCCCGCCGTCGTCGTCGGTCGCGCGACAGACGGCGACCGACCAACCGATCCCGGGAGGACGCGATGAACCGGTTTGAAGGCAAGGTGGCGGTGGTGACCGGTGCAGGCGCCGGTATCGGCAAGGCATGCGCGCTCGCCATCGCGCGCGAAGGCGCCAGGGTGGTGGTGGCCGATATCGATGGTCCGGCGGCCACGGCGTGCGCCGCGCAGATCGCATCCGCCGCGGGCCAGGCGCTGGCCGTCACCACGGACATCGCCGATGCGCAGGCGGTGGCCGCACTGTTCGAGGCGGCACAACGGCACTTCGGCGGGGTCGATCTGTTGGTCAACAACGCGAGCGCGATGCAGCTGACGCCGCGCGACCGCGCGCTCCTGGAGCTGGACATGGAGGTCTGGGACCAGACCATGGCGACCAATCTGCGCGGCACGCTGCTGTGCTGCCGGCAGGCCGTCCCGCGCATGATCGCCCGCGGCGGCGGCGCGATCATCGTCATGTCCTCGTGCCAGGGGCTGAGCGGCGATACCGCACAGACCTCCTATGCCGCGTCGAAGGCCGCGATGAACATGCTGTCGACCTCGCTCGCCACCCAGTACGGTCACGCGCAGATCCGCTGCAATGCGGTCGCGCCGGGCCTGATCATGACCGAGCGACTTGTCGCCAAACTGGACGACGCCACGCAACGGCACTTGCGCCGGCACCAACTGCTTCCACGCGTCGGTCGTGCGGAGGACGTGGCGGCGCTGGTGGCGTTTCTGCTGTCCGACGATGCCGCCTTCATCACCGGCCAGGTCGTCTGCATCGATGGCGGCATGCTGGCGCATGTGCCGACGTATGCGGACGGCGGCAACAGCCGCGCTGCTGCGCATGTTGCCGCCCCCGACGCGGCCGCGGCACCGCACCGCTGATGGCCATGCTGCTCAATCCGTTGGACCGTCGTGCGCGGCTGCGCCACGACATCCCGGTCATGCGCGGCGCATTTCCTCTGGTCGGGCATCTTCCTGCCATCGTGTGTGATCTGCCGAACTTGCTGCAGCGCGCCGAGCAGACGTTGGGCAACCACTTCTGGCTCGATTTCGGCCCTGCCGGGCAACTCATGACCTGCCTCGATCCGGAGGCGTTCGCGCTGCTCCGGCACAAGGACGTGTCGTCGGCGCTGATCGAAGAAATCGCACCCGAACTGCTTGGCGGAACGTTGGTCGCACAGGACGGCACCGTGCATCGACAGGCGCGCGATGCGATCAAGGCGGCGTTCCTGCCCAAAGGGCTGACCCAGGCCGGAATCGGCGAACTGTTCGCGCCGGTCATCCAGACGCGGTTACAGGCGTGGCGCGACCGGGGCGAGGTGGCCATCCTGCGCGAGACCGGCGACTTGATGCTCAAGCTCATCTTCAGCCTCATGGGCATTCCGGCGCAGGACCTGCCGGGATGGCGTCGCAAGTACCACCAGCTGCTGCAGTTGATCGTCGCTCCGCCTGTCGATCTGCCTGGCCTGCCGTTGCGGCGCGGCCGCGCCGCACGCGAATGGATCGATGCACAGTTGCGCCAATTCATCCGCGACGCGCGCGCGCATGCCGCGCGCAATGGCCTGCTCAACGACATGGTGAACGCCTTCGACCATGGCGACGATGCCCTCTCCGACGACGTTCTGGTCGCGAACATCCGATTGCTGCTGCTCGCCGGCCACGACACCACCGCTTCGACGATGGCCTGGATGGTGATCGAACTGGCGCGGCAGCCCGCATTGTGGGACGCGCTGGTCGATGAGGCGCAGCGCGTCGGGGAGGTGCCGACCCAGCCTGCGGACCTTGCACAGTGT
The DNA here is from genome assembly GCF_000331775.1 of Xanthomonas translucens pv. translucens DSM 18974. Next base: position 10,145 of record NZ_CAPJ01000529.1, read on the forward strand.
CGGGTCGCCGAGGCGCTGTTCCGCGAAACGCTGCGCGTGCATCCGGCGACCACGCTGCTGCCGCGCCGCACACTGCAGGAACTGCAACTAGGCCAGCGGCGGGTTCCGGCAGGCACCCGCCTGTGCATCCCGCTGCTGTACTTCTCGACCTCGGCGCTGCTGCACGAAGAGGCGGATCGGTTCCGCTTGGAGCGGTGGCTGCAACGCACCGAACCGATCCGGCCGGTGGACATGCTGCAGTTCGGTACCGGTCCGCATGTGTGCATCGGCTACCACCTGGTGTGGCTGGAATTGGTGCAGTTCTGCATCGCCCTGGCACTGACCATGGACAAAGCCGGGGTACGGCCGCGGTTGTTGGGCGATGTCGAAAAGGGCCGTCGCTATTACCCGACCGCGCATCCGTCGATGAGCATCCATATCGGCTTTTCGTGAGGTTACACAGCGTGCGCTCGGTCGGGACATCGACGCTGACGAGCCAAGACATTCCGGCGCCCACGGCCATGGCCGATGGGGCGCCGGCACCATCGCGGCGGTTCGTCTTCCGCCGTGGCCGTTTCCTTGCAGGTACAAGGACATGAACAACATGCACACCGGTTCCACGATGTACGACCCACGATCGGATGCTCCCGCTGCTGGGAGTACGCAGATGCAGGCGCGCGATGCCTCTGCCACGTCGCTCCAGGAGCCGTGGGCGCAGGCTGGCGCAAGGCGGGTCGAGCAGGCGATGGCGCGGTTGCTCTGCGTCGAAGACGACGGAGGGACGAAACTGGTGGCGGCGATGCGTTACGCCACCTTGCAGGGCGGAAAGCGTACCCGCGCCTTGCTTTGTCTGGCTGCCGGCGCACTGGCCGACGCGCCGGCGCATGTGCTCGACGATGTCGGCGCCGCCATCGAACTGATGCACGCCTGCACGCTGGTCCACGACGACCTGCCGGCGATGGACGACGACGTGCTTCGTCGCGGTATTCCGACCGTGCACGTCGAGTTCGGCGAAGCCACCGCGATCCTGGTCGGCGATGCGTTGCAGGCGCACGCGTTTCTTACCCTCGCGCAACTGGATGCGCCCGGCGACATTCGCGTCGCGCTCGTCCGCGAGCTGGCGCATGCCGTGTCCGCTGCCGGCGCCGCCGGCGGGCAGGCACTGGATCTGGCCTTGGTCGGACAGTATGTGGAGCTGGACAAGATCGTCGCGATGCACAGCATGAAGAGCGGCGCGCTGGTGCGTGCTTCCGTGCGCATGGGCGCCTTGTGCGCGATCGCCGAAGACGGCGCGCACGCCGAGCTGTACCGTGCGCTCGATCGCTACAGTTCCTGCTTCGGCTTGGCATTGCAGGTGGTTGACGACATCCTCGATGCGACCGCCGATACCGCGACGCTGGGCAAGACCGCGGGCAAGGATGCGGCGGCGCAGAAGCCGACCTGCGCGTCGATCATGGGGCTGCAGGCCGCGCGCGCGTTCGCGCTTGAGCTGTTGCGCGATGCCGGAGCGGCGATCGCGCCGCTGGGGCCGCGCGCGGAACGGCTGGCGCAGATGCTGCGGCGGGCCGACCTATATCTGGCCGAGCACGCGCCATGCGCATGAAACGTCCTGCCTGCCTCGATGCACCCCGCCGCCGTGGCAGCCGGCCGCGGCAGCGGGGCCGCCCTGGCCCGGGTCGGGGCCACCGATCGCCTCGGTCGCCTGGCGTGGAAACGCTGCAGGCGCCGCGTTGCGCGCCGCCGTGCCCAAGCGCGTTGGCGGTGTGGCGATGCACGCAGGCGCGCGGCGAACCACGGCGGGCGTATCGCCGCGTGCGCGGCATGCGCCAGATCCAGTTTCTCGTCTCCCACTGTCAGAAGGAAGCCCGCGTGAACGCGCTGTCCGAGCAGATCCTCCACGAATTGCGGCAATTGTTGCGCGAGATGCACGATGGCGGCAGCGTCGGTCCCTCCTGCTACGACACGGCACGCTCCCTGCAAGTTCATGGCGACTGGGCCGATCGGCAAGACGCCTATATGTGGCTGATCGCGCAGCAACAGGCGGATGGGGGATGGGGAAGCACGGACTTCCCCCTGTTTCGCCATGCGCCCACATGGGCGTCACTGTTGGCGCTGCAGCGCGTCGAGCAGCTTCCGGGCGCTGCCGATGCGATAAGGTCTGCAACGCGATTTCTTGCGACCGCGCCCGATCCCTATGCGCATGCGGTGCCGGAGGACGCACCCATCGGGGTGGAGTTGATCCTGCCACAATTGTGCAGCGAGGCCGCTCCGCTGCTGGCCGGCCTGGCGCATCCACGTCACGCGGCGCTGTTGCCGCTGCGGCAGGCGCGCCTGGCCAAGCTGGGAGCGGTGACCTTGCCAAGCGGGCATCCGCTGCTGCATTCCTGGGAAGCGTGGGGCACGTCGCCAGCGACGGCGCGTCCGGACGCCGACGGCAGTATCGGCATCAGTCCGGCGGCCACCGCCGCCTGGCATGCGCAGGCGCTGGCGCAGAGCGGCACGCCGCAGCTCGGCAGCGCCGGCGCGTATCTGCAGGCGGCGGCGCGGGCGACCCGCAGCGCCATCGACGGCGTCGTTCCCAACGTCTGGCCGATCGATGTGTTCGAGCCGTGCTGGTCGCTGTACACACTGCATCTGGCCGAACTGTTCGCGCATCCCGCGCTCGTCGATACGGTGCAGCCGATTGTCGCGCAGATCGACGCGCGCATGAGCGTGCGCGGTCTGGGTCCGGCCTTGCACTTCGCGGCCGATGCGGACGACACCGCCGTGGCGGTGTGCGTTCTGCACCTGGCAGGCCGCAATCCGACCGCCGACGCCTTGCGCCAGTTCGAAAGCGGCGATCTGTTCGTCACCTTTCCCGGCGAACGCAATCCCTCCGTGTCCACCAACATCCATGTCCTGCATGCGCTGCGATTGCTGGGACTGCCCGCCGACGGCGCCAGCGCCTACGTCCAGGCCCAGCGTAACCGGCACGGTCTGTGGGACAACGAGAAATGGCACGTGTCGTGGCTGTATCCGACCGCGCATGCGCTCGCAGCGCTATCGCAGGCGCAGCCGCAATGGCGGGACGAGCGTGCGCTGGCCGGGCTGCTCCAGGCGCAGCGTGGCGACGGCGGTTGGGGCGCCGGCCGCGGGTCCACGCTCGAGGAAACCGCCTACGCGTTGTTCGCATTGCACGCCATGGACGAGCGCGAGGAGCCGCAGGGGCGCCGGCGCAACGCGCAGGCCGTGGCGCGCGCGCTGGACTATATGCTCGCCCGCTACGCGCCGGGTGCGCCGACCCAGACCCCGCTCTGGATCGGCAAGGAACTGTATTGCCCCCTGCGGGTGGTGCGCGTTGCCGAACTCGCTGGTCTATGGCTGGCGCATCGTTGGAGCAGCCGCAGTCCGGCGCACGCAGCGCAGGCGACGCCGTGATCCAGGCCGAGCGCGCAGTGGAGCAGGTGATGGCCTGGGGACAGTCGCTGACCGGGTTTGCCACCGAGCATGCCGAGGAGGCGGTCAGGGGCGGACAGTACATCCTGCAACGCATCCAGCACGATTTGCACGAGAATGCCGCCCGCACCGGCCGCGATCCGCAGGACGAAACGCTGACCGTGGCGTTCTATTGCGAAATGGCGCTGCTGTTCTGGCTGGACGACTGCAACGATCTGGGGCTGATCACTTCCGCGCAGCTCGCCGCAGTGGAACAGGCGTTGTGGCACGGCGTGCCGTGCGCGGTCCCCGGGTTCGACGGTTGCGCTGCGCTGCGCACGTCGCTGGCCGCGCTCGCCTACGATCGCAGCGACTATGCGCAGCTGCTTGCCGATACCCGACGCTATTGCGCGGCGCTGCGCGGCGGAAGCGCGCGGGCGCCAGCGGCGGAACCCTGGTCGTATGCGGAGTATCTGCACAATGGGGTCGATTCTATCGCCTACGCAAACGTATTCTGTTGCCTGTCGCTGCTCTGGGGGCTGGACATGGCCAGGTGCCGCGAGCAGCCGGCGTTTCGCCATGCGCTGTGGCTCATCTCGGCGATAGGGCGCCTGCAGAACGATCTGCATGGGCGGGACAAGGACAGGTCGGCGGGCGAGTCCGATAATGTCGCGCTGCTGCTGCAGCGCCGCTATCCGGCCATGCCCGTGGCAGCGTTCCTCGAAGATGAGTTGGCCGGCCATGCGCGCATGCTGCAGCGGGTGATGGCCGACGCGCGCTTTCCCGAGCCGTGGGGACGGTTGTTCGAGACCATGGCGGTCATCCGCGCGCAGTACTATCAAACCTCGACCGGCCGCTATCGCAGCGAGGATGTGCAGGGAGATCGCCATGCGCCGGCGTGAACGTGCGGATGCGGCGGCGCATGCAGTGACACCTGCGATCCAAGACGATGCCATGCGATCGTGCGACGGCGCGAAGGACGCGAGCATGAGCGATTGCGGTCTGAGCCGGCGCAAGGACGATCATCTGGATATCGTGCTGGATCAACGCATGACATCGGCCACCGCCGCGGCTGCGGCCGGCTGGGACCGCATCCGTTTCGAACACTGCGCATTGCCCGAGTTGGCTCTGGCGCAGATCGATCTGCGCGCCTCGCTGTTCGGCAAGGCGCTGCGGGCGCCGTTGCTGATCAGTTCCATGACCGGCGGCACGGCGCGTGCGGAAGCCATCAATCGGCATCTGAGCGAGGCGGCGCAGGCGCTGGGGATCGCCATGTGCGTCGGGTCGCAGCGGGTGAGCTTGCGATCCGGGAACTCGCAAGGCCTGACGCGCGCGCTGCGGCGCCTCGCGCCGGACGTTCCCTTGTTGGCCAATCTCGGTGCCGCGCAACTGTGCGAAGCCGACGGTCTGGACCTGGCGCGTCGCGCAGTGGAGGCGCTGGAGGCCGATGCGCTGATCGTCCATCTCAATCCATTGCAGGAAGCGGTGCAGCCGGAGGGCGACCGCGATTGGCGCGGGGTCCTGGCTCAGATCGCACGCGTCGTGCGCAGCGTCGGAGTGCCGATCGTGGTCAAGGAAGTAGGCTCCGGACTGTCGGCATCGGTGGCGTGCGCGCTGGTCGATGCGGGCGTGGCGGCGATCGATGTCGCCGGAGCCGGCGGCACCAGTTGGGCCGCAGTGGAAGGCGCGCGCGCCAGCGATCCCGCCGACCGTGCGGTGGCGATGGCGTTCGCAGATTGGGGCATCCCGACCCCGCTCAGCGTGCAGGCAGTCCGTGAGGCGTTGCCCGCGGTGACGCTGATCGCCTCGGGCGGGGTCCGCGACGGTGTCGATGTGGCCAAGGCCATCCGCCTGGGGGCGGACATCGCCGGGCAGGCAGCCGGCGTGCTGCGTGCCGCGGCGCTATCCACCGAGGCGGTCGTCGCGCATTTCGAAATCGTGATACGCCAGTTGGCGGTCGTGTGTTTCTGTACCGGCTCGGCAGATCTGGCCGCGTTGCGTCAGGCGCGTCTGCTGCCTTCGGCGCATCCGCCCGCCGACTGAGGCCCGCGTCGGCGGCGCTGGCCGGTGGCAAGCGCACAGCGACGACAGGCGCGTGCCGCAGGATTCAGTCGAGGGGCGAGGCCCCGCTCGGGCAGCGAACGAGCGCCGCCAGCGATGCTGCAGGCGCTGCTGGCGGCGGCGGGAGTCGCGAGGCGCCGCACAGCGGTGCAAGCAACGCGACAGCGCGCAGCTGTCGCGCTCTGCGCCGACGGGCAGACCCAGGTCCGCCGGCGCAGGGCGCTGCGATCAGGCTGCTTCGCGCGAGTGGTCGTCGCCGGCCGTGGCACGCTGGTAGTAGCTGGCCGAGCGCAATTCATCGGCGTCGAAATCGTCCACGCTGATCGTGTCCATGGTGATCTCGCGCAGTTCCTCCAGCTGGCGGCGCTCGTCGGCCGAGAGCACGCCTTCGCGCACCGCCTCGTCCAGCTGCGCCGCGAAGTCCAGCGCCTCGATGCCCTTGCTCTTGAGCGCCTTCAGGAACTTGCGCTCGACCGGCTCGGCCAGCACCGCCTTGGTCAGGTAGCTGGCGATGCGGCCGCCCGGATTGTTCTCGCACGGTGTCAGGAACACGTCATGGCCGAGGCGGTCGCGGGCTTCGTTCGGGGTCATCAGCAGCGCAGCGACGCGGTGGCCCAGGCGGTCGCCCGGGGCTTCGGCGCGGCGGCCCCACGGAAAGATCAGCGCCCACATCAGCCAGCCCACCGGGCGGATCGGGAAGTTGCGCAGTGCCGCCGACAGCGCCAGCTCGATCTTGTGCACGCTGTCGTGGAACGCCCAGGCCAGCAGCGGCTGGTCGGTCGCCGGGGCGCCCTCGTCGTGGTAGCGCTTGAGCATCGCGCTGGTCATGTAGATATGGCTCAGCACGTCGCCCAGGCGGCCGGACAGCGATTCCTTGAACTTCAGCTTGCCGCCGAGCATCAGCATCGACACGTCGGCCATCAGCGCCAGGTTCGCCGAATAGCGGTCCAGCTTGCGGAAGAAGCGGCGGGTATAGGCGTCGCCGGGGGCCGCGCCGATGCGTGCGGCGGTCAGGCCGAACCACAGCGAGCGCACCGCGTTGGAGATCGCGAAGCCGATATGGCCGAACAGGTTGCGGTCGAACGCGTCGACGCCGGCCTTGTGGTCGGGGTTGGCGGCGGCCTTCATTTCCTTCATCACCCACGGATGGCACAGGATCGCGCCCTGGCCGAAGATCAGCAGGCTGCGGGTCATGATGTTGGCGCCTTCCACGGTGATCGCGATCGGCGCCGCCTGCCAGCTGCGGCCGGCGAAATTGCGCGGGCCGAGGATGATGCCCTTGCCGCCGACCACGTCCATCACGTCGCTGATGACTTCGCGGCTCATCGAGGTGCAGTGGTACTTGGCGATCGCCGACGGCACCGACGGCACGTCGCCGCGATCCACCGCCGCGGCGGTGGCCTGGGCCAGCGCGCTGATCGCATAGGCCTTGCCGCCGATCCGCGCCAGCGCCTCTTCCACGCCTTCGAAGCGGCCGACCGACAGGCCGAACTGCTTGCGGATGCGCGCGTAGGCGCCGGTGACGATCGCGCCGTACTTGGCGCCGCCGCTGGCGGTGGAGGGCAGGGTGATCGAGCGGCCCACGGCCAGGCACTCGTTGAGCATGTTCCAGCCCTTGCCGACCATGTCCACGCCGCCGATCAGCTGGCTGAGCGGGATGAACACCTCGCGGCCGTGGATCGGGCCGTTCTGGAACGGCGAGTTCAGCGGGAAGTGGCGGCGGCCGATTTCAACGCCGGGCGTTTCGCGCGGCAGCAACGCCAGGGTGATGCCGATGTCCTTGGTGTCGCCGATCAGGCCGTCCGGGTCGTACATGCGGAACGCCAGGCCGACCAGCGTAGCCACCGGCGCCAGGGTGATGTAGCGCTTGTCGAAGGTCAGCTTGACGCCGAGCACGTTGGCGCCGTTCCACTCGCCCTTGCAGACGATGCCGTAGTCGGGGATCGAGGTCGCGTCGGACCCGGCGAACGGGCCGGTCAGGCCGAAGCACGGCACTTCCTGACCCACCGCCAGGCGCGGCAGGTAATAGTCCTTCTGTTCCTTGGAGCCGTAATGCAGCAGCAGTTCGCCAGGGCCCAGCGAGTTCGGCACGCCGACGGTGGAGCTGACCACGCTCGATACCGAGGCGATCTTCTGGATCACCTTGTGGTGGGCCAGCGCCGAGAAACCCAGGCCGCCGTATTCCTTGGGAATGATCATGCCGAAGAATTTGTGCTTCTTGACGAAGCTCCACAGCTCAGGCGGCAGGTCGGCGTGGACGTGGGTGATTTCCCAGTCGTTGGTCATCCGGCACAGCTCTTCCACCGGGCCGTCGAGGAAGGCCTGCTCCTCGGCGGTCAGCTGCGGCTTCGGGTAGTCGAGCAGCTTCTGCCAGTCCGGATCGCCGGTGAACAGTTCGCCCTCGAAACCGACCGAACCGGTTTCCAGCGCGATCCGCTCGGTCTGCGACAGCGGCGGCAGCACCTTGCGGAACACCTTCAGCATCGGCGCGGTGAGCAGCGGCTTGCGCACGAACGGCAGCAGCAGCGGCACCGCGACCAGCGCCAGCAGCACCGCGGCGGCGATGGTGGCGGTGTGGCTGGCGCCGAGCAGCCAGCACGCGACCAGCAGCGTGGCGCTCAGTGCGGCCCAGACGGCGAGCCGCATGCGGTGATAGGCGGCGAAGGCGCCTGCCAGCAACAACACGAGGAAGGGTGCGACGATGCTCATGGGCTTGCTCCGGGGACATGCTCGGTAACGGCGGACGGTGCGCCGGCGCTAGCCGGTGGCAGTGCGTCCAGATAATGCAACACAGTGGCGGTAAACGCGGCGTTGTCGTCGCCGGCCAGCATATGCGTGGCCTCGGGCAGGTGTGCATGCTGCGCATGCGGCACCAACGACAGGAATTCTGCGATGGTCTGCGGGGTGACCAGATCGCTGCGCCCGCCGCTGACCAGCAACACCGGGCAATGCACCTTGCTGGCCGCCTGCGCGATCGTGTCCTGGTGCCGCTCGCTGTCGCGCTCCAGTTCTTCCACCAGGCGCGGATCCCAGTGCCAGTACCAGCGGCCGTCGGCGTGCCGGCGCAGGACGCTGCGCAGCGCTTCGGGCGACTTGCGCGCGCGTTGCGGCAGATAGGCGGCGATGGCATCGCCGGCGTCGTCCAGGCTGGCGAAGCCGTGCGGATGCGCGGTCATGAACGCAAGGATGCGCTCGACCCCGGCCGGCTGCCAGCGCGGGGTGATGTCGACCAGCACCATCGCGCGGAACAAGCCCGGCCAGCGCGCCTCGGCCATCAGCCCGAACAGTCCGCCCATCGAGGCGGCCACCAGCACCGGCGCCGGCGCCATTTCGCCGGCGACCACGATCAGGTCGTCGGTGAACTGTTCGCCGCGGTAGGGCAGGGCGGCGGGATTGCGCGTGGAGTCGCCATGCCCACGCGCGTCGTAGGCGACGCTGCGGTAGCCGTGGGCCTGCAACGCCGCGGCGCTGGCCATCCAGGCATGCCGGGTCTGCCCGAAGCCATGCGCGAACAGCACGCTGCCTGCAGCGCCGGGCTCGGTGACGGTCGCGGCCAGCTGCATGTCGTGCGCGCCGGCGAGCAGGGCGGATGCCGCAATCGGGATGCTGGAAGGAGAGGAAACCATACGAACTAGTATGGAGTAGACGCCAGCGATGTCAATACGATGCAGTATGGAAACGAAAAGCCAGTGCTGCCGGGCATTTGCGTGCGATTCATGAAAAACACATACTGCAATCGGCTTCCCCGTATGGTTAAATCGACGGATGAACAATGTCTCCGTGTCTTCCATAGACGAGGCCGCCGCTCCCAGCGGTAGCCGCAACAACCGACTCAGCGCCGAGGATTGGGCGCAGGCCGCACTGGACCTGATCGCCGAACAGGGGGTCAACTCGGTGGCGGTGGAGCCTCTGGCACGGCGACTGGGCGTGACCAAGGGCAGCTTCTACTGGCACTTCCCGTCGCGCGATGCGCTGCTGCAGGCGGCGCTGGAGCGCTGGGAGTTGGTCGAACAGCAACAGGTGTTCGGCAGCCTGGAGGAAGTGCCGGATCCGCGCACCCGCTTGCGCGCGCTGTTCCAGCTGGTCGCACACGAGGTCAAGCCGCACATCATCTACAGCGAGTTGCTGAAGGCGCTGGATCATCCCGCGGTGCGCCCGGTCATCGACCGGGTGTCGCAGCGGCGCATGGAGTACCTGATCGCCTCGTTCCGCCAGGCCGGACTCAGCCGCACCGACGCCCAGCACCGCGCCCGGCTGGCCTACGCGGCCTACGTCGGCTTCCTGCAGCTGTCGCTGCAGCTGCACCAGCCCAAGCAGGCGCGCGAGGAATTCGAGGCCTACGTCGAACACGTGATCGTGACCCTGATCCCCGGCTGATGTGCCCAACCGACTGATCGCGGCGACACGACGGTTGCCTGGGCAGCAGCGCCCGCTGCAATCGGCACGCAGTGGCATCGGCAACCGATGCTGCGCTGCGCAGAAGGCGTAGGTGTAGGCAGCGGACGTTCTGGAAACGCGCGTAGGATCGCCCCCATCGCGTAGTGCGCTTTTCGGTGGAGTGCGCGGCTGCGCCTTGTCTTGGTTGATCGCAGCGAGCGTCTTGCTCCGTAACGATTTCGCTATGCAGGGCAGGGTATGCCGATACCCTCAGCGACCCGTGACGACCTGCCCGCATGCGGCACAAAAAACAACGGCTCCTTGCGGAGCCGTTGGGGTGGTGTGCGTACGGATCGCTAGGCGATCAGAAACGCTGCTGGTACTTCATGTAGATGAAACGGCCGATGTCGTAGCCGCCGTAGTACGAATAGCCGGAACTCGGCTGTGAGTACGACGGACCGGCGTAGTGCTCGAACACGTTGTTGGCACCGACAGCGATGGTCGCATTCCACGGGGTGCTGTAGCTGACCTGCAGATCGTGGAAGGTGTTGGCACCGATGCGGTTGACCGGGTAGGTCGCGCCCGAGTACTCCGGAGCGGTGAAGTTCGGCTCGCTGCAACGGTCGTCGAAGTAGCACTGCTCCTTGGTGCTGGAGTAGTAACGCGTGCTCCAGGTGACCGCCCAGTCGTTCATCTGCCAAGTCAGGCTCACGTTCGAGCGCAGACGGAAATAGCTGCCGTTCTGGTTCTGGTAGCCGTTCAACTGGCTCGCCGGGGTGTCCGAGTTGTCCTGCTTCAGCTCGTTCTTGGCCACATAGCTGCTCAGCCACGCCGCGGTGAAGTTGCCGAACGCGGTGTCGAAGCGGTATGTGATATCCAGGTCGTAGCCTTCCGTCTCCTGGTAACCGGCGTTGCGCAGGCCGAAGGCCAGCGTGGAGATGTTGCCGGCGGCGTTGCGGGTGAAGCCGGTGCAACGCGAGGCGATGCCGCGCAAGTAGCAGTCTTCCAGCAGGCTGGTCGGGTCATCCGCGACGATGGTGTTCTCGATGCGGACCTTCCACCAGTCCAGCGACGCGTTGAGGCCGCTGACGAATTCCGGGCTCCATACCAGACCGAGGGTCTTGGAGGTGGAGGTTTCCGGGGTCAGGGTCGGCGTGGAGCCGGCCACGAACGGCACATTGCTCTGTTCGCCCGGACCGTCAGCCGGCCGGGTGCCGGAGGAGTTGAGCTGGCGGAAGCCCGCCGGCACCGCCGCCGCGCAGCGCGCATTGCCGGCTGCCGTACCGAACTGGGTATCGCACGGATCGGTGTAGTTCTCGAAGCTCTGGGACAAGCCGCCGTAAAGATCGGCGATGGTCGGCGCACGGAAGCCCTCCGCCCAGGTGCCGCGGACCAGCAGCGAATCGATCGGCTTCCACTTGAAGCCGAACTTGCTGTTCACGGTGTCGCCGAAATTGTCGTAGTCGGAGTAGCGGGTGGCCAGCGACAGGCTCAGTTCCTTGGCAAAGGCCATGTCGGCCAGCAGCGGCACTTGGAACTCGGCATAGACTTCGTCAAGGCTGTACTTGCCGCGGGTCGGACCGGCGGCCAGGTCGGTGGAGATGCCCGACTGCGCCATCGCGTCCGGAGAGAAGTTGCCGCTTTCCTGGCGGTGTTCGACGCCGACCGCCACACCCAGGTCGCCCGCCGGCAGGGTCACGATGCTGCCGGAGATGTTGGCGAAGAAGTTCTTCGTCTCGGTCTTGGAGATCGCTTGGCCGTCCTGATACAAGAACGCACGCACGTTCGGATCGCTCAGGCCGTTGGCGCCCTTATAGCCTTCCGGCAGCAGCGGATTCCACGGGGTGCAGTTGCCGCCCGAGGTGCCCAGCCCGATCGGGTCGGCGGCCGAGCCGCACTGCGCCACGCCGTTGGCGTTGATGAAGGACGGGCCGGTGGCCTGGCCTACGGCGTAGGTGTTCAGGTTGCCGGTGCTGATCTGCACGCCCTTGTTCTGGTTGTACAGATAGCCCGCGTCCCAATCCCAGAACTTGCCTTCGCCCAGCTCGAAGGTGCCGCTGAACGCGCCGGTGAAGCGATAGGTGGTGAGGCTGTTGCGCACTTCGCGCGGCACTTCCCAGCCGCGACGCACGTACTGCACGGCCTGCGGCGCGACGCCCGCGGGCAGCCCGCCGGTGGCTTGGTTGCCGACTGGATTGAACACGCTGTCTTCCGACAGGCCGTTCTGTGACAGCAGGAAGCTGGCGCTGTTGAACGGATAGCCGGAGTTCTGAGCGAACGACTCGCGATCGGTGTACAGGACGCTGGTGTCGAAGCGGAGATTGTCGGTGAAGTTGAAGGTGCCGTTCAGGAATGCCGACTTGCGCTCAATGCCGCTATACACGGTCGAAGCCAGCGCCGGGTTGGACACATCGGAGCCGTCCAGCGCGCGGTAGCTGTTGATGTTCGCCGGATCCAGACCTGGGACGTCGCGGCGCAGGGTGCGGGTCACGGTCGTACCATCGGCGTCCGTGTAGGCGAAGCGGCCGTACTGGCTGGTACCAGACAGGCCGCCAGGGCGTGCATCGGACTTTTCTCCGGTCGGGAAGCGATCGCGGCTGAACCAGCGGTTGCGCGCCCACACCGGATCTTCCTTGGTGTACTCGACGCCGGCTGTCAGCGAGCCGCGATCACCGGCAGCACCGAGGATGAAATCATAGACCTGACGCTGGCCGTCGCCCTGGCCCCACTGGCCGACGTAGGCATTGGCTTCGGCGCCATTGAAGTTCTTGCGGGTGATGATGTTGATCACGCCGGCGATGGCGTCGGAACCGTAGATGGTTGAGGCGCCGTCCTTCAGCACTTCGATGCGCTCCACCGCCACGGCGGGGATCGAGGACACGTCCTGCAGGCCGCCGTTGGTGGCGCCCAAGCGCTTGCCGTCGACCAGCACCAGGGTGCGGCTGGCGCCCAGGTTACGCAGGTCGATGTAGTAGCCGCCCACGTTCTCGCCGGTGGAGAGCGGAGCGGTGCGGCTGATCGCCGGCGAGCCGGCGGTAGGAATGTTCTGCAGGATGTCGGCGACGGATTTGAAGCCCTGCTTCTCGATCTGGTCGCGGCTAATCAGCATGACTGGCTGCGCGGTCTCGGTGTCGACTTGGCGGATGCGCGAACCGGTGACTTCGATGCGATCCAGATTGGTCGCGCCGGTGCCGGCGTCCTGTGCCGAGGCAGTGTTGATGCTGACGCCCGCGCCCGCGACCAGCGCGAGCACAACGGCGTCGCGCAGTTTGTTGGTCTTACAATTCATTAGCTCTCTCTCCGAATGAGATCTTGGTTTGACCCATGGTGTGTTGTGCCTGCCGGTGGAGTCGAAAGAGCGACGCCAATTCCTTCAGGGTGACCCGATGGTATCTCGCCTTGCCGAAGAATTAAAGTAGCGTTAACAAGTTGATGGAATTGGGTGAACGTCGGAGGTGGGGACACCGGCCATTCATCAAAAAAAAGCGCCTATGGGCGCTTTTTTCAACAAAAATTTCATTGAAGATTAAGGGCTTACAAATCCTGTTCGTAGCGCACGTAAGGGATGGTGCCTTCCTCGGTGCTGATGTTGTTCGGGGCGAACGGATTCTTGCCGCTGGTGACCACGTTCTCGGCGCCGACGGTCAGCTGTCCACTCCATGGAGTGCGCCAGGTCAGGCCCACGCCGAGACCGGACCACTTGCCGGGCTGGCCCGGTGCGTCGACCACGCGGCCGATCACGTTGGCGCTGAAGGAGCCGTAGCCGCCGCCGATGCTCAGGCTCTTGCTGTCCCACTGGTCGACCAGCGCCTGCGAGGCGTCGGCGATCGGGACCAGGCGCGCTCGGGCGTAAGTGCCGCCGATCGAGACGAAGCCTTCGCGGCCGATATTCTGCTGCGCGAACACGGTCAGGTCGTTCTGCTCCATGCGCAGCGATGGGGTCTTGTTGGCTCCCGCCAGCCATGGCGGCATGTTCTCGCGGCCGGTCCCCGCCGATAGCGACAGGCGCCCGCCGGGACGGTTGAAGGTGGTGGTCGCAGCGACATGGTGGCCGACATCGCCGTCGTCGTCGCCAAGGCTGGCGAGCATGCAATGGCTGGCCAGCCCGCTGATGCTGCTGCCGCTGGCGCTGTTGCACAGCAGGCCGAGCGAGTCGCCGGACGACAGGCCGAAGGCGGCGTCGAGCGAATTGCGGCCGAAGTGCCAGCGTGCGCCGACCGCCTGTTCGCCAGTCGGTTCCAGGTACAGCAAGGCTTCGACCTTGCCGCTGCCCTTGTTCCACACCGGCAGCACGGTGCGGTCGTGGGTGCCGGCGGGCTTGCTCTGCGCGTGCGCGCCCGTGCTCGCCGCAAGGGCGATCAGCAGGGCAAGTGGTAGGCGCAGTAAGGCTCGCATCGGCAGTGTATGACTCTCGGGCAGGAACTAAAGTTCCCGCCGGGCAGGGGCAATGATGCTAGAGGATTTATGTTTCTTTAACAAGTCGGACTCCCCGTCCTAATCCCCATTTCCGACTATTGCAAGCGCTCGGGAGGCGTCGGTTCAGCCGGTGTTGCAGCGAACAATACGCCGAATTCCGTCAAGGGGAAGTCATAGCGACGGCCGCAGAACTCGCACCGTATCTCAACTTGGCCGCTTGTCTCGGCGGCGGCGCGCGCTTCTTCCTCGCCCAGCGAGCGCAGCATGGCCGCCACCCGCTCGCGCGAGCAGGAGCAGCCGAAGCGCAACGGCCTGGTGCCCAGCAGTTCCGGCGCTTCCTCGTGGAACAGCCGGTGCAGCAGGGGCGCCGCCGGCAGGGCCAGCAATTCCGCTTCGCTCACCGTCTCGAACAAGGCCCCGGCGCGGTTCCAGCCGTCTTCGTCGCCGCTGTCGCCGGGCAGCTTCTGCAACAGCAGGCCGGCCGCCTGGTGGCCGTCGGCGGCCAGGATCAGGCGCGTTGGCAGCTGTTCGGACTGGCGGAAATAGTCTTCGAAGGCCTCGCCCAGTTCGGCCGCCGACAGCGCCACCAGGCTCTGGTAGCGCTGCGGTTCGCGCGGATCCAGGCCCGGGTTCTCGATGGTGATCGCCAGCAGTGCGCCGGTGCCGAGCGCGCGCAGGTCGCGCGGCGCGTCGCTGCCTTCGGTCAGCTGGACGATGCCGCGCAGGGTGCCGGCCGCGGTGCATTCGGCGAACAGGGTGCGCAGCGCGCCCTGGCTGCGCAACTGCACCGACAGGCGCCCGTCGACCTTGGTGTGGCCGGTGAACAGGGCGGCGGCCACGCAGGCCTCGCCGAGCAATTCGGTGGCCGCGGCGGGATAGCTGGCCGGCGCGAGGATCTCGCGCCAGGCCGATTGCAGGCGCACGTGCACGCCGCGCACGCCGGCGCCGGGCAGCAGGAAGCGGGTCAGGTGATCGTGATCGGAAGAATGCATCGCGGCCTCGCTGCGCATGGGAAGATGGCGACCGCAGGATAGTGGGTCATCACGGTGGACAAAGTCGAAGAACGCATAGCAATGGGGGCGACGCGGGACGTTGCAAGTGGCGCGGCCGTGCCGCGGCCGCGGCGCAGGCGCTGGCTGCGCTGGTTGCTGGCGGCGCCGCTGCTGTTCGCGCTGGCGAGCGTCTCGCAGGTGATCATGCTGCGCTTTGTCGATCCGCCCTTCTCGGCGATGATGCTGGAGCGCCAGCTCGGCGCCTGGGGCGAGGGCGACTGGTCGTTCCGCGTCGCCTACGACTGGCGCGACAGCGCGCAGATCGCGCCGAGCCTGCCGATTTCGCTGGTGGCGGCCGAGGACCAGCGCTTTCCCAGCCATCACGGTTTCGACCTGGAGGCGATCGAGAAGGCGCGCGACCACAATGCGCGCGGCGGGCGCCTGCGCGGCGCCAGCACGATCAGCCAGCAGGTGGTCAAGAATCTGTTCCTGTGGCAGGGCCGCAGCTGGCTGCGCAAGGGGTTGGAGGCCTGGTACACGGTGTTGATCGAGGCGCTGTGGTCGAAGCAGCGGATCCTGGAGGTGTATGCCAACGTCGCCGAGTTCGGCGATGGAGTCTACGGCGCGCAGGCGGCGGCGCGCAGTTTCTGGGGCAAGGATGCGGCGCAGCTGAGTCCGGCGCAGAGCGCGCTGCTGGCGGCGGTGCTGCCGGCGCCGCAGCGCTACGCCGCCACGCGCCCGGGGCCGTACGTGCAGCGCCGCGCCAACTGGATCCAGCGGCAGACGCGGCAGTTGGGCGGGCCGGCGTATCTGCAGGCGCCTTAGAAACATTTGCGCTACGGCGCGTGCGACACAGCGCGTGCGACGTTCGCCGCGATGCGGCGTTTTTGTAGCGCAGGCGCTGCGTTTTAGCCCCTCTCCCATCGGCAGAGGGGTGAGGATCCGGCGCGAAGCGTCTGGCGGATTTGGGTATGCGAGGCTTCGCCCGTCCCCTCATCCGGCGCTGCGCGCCACCTTCCCGCAAAAAGGCGGCCATGGTCCCGAGGGGAGAAGGAACAGCCGTTGCCGGTGGGAGAAGGGAGCGACTCCGGATTCTCGTCAGGTGGCGCGCTGCCGCTGGTGAACGCGCAGTCCGCTCCGTACCATCGGCCCATGGAACCCGAGCGCCTGACCGTCGTCGTCACTGCCTTCAACGAGGCGCAGACCCTGCCGTTGCTGCAGCCGCGCATCCTCGCCGCGCTCGATGGCGTGGATGGCCTGGAGGGGCGGGTGCTGTACGTGGACGATGGCAGCCGCGATGCGACCTGGGAGGTGATCCTGGCGCTGGCCGCGGCCGATCCGCGGGTCGGCGCGCTGCGCCTGTCGCGCAATTTCGGCAAGGAGCTGGCGCTGACCGCCGGCCTGGATTTCGTCGAGCACGGCGCGGCGATGCTGCTGGACGCCGACGGCCAGGATCCGCCGGAGCTGATCGCGCAGTTCGTCGCGCAGTGGCGCGCCGGCTACGACGACATCTACGGCACCCGCATCGCGCGCGAGGGCGAGAGTTGGCTCAAGCGCGGCACCGCGTCGCTGTTCTACCGCGTGATCGGGCGCCTGTCGAAGACCCCGATCCCGGCCGATACCGGCGATTTCCGCCTGTTGTCGCCGCGCGCGCTGGCGGCGCTGGCGCAGTTGCGCGAACGCCATCGCTTCATGAAGGGGCTGTTCGGCTGGGTCGGTTTCCGCCAGCTGGCGTTGCCGTACCGGCGTGCGCCGCGCCTGGCCGGGCGCAGCAAGTACGGCCTGTGGCGGCTGTGGAACTTCGCGCTGGAAGGCATCACCGGTTTTTCCACTGCGCCGCTGCGGGTGGCGACCTATCTGGGACTGGCGACCGCGCTCGGCGCCTTTCTGTTCGGCACCTGGATCGTGGTCAAGGCGGCGTTATGGGGCGATCCGGTCGCTGGCTGGCCGACGATGATGGCGGTGATCCTGTTCCTGGGCGGCACGCAGCTGATCGCGCTTGGCCTGATCGGCGAATACCTGGGCCGGTTGTACGAGGAATCCAAGCAGCGGCCGCTGTATCTGGTCGATACCTGGCGTGCGCCGGGCGGAGGAGTATGCTCGGCCGTGCGATCCAGCGAACCGGGAGGCAGCGATGCGTACGGTACGACAGTTGTTGGGCGACAAGGGCGGTGAGATCCATGCGGTGGCGCCGGATGCGGCGGTGGTCGATGCGCTGCGGCTGATGGCCGACAAGGGCATCGGCGCGGTCCTGGTGATGCACGACGGGCGCCTGGCCGGGATCCTGTCCGAGCGCGATTACGCGCGCAAGGTGGTACTGCAGGACCGCTCTTCGGCGACCACGCCGGTGCGCGACATCATGAGCGCGAAGGTATACACGGTGGACCCGTCGCAGAGCGTGCAGCAATGCATGGAGCTGATGACCGGCCAACGGATCCGCCATCTGCCGGTGGTGCAGGCCGGCGCGGTGGTCGGAGTGATCTCGATCGGCGACCTGGTCAAGGCGGTGATCGAGGAGCAGCAGCGGGAACTGGATCAGTTGCAGCGCTATATCAGTAGTTGACGGGACTCGGGACCCGGGACTCGGAAAAGCAAGAGCGCAATATGAGCTTTTGATTTTCCGAGTTCCGAGTCCCGGCTACTTAGAGCGGTGACCGACGCAATCGACGTCCTTGCCTGGCCCCGTCTCGAAGGTCGCCAGCAGGGCCGCCGGCGGGGCGATGGCGCCCAGCGCCAGGGCGACGGCGCCGCGCATGCCCAGGGCCTTGAAGTCGGGGCGGAAGGTCGGGTCCTTGAAGGTGCCGGCGACGCGCAACGGCGAGCGCAACGACAAAATGCTGTGGTCCTTCGGGCGCGCCTTCAGCAGCAGGTCCAGTGTTTCGTCGCCCAGGTCGATGTTGCCGCTGCCGACGAGCAACGTGTCGGTGGTGTCGAAGGCTAGGGCGCGCGCGTCCATCACCCCGTCCCTGACCGCGAAATCGCCGAACGCGCAGCGCACCGGAATCTGCCGGTCCTTGGTGACGAGGAACTTCAGCGATTCGGCAATGTCCAGCCCGGCCAGTTCCATGACCAGGTTGCTGACGTGGCCCTTGCCCATGCCGACGGCGACGCTGCCGTCGGCGCTGCCGAGCATCTGCGCGATCGAGTTGCCGGTGCCGGCCAGTGCGATCTCGCCGCCGATCGCGCCGGAGGCTTCCTTGGCCAGTTGCCCGTCCGGGAACAGCTTGCCCAGCTGCATGCCGCGCACCGAGATCTGCGCGCGGGTGGCGATGGTCGATTTGCGCGCATCCATGCGGATGTCCGAGCGGATGTTGCCGCCGGCTACGCCGAAGTCGAGCGGCTGCAGCAGCAGGACGCCGTCGTTGAGCTTCAGGTGCGCGTCCATGGCGTCCAGCGGCAGTGTCTGCGCGTTGATCCGCTGCGCCTTCCAGCGCACGTCGGCGTCCATCGCGCGCAGCTTGCCGAGGTCGTACGGGGTGGACGGCAGCAGCTTGGCGCTGGCCGCGAGCTTGGCCGCCTGCGCTTTCTGTTCGTCGTTGGCGGTCTCGCCGGCGCCGGTGCGCGGCGGTGCGCCGACGAAGCCGCCCAGGTCGTCGAAGTCCAGGCGCCGCGAGCGCAGGTCGGCGCGCAGGAACGGGCGCTGTCCGGCGCTGTCGATCTGCACGGTGCCGGCCAGGTCGCTGTCGCCGGCGCGGCCGTTGAAGTCCTCGTAGCGCCAGATTTCGCCATTGCGCTTGAGCCGGCCGTCCAGTTGATAGGGCGGGGTGGAGGGCATGGCGATGCCGAGCAGCGGATACAGGTGTTGCATGTCGGTGCCGGCCAGGCTCAGCTGCAGGTCGAACACGCGCAGCTGGAACGGATTGGTCAGGGTGCCGCGCATGTGCGCGCGGGTGCTGCCGGCGCTGCCGCGCAGGTCGATCTTGAACGGGTGGTCGCTTTCGCTCAGTTCCAGCGGCGAAGCGGTGCTGCCCTTGAGCGTGAACGGGTTGCCGCGCCAGCGGCCATCGCCGGCGACCGCGATCGGCGGCGCTGCGTCGCCGCGGCGTCGCTGCGAGGTCAGGCTGTCGACGCTGACGTCGATATCGGTGCGGCCGGGCACGTCCTGGAAGCGCAGCCGTCCCTGTTGCACCAGCATGCGGCCCAGGACCACCTGGGTGCCGCCATCGCTGCTGCCGAAGTTCCAGTTGCCGGGTTGCCCGTTCGGCCCGGTTTCGAGCAGCAGGTTCGGCTGGGTCAGGCGGATCTCGGGAATGCGCAGCTTGCCGCGCAGCAGCGGCCACAACGCGAGGTCGATCTCGGCACGCTGCGCGCTGGCCATTTGCGGCTGTTTCGACCAGTCCGCGTTGGCCAAGCGCAGACGATCGCCGCGGAGGGTGACGGTGCTGCCGAGGTCGACGTCGAGGTTGCCGTCGATGTGGAATGCGCGGCCGGTCCTGGCCTGCACGGCACGTTCGACCGGACCCTTGAACCAGTTCCAGTCGAACACCAGGATGACGATCAACAGAACCAGTATCAGCGCGCCGAGCACGAACGGCCAACGCCGCAGGCGGCCATCGTTGCGGCGCCAGGCCCAGGAGCGGCGTCGGCCACGTTGTGTAGAAGTGGGTTCGCGATCCATCCGGCCATAGTAGGCGGTGCGCGTGCACGGGGCGCGAAAGCCGCGCGTCATGCCAGGCGCGCTAAAGCACTTGCGCGGTCACCGCAACGAAATGGCAGACGCTGCCGGCAAGTACGAACAGGTGCCAGATCGCATGGAAGTAGCGCACCGTGTCGCGTTGATAGAAGTAGGTGCCCAGCGTGTAGAACAGGCCGCCGGCCAGCAGCCAGCACAGGGTGCGCATATCGACCGAGTGCAGTAGCGGCTCTATCGCGACCACGATCAGCCAGCCCATGGCCAGGTAGAGGATGGTGGACAGCAGCCGGAAGCGGCCGGTGCAGAACAGCTTGAACACCACTCCGGCCAGGGCGATGCTCCAGATCGCCGCGAACAGGCCCCAGCCCCAGGGGCCGCGCAGGCTGATCAGGGTGAACGGGGTGTAGGTGCCGGCGATCAGCACGTAGATCGCACAGTGGTCCAGCACCTGCAGCCGCGCCTTGGCGCCTGGATGCGGGATGGCGTGGTACAGCGTGGAGGCGGTGTACAGCAGCAGCAAGGCGACCCCGAACACGATGGCACCGGCCAGTTGCCAGCCGTCGCCGTAGATCGCGGCGAGGGTGATGAGGACCGAGCTGCCCGCCAGTGCGGCGACTGCGCCCAGGCCGTGGGTCAGCGCGCTGGCCAGTTCGTCGCGCCAGTCCGTAGAAGGCGGCGCGTCGGCATTCATGAGCGAGGGCCGTGGGTCTGCTTCCATGGCGCGAAAAGGTACCTCAACTGCGAGCGATTCGCATCCGTTGCGGCGCAGCACGTGGCGCGCGGTTCATGCCCGCGCGCTGGCCGCTGCAGACCGGCGCCTCAGTCCAGCGCGACGCTGTGCGCGTGCTCGCGGGTCGCGGCGAAGCGCACGTCCGGCGCGCGTTCCTGCGCCAGCTGCAGGTTGACCCGGGTCGGCGCCAGATAGACCAGTTCGCCGGCGCCGTCGATGCCGAGGTTCATCGCGTTCTTCTCGCGGAATTCCTCCAGCTTTTTCGGATTGTCGCAATGCACCCAGCGCGCGGTGACCACGCCGACCGGCTCGAAGCTGGCGTCCACGCCGTATTCGTCCTTGAGCCGGTAGGCGACCACTTCGAACTGCAGCACGCCGACCGCGCCCAGGATCAGGTCGTTGCTCATCAGCGGGCGGAAGAATTGGGTGGCGCCTTCCTCGGACAGCTGCGCCAGGCCCTTCTGCAACTGCTTGAGCTTGAGCGGGTCGCGCAGCCGCGCGCGGCGGAACAGTTCCGGGGCGAAGTTGGGGATGCCGGTGAACGCGAGCGCCTCGCCCTCGGTGAAGGTGTCGCCGATGGAGATGGTGCCGTGGTTGTGGATGCCGATGACGTCGCCGGGGTAGGCCTCGGCGGCGATCTCGCGGTCGCTGGCCATGAAGGTCAGCGCGTTGGCCAGTTTGGTGTCCTTGCCGGTGCGCACGTGCAGGGTCTTCATGCCGGCGCTGAAGCGGCCCGAGCAGATGCGCATGAACGCGACCCGGTCGCGGTGCTGCGGGTCCATGTTGGCCTGGATCTTGAACACGAAGCCGGTCAGTTTCTCTTCGGTCGCCTGTACCTCGCGGCCGGTGGTGGCGTGCGGCTGCGGCTGCGGCGCGTGTTCGGCGAAGAAGTCCAGCAGCGGCTGCACGCCGAAGTTGTTGACGCCGGAGCCGAAGAACACCGGGGTCTGCTTGCCGGCGCGGTAAGCGGCAAGGTCGAACGGATGGCTGGCGCCCTGCACCAGCTCCAGTTCCTCGCGCAGTTCGGCCAGCATCTGAGCGCCGATGCGTTCGGCCAGGCCGGGCGCGTCCAGCGACGGGAAGATGGTCGAGTCCTGGCGGGTGAAGTTGCGGCCCTGTTCGTACAGGTGCACTTCGCCGCTGATCAGGTGCACCACGCCCTTCAGGCGCTGGCCCATGCCGATCGGCCAGGTCACCGGCGCGCACTGGATGCCGAGCACGGTCTCCACTTCGTCCAGCAGGTCGATCGGGTCCTTGCCCTCGCGGTCGAGCTTGTTGATGAAGGTCATGATCGGCGTGTCGCGCAGCCGGCACACTTCCATCAGCTTGATGGTGCGTTCTTCCACGCCCTTGGCCACGTCGATCACCATCAGCGCCGAATCCACCGCGGTGAGCACGCGGTAGGTGTCCTCGCCGAAGTCGGCGTGGCCGGGGGTGTCGAGCAGGTTGATGATCTTGCCTTCGTACGGGAACTGCATCACCGACGAGGTCACCGAGATGCCGCGCTCCTTTTCCAGCGCCATCCAGTCGGAGGTCGCGTGGCGCGCGGCCTTGCGGCCCTTGACCGAGCCGGCCATCTGGATCGCGCCGCCGAACAGCAGCAGCTTTTCGGTCAGCGTGGTCTTGCCGGCGTCGGGGTGGGAAATGATGGCGAAGGTGCGGCGGCGCGCAGCTTCCTGGGCAACATCGGACATGGCAACGGCGCCCACTGGGCGATCACGGCGACAGGGAAGAGCGCGATTATAGCGCCGCGCCGCCGGGCACGGGTTGCGTGGCGTCCGTGGCGTCCTCGCTGCGCGGCAGCCTGAGTTCGCCCAGCGCGCCGGCCATGCGGAACGGGATCGCGTCCAGGCGCATGCCGCGGTTGACCTGCACCGCGAAGTGCAGGTGTGGCGCGCTGCTCAGGCCTGTGTTGCCGGACAGCGCCAGGCGTTGTCCGGCGGCGACGCGCTGGCCCGCACGCACCGCCATGCCCTGCGGCGCCAGGTGCGCGTACAGCGCCATGCTGCCGTCGGCATGCAGGATGCGCACGAAGTTGGCGCGGCCGCCGAAGCGTTCGCGGTCCAGCCCGGCCGCGGCGAAACCCGCTTGCACCTGCATCACCGTGCCGGCGCGCGCGGCCAGCACCGGGGTGCCTTCGGCCAGGGCGAAATCCAGCGCGTAATAGTTCTGCGCGTCGTGGTGGCTGAAACGGCCGCCCACGCCCTGGTCCACGCGCACCGGGGCGACGTCGAACGGCAGCCGGTACAGCGCGTCCTGCGGCTTGGCGCCCGGGTCGCCGGGCACGGCCTCCAGGATCAGCTCGAATGGGCTGGGGTGGCGCGGGTCGCCGGGATACAGCCGCGACAGCAGCGCGCTGCCGCGGGCGGGCAGCAGCGCGCGCAGCGGCAGTGCAGGAACCGCGGTGAGGTTGTCGGCGC
The DNA here is from genome assembly GCF_000331775.1 of Xanthomonas translucens pv. translucens DSM 18974. Next base: position 33,167 of record NZ_CAPJ01000529.1, read on the forward strand.
GGCGGGAGCGCAGTTGCACCTGCACCGGCCCGTCCACGCGGTTGTCGGCCCAGGCCTGCTGGCGCGGGAGCTGGCCGACCACGCGCAGCTGTGCCAGCGGCAGTTCCGCCACCGCTGGCTGCGGCTGC
>NZ_CAPJ01000528.1 GCF_000331775.1 Xanthomonas translucens pv. translucens DSM 18974
CGCTGCGCCAGTGCGCCACGCGCTTGTCCGTGCGCGCCGCATCCAGCTTCACCTCGGTGCGCTCGGCCCAGACCGGCACGATCGCGGCCACGCCCAGTTCGGTCGCCTTCTGCAGGATCAGGTCCATCTTCTCGCCACGCGCCACACCCTGCAGCAAGGTGATCGCCAGCGGCGATTCGTTGTGCGCGGGCTGCGCCGCGCCGATCCGCGCGCTGGCGCCGCGCTTGCCGACCTGCAGCAGTTCGGCGTCGTAATCGTAGCCGTCGCCGTTGAACAGCACGCAGCGGTCGCCCTCACGCAGCCGCAGCACGCGCAGCAGATGCCCGGACACGTCCTCGGGCAACACCAGGTCCTCGCCTTCGCGCAGCGGCAGCGCGACATGGCAGCGGGTCAGGCGCATGCCACGGCCTCGTCGATCGCGGCCAGGGTGGTCTCGGCGAGCAGCGCCAGTTGCGCATCGTCCACGCAGTACGGCGGCATCCAGTACAGCACATCGCCCAGCGGGCGCAGCACCACGCCGCGCTGCAGGGCGGCGCGATACGCACACAGGCCGACCCGTGCGCCTGCCGCGAACGGGGTGCGCTTGTCGCCATTGCGGGTCAGTTCGAACGCCACCACCATCCCGGCCTGGCGCACGTCGGCCACGTGCGGATGGTCGTTGAACGGCGCCGACAGCGCGCGCAGGGTTTCGGCGGTGCTGCGGTTGCGCGCGATCACGTCGTCCTGCTGGAAGATGCGCAGGCAGGCCAGCGCCGCGGCGCAGGCCAGCGGATTGCCGGTATAGCTGTGCGAGTGCAGGAAGGCGCGCTCGCGGCTGTCGTCGAGGAAGGCGTCGTACAGGTGTTGCGTGGCCAGCACCGCCGACAGCGGCAGGAAACCGCCGGTCAGGCCCTTGGACAGGCACAACAGGTCCGGCATCACCCCGGCCTGCTCGCAGGCGAACAGGGTGCCGGTGCGGCCGAAGCCGGTGGCGATCTCGTCGGCGATCAGGAACGCGCCGTTGGCGTCGCACAGTTCGCGCGCGCGGCGCAGGTAGGCCGGGTCGTGCATGCGCATGCCGCCGGCACACTGCAGGCGCGGCTCCAGGATCACCGCGCAGATCTCGCCGGGATGGCGGTCGAACAGGTCGGCCAGCGCATCGGCGGCAGCATCGGCACGCTGCCGCGCGCTCTGTCCCGGCGCGGCCAGGTAGGCGTCGGGCGAGGGCGCGAACAGCGCTTCGCACAGCAGCGGCGCGTACACCCGCCGGTACAGCGGAATGTCGCCGACAGCCAGCGCGCCGATGGTTTCGCCGTGGTAGCCGTTCTCCAGCGCGACGAAGCGGGTGCGGCGGGTCTCGCCGCGGTTGTGGAAATAGTGGAACGCCATCTTCAGCGCCACTTCGACCCCGGCCGAGCCGTTGTCGGCGTAGAACACCTTGGCCAGCGGCGCGCGCCCGTCCTGGCGCGGCGCCAGCGCCAGCAGCTGCTCGGCCAGTTCCACCGCCGGCACATGGCTGAAGCCGGCCAGCATCACCTGTTCCAGCTGGGTGGCCTGTGCGGCGATGGCCGCGGCGATGCGTGGTTCGCTGTGGCCGAACAGATTGGTCCACCAGCTGCTCACCGCATCCAGGTAGCGGTTGCCTTCGTGATCGATCAGCCAGGCGCCTTCGCCGCGGGCGATCGGCAGCAGCGGCAGGGTGTGCGGATGCTCGCGCATCTGCGTGCAGGGGTGCCACAGCACGGCCAGGTCGCGTTGCCGCCATGCAGCGGCAGTCTGTGATGCAGTCAGGTCTGTTAGCATTTCGCGCTCATGAACAGGTTCTTCGCTCCGTGCATTCTATCGGCCGACGCTGCAACGCGCCGCGGGCTGCCGGCGTGAGCCGTCCGTTGCCGATCATCCATGCCTTGCGCGAGCGCGGCGAGTCCGCGATGGAGCGCAAGGTCGAGGAGCTGGACCTGGAGTTCAGCAACGGCGAACGGCGCGTATTCCACCGGCTCACATCCCCCGGCCACGGCGCGGTGGTGGTGGTGCCGATGCTGGACGCGCAGACCGTGCTGCTGGTGCGCGAGTACGCCGCCGGCGTGCACCGCTACGAGTTGGGCCTGGTCAAGGGCCGGATCGACGCGGGCGAGACGCCGCTGCAGGCGGCCGACCGCGAACTCAAGGAAGAGGCCGGCTATGGCGCGCGGCAGCTGCAGGTGCTGCGCGCGATGACCCTGGCACCGACCTATATGAGCCACCAGTCGTGGCTGGTGCTGGCGCAAGACCTGTATCCCGAAAAACTGGCCGGCGACGAGCCGGAGGAACTTGAAGTGGTGCCCTGGAAACTGGCTGAATTGGATCAACTGATGTTGCGTGAGGACTTTTCCGAAGGGCGTTCGCTGGCGGCGCTGTTCATCGCCCGCGAGTGGCTGGGTCGTGCCGGATGATCCGCATCACCGCCGACCTGCGTGAAACCGTCATCGCCATCGCCATCGATGCCGCCGCTGCGATCATGGCGGTCTACGCCACCCGCTTCGACGTCGAGCACAAGGCCGACGCCAGTCCGCTGACCCAGGCCGACCTGGCCGCGCACCGGATCATCGTCGAAGGCCTGGAACGGCTGACCCCCGACCTGCCGGTGCTGTCCGAGGAGTCGGCGCAGATCCCGTGGGACGTGCGCGAGCACTGGACCGGCTACTGGCTGGTGGACCCGCTCGACGGCACCCGCGAGTTCGTCAAGCGCAATGGCGAGTTCAGCGTCAACATCGCGCTGATCCACCAGGGCGCGCCGGTGTTCGGCGTGGTCCAGGCGCCGGTCGATGGCCGCGTCTGGCACGCGGTACGCGGCGAGCAGGCGTACCGCCGCGACGGCTTCCGCGATACCGCGCTGAACACGCGGCGGCCGGCCAGTGCGCCGCTGCGGGTGGCGGCCAGCCGCTCGCACCGCGATCCGCGCACCGACGCGCTGCTGCTGCGCATGGGCGAGACCGAGGTGATCGCGCAGGGCTCGTCGCTGAAGTTCTGCCGCATCGCCGATGGCGAGCTGGACGTGTACCCGCGCTTCGGCCCGACCTCCGAATGGGACACCGCGGCCGGCCAGTGCGTGCTGCAGGCCGCGGGCGGCACGCTGCTCGCCGCCGCGACCGGCAAGCCGTTCCGCTACAACCGCCGCGCATCGCTGCTCAACGGCGATTTCATCGCGCTGGGCGATCCGGCGCTGCCTTGGCGCAGCTGGCTGGGCTGAGCGGACGCTGCCGCCGGCAGCGGCGGTGGCCTGCAAGGCGGCGTCGCGGCTGACCCCGCCGCGATGCGCGCCCTCAGTTGGCAGGCGCGATGACGGCGTTGCGGCCATGCGCCGCAGGCCGTTTGCATGCGCCGCATCGCCGCTCGCCACACCGCCGAGCGCTCATCGTGCGCGCCGCTCTGCCAAACTAACCGACAGGCGGCGCCGTTGCCGTCGCATCGGAACCCGCACGTGACCGCAGCCCGCTACGACCTTCCCGCCCTGCTCGAGATCATGGCGCGCCTGCGCGATCGCGAGCACGGTTGCCCCTGGGACCTGGAGCAGGATTTCGCCAGCATCGCCGCGTACACGATCGAAGAGGCGTACGAGGTGGCCGACGCGATCGACCGCAACGACCTGGGCGAACTGAAGGACGAACTCGGCGACCTGCTGCTGCAGGTGGTGTTCCATGCGCAGATGGCGCGCGAGCAGGGCGCCTTCGGTTTCGACGATGTGGTCGCCGCGATCTGCGACAAGATGGTGCGCCGGCATCCGCACGTGTTCGGCGACAGCCAGGTCGCCGACGCCGAGCAGCAGACGCTGAACTGGGAACAGATCAAGCGCAACGAGCGCGCCACGGCCGGCAAGACCGACGATTCTGCGCTGGCCGGGATCGCGCGCGGCCTGCCGGAATGGCAGCGCGCGGTGAAGCTGCAGGCGCGTGCGGCGCGGGTCGGCTTCGACTGGCCGCAGCCGGAACCGGTGCTGGACAAGTTGCAGGAAGAGCTGGAGGAAGTGCGCGCGGAATTCGCCCGCGGCGCAGTGCAGGACAACCAGGCGCGGCTGCAGGACGAGATCGGCGACCTATTGTTCGTCTGCGCCAATCTCGCGCGCCACGCCCAGGTCGATGTCGGTGCTGCGCTGCGTCATGCCAACCAGAAATTCGAACGCCGTTTCCGCGCGATGGAGCAGCTGGCGCAGCACGATGGCGGCGCGCTGGACGGCTTGTCGCTACAGCAGCAGGAAGCGTACTGGCAGCGTGCCAAGCGCCAGGAGCGCGACGCGGCGCAGGAGTGAAGACGCTGCTGTTGTTCGCGCTGACCGCGCTGGCCGAGATCGTCGGCTGCTACCTGCCGTACCTGTGGCTGCGCGCGCACGGCAGCGCGTGGCTGTTGCTGCCGGCGGCGGCCAGCCTGGCTGCGTTCGTGTGGCTGCTGAGCCTGCACCCGGAGGCCAGCGGCCGCGTCTATGCCGCGTACGGCGGTGTGTACATCGCGGTGGCGTTGCTGTGGCTGTGGGCAGTGCAGTCGATCCGGCCCACGCGCTGGGACCTGCTCGGCGCCGGCCTGTGCCTGTTGGGCATGGCGGTGATCATGTTCGCGCCACGGCAGGCCTGAGTGGCGCGATCGAGCGCTGCGCAGAAGCGCTCGTTGCTTGCAGAGCTGGCCCACGCGCCGACGCTGCGTTGCCGCATCCGTCCCTTTTAATGTAGCCGTCCGCGCAGCGGCGTATGCTGTACGCCTGCGCTGCCTGGGAGGGCCATCGCATGCGTCGCTTCGTCAGGTTCCATGCGTTCTATCCGTGCTACCTGAGCGAGCGCCGGCATCCGCTGTACGCGTTTGCCGGCGCATGCTGCCCGGGCGCATCCGCGGGTAGCGCGGTCGGCCTGCCGGCGCTCGCTATACTCGCGGCGTATTCATCCCCTGGTTAATGGAGCAACCTGATGCCATCCACTTATTTCCTCGCCCTGGTGATCCTGGTCGCGGGCGTGATCGTGCTGTTCAAGACCGTGCGCGTGGTGCCGCAGGGGTTCCAGTGGACGGTGGAGCGCTTCGGCCGCTATACCCATACCCTGTCGCCCGGCCTGCACTTCCTGATTCCGGTGGTCTACGGCCTCGGCCGCAAGGTCAACATGATGGAGCAGGTGCTGGACGTGCCCAGCCAGGACGTGATCACCAAGGACAACGCGGTGGTGCGGGTGGACGGGGTGGTGTTCTTCCAGGTGCTGGACGCGGCCAAGGCCGCCTATGAAGTGTCGAACCTGGAGATCGCCACGATCGCGCTGGTGCAGACCAACATCCGTACCGTGATCGGCTCGATGGACCTGGACGAATCGCTGAGCCAGCGCGAGACGATCAACGCGCAACTGCTCAACGTGGTCGACCATGCGACCAATCCGTGGGGTATCAAGGTCACCCGTATCGAGATCCGCGACATCCAGCCGCCGCGCGACCTGATCGATTCGATGGCGCGGCAGATGAAGGCCGAACGCGAGAAGCGCGCGCAGATCCTGGAGGCGGAGGGCTCGCGGCAGTCGGAGATCCTGCGTGCCGAGGGCGAGAAGCAGGCCGCGGTGCTGGAGGCCGAAGGCCGCAAGGAAGCCGCGTTTCGCGACGCCGAAGCGCGCGAGCGCCTGGCCGAGGCCGAAGCGCGCGCCACCACGATGGTGTCCAAGGCGATCGCCGAGGGCGACGTGCAGGCGATCAACTACTTCATCGCGCAGAAATACGTGGAGGCGTTCAAGGAACTGGCCACCGCGCCGAACCAGAAGTTCGTGCTGATGCCGATGGAGTCCAGCGGCATCATCGGCTCGATCGCCGGCATCGGCGAACTGGCGCGCGAGGCGCTGAGCAAGCAGCAGTCCGCGCCGCCGGCGGTGCCGCGCGGCATGCCGCCGCGCAGCGGAGTCTGAAGCATGCGCGCCGAGGTGGTGGCATGGGGCGCGCTGACCTTGCTGCTGTTCGCGGCCGAGGCGCTGGCGCCGGGCGCATTCATGCTGTGGATGGGCTTCGCCGCCGCGGCGGTGTTCGTCGCCGTGCTGGTGCTGCCGGACATTGCGCTGCTGCTGCAGATCGGTGCGTTCGTGGTGCTCAGCTTCGTCTCGATCCAGGTGTACCGCACCTGGTTCCGCGGCCGCGACCGGGTCAGCGACCGGCCGCTGCTCAACCGCCGTGCCGAGCAGTTGATCGGCCGGGTGGTGATGCTGGACCAGCCGATCCAGGCCGGCCGCGGCCGCGCCAAGGTCGACGACGCGTTCTGGGTGGTCGGCGGTCCCGATCTGCCCGCCGGCAGCACGGTGCGCATCGTCGGGGTGGATGGGATGACGTTGTTGGTGCAGGCGGAGTAGGGCCGGCATTCGGGATTCGGGATTCGGGATTCGGGATTCGGGACTCGGGATTCGGGACTCGGGACTCGGGACTCGGGACTCGGGACTCGGGACTCGGGATTTTCGCAAGTTCGGCGCATTTCTGCTTTTCTGTAGGAGGGGCTTCAGCCCCGACGCGTTACCGGTAAGGCGTCGGGGCTGAAGCCCCTCCTACAGAAAAAGCGGCTGCGCCGGAGCTGCAAAAAAAGCCGCTTTTTTAAAAAAAAGTGGCCCTTTTTGCATCAAATCGTTTGACATCGATTTACCCCGGGACATGATCCTGCCGTCCCGAGTCCCGAAAGTCCCATTCCTTATCCCTCGCGCAGCCGGCGATAATGGGCGACTTTCGCCACGGACCCGCGCCATGACCCAGAAGACCATCCTCAACGACAGCCATCGCGCCCTCGGCGCCAAGATGGTCGACTTCGGCGGCTGGGACATGCCGATCCACTACGGTTCGCAGATCGACGAGCATCACCAGGTGCGCCGCGACGCCGGCATGTTCGACGTCAGTCACATGACCGTGGTCGATCTGCACGGCGCGCAGGTGCGCGCGTTCCTGCGCCATCTGCTGGCCAACTCGGTGGACAAGCTGAAGCTGCCGGGCAAGGCGCTGTACACCTGCATGCTCAACCCGCAGGGCGGGGTGATCGACGACCTGATCGTCTACTACCTGTCCGACACCTTCTTCCGCCTGGTGGTCAACGCCGCCACGCGCAGCAAGGACCTGGCCTGGATCGGCGCGCAGGCGCAGGCGTTCGGCGTGGACGTGCGCGAGCGCGAGGACTTGGCGATGATCGCGGTGCAGGGGCCGAATGCGCGCGCCAAGGTGATCGGCCTGCTGCGCGAGGACGATCGCGCCCCGGTGCAGAAGCTGGGCCGCTTCGCCGCGTTCGAAGCCACCTCGGCCGACGGCGTGGCGCTGTTCGTCGCGCGCACCGGCTACACCGGCGAGGACGGCTTCGAGATCGTGCTGCCGCAGGCGCAGGCGGTGGCGTTCTGGAACGCGCTGCTGGAAGCCGGGGTCACGCCGGCCGGGCTGGGCGCGCGCGATACGCTGCGCCTGGAGGCCGGCATGAACCTGTACGGGCAGGACATGGACGATAGCGTGTCGCCGTACGAAGCCGCGCTGGCCTGGACCGTGACGCTGGACGAGGGCCGCGTGTTCATCGGCCGCGAGGTGCTCGAAGCGCAGAAGGCCAATGGTGCGCCGCGGCAGATGATCGGCCTGGTGATGGATGACAAGGGCGTGCTGCGCCACGGCCAGAAGGTGCTCACTGCGCAGGGCGACGGCGAGATCCTGTCCGGCACGTTCTCGCCGACGCTGGGCAAGGCGATCGCGTTTGCGCGCGTGCCGGCCGGCGAACCGGGGCAGGTGCGGGTGGACATCCGCGGCAAGGAAGTGCCGGTGCGCGTGGTCAAGTTCCCGTTCGTGCGCGAAGGCCAGGTCCAGCCCGGCGTGCTCGGCTGAGCTGCGGCTGCCGCGGCGTTCGCGCAACCGGTGCGCGGCCGCTGCGTTGTGGAGCATCCGGTTCGCTACACTATCCCTCCATCCCCGACACCGTCTTTTCCGGAGCAGCCCCATGAGCGAGATCCCTGGCGACCTCAAATTCCTCAAGTCCCATGAATGGGCGCGCGTCGAAGGCAACGGGCGCGTCACCGTCGGCATCTCCGAGCACGCCCAGGGCCTGCTCGGCGATCTGGTCTACGTCGAGCTGCCCAACGTCGGCGACGAGGTCGTGGCCGGCAACGGCGTGGCCGTGGTCGAGTCGGTGAAGGCCGCCTCGGACGTGTACAGCCCGCTCACCGGCAAGGTGGTCGAGGTCAATGCCGCGCTCAGCGACAAGCCGGAGACGATCAACGAGGACGCCTACGGCGAAGGCTGGATCTTCGTGCTGGAGATCGCCGACCCGGAGCAGTTGAACGAACTGCTGACCCCGGACGACTACGCCGAGCTGCTCGAGGAAGACGGCCACTGAGCCGAAGCGCTTCATCGCGACAGCCGAACCGGCCGCCTTGTGCGGCCGGTTTGCGTTTGCGCGGCACAAACGAACGCTTCAACAGGAAGCGGCGCGCGCGTTCGACAGTCCGCAGGTTTGCCGATCAGGCGATCAGGCGCTCGGCGCGGCTGAGTGGCTGAGTGGCCGGCGTAGCGGCGCGCGGGCGCGATGCAGGTGACGGATGCGACACGCCAGGCGGCGGATGCCGGCCGCGCCGCAAGCATCGATGCGCACGATGTGGTCGCCAGGTGCTGGAAGGCGACGCCGCTGCAGCGGCGCCGGGACGCGGCGAAGGTCGCGCCGGTTTTCTGGCAGTGACGGTGATGTGCATCGCAGTCGGGTGCCGCTGGCGAAGCGTCTGCCGATCGCAGCCGCGTTCGCTGCGCCGCGGCCAGCGGCGGCCAGCGGCGTCGCGTGCGTTCTCGGTCGGGTGTGTTCGCCGTGGCGCGCATGCGCGGTGCTGTGGGGGCGCTCGTGGCGAACATGCACTCGGCAGCCGACGCGTCGGCCAGAGCAAACGCGACGCGTCCGCTCGCATGTGCGTGATGTGTTGGTGAGGAGCATGCGCAGTCATGCAGACGCGACAACGGCATCGTCGCCGCCGCCGCGATGCAGTGCGCGGCGGCGCGCGTGCACGCTCGCAAGCGCCGAACAGCGCGAAAAAGTTTGCGCAGTTTTGCGCATTTGCTCTTGTGCGATGCCGGAACGGCGCATGCCGCGAAAAGTTTTTTTCAGCTTGCGGACAGGCTCGCGTACGCGCGCCTGGATGTCGCCGGCGCCGCGCACGGCAGCACGCGAAACGGCTGGTCGCGTCGGCGTGTTGCAAAAAAGCACGGGAATTACCGCTGTTTTTGTTTGCGTCGAAGTTTCGCCGCAGGTTTCGCGATGGCTGTTGTCGAGGTCCAGCAGCTGCCGATCGCGGCGATCGGTGCGCTCGCGGCACGCGACGCCTGAAAAAAAATTGCGTAGAACTGTTGACAGTAAAAAAAAGCGTGATTAGGTTTCGCCCAGCAGACGTTGCTGCGCAAGCGAGTGAATCGGATCGACATCAGAACGCGAAGCACAACTTGGACCTCCACCAGGAACCTGACGATGGTGGATCAGGTGTCGCTTCCCTCCGAGAAACGCAACGTCTCCCCTGGCACGACACCCGTATCGAGCTTCGCTACGGGTGTTTCTGTATCCGACCCGGCCCGCACTACGCGCCGGCGGATCCTGCAGGCGGACCATCGCCGCGGGTTTGCTTTGACTGGGCGTTTTCAATCCATAGTTCACTGACGAGGAGCCATCCCATGGCCACGAAAAAAGCTGCGAAAAAGAAGCCGGCCGCTAAGAAAGCGGTCAAGAAGACTGCCGCCAAGAAGCCGGCAGCGAAGAAGGTCTCGGTAAAGAAGGCGGTCAAGAAGGTCGCCAAGAAAGTCGCCAAGAAGGTCGCCAAGGTGAAGAAGGCCATCAAGAAGGCCACCACCAAGAAGACCACCGCGAAGAAGGCGGTAAAGAAGACCGCGAAGAAGGCGACCGCCAAGAAGGCCGCCACCAAGAAGACCGCGAAGAAGACCACTGCGAAGAAGGCGGTAAAGAAGACCGCGAAGAAGGCCGTCGCCAAGAAGGCCGTGAAGAAGTCGGCTGCCAAGAAGCCGGCCGCGAAGAAGGCTGTCGCCAAGAAGGCCGTCGCCAAGAAGAAGCCGGTTGCCCGCAAGAAGAAGACCGCTCCGGTCGCGCTGCCGGCAACGCCCGCGCCGCTGATCTGATCTGATCCATCCCGATAGCCGTACCTAAGCTCTCTCCCCGGTGCCCAGCGGGGAGGGAGCTTTTTTATGGGCGTGCGCTTGCCGTCGCCGCGGCGAGCTGCGTGCCATGGCGCCGAGATGCCACGGGCCTGCCACCCATCTGCCAGCGACGTGTCGGCTGCACCGCGGCCAGTCCCCGCGCCGGCGGTGTTGCCGCCATCGTGCTCTATCGCAGCCTGGCGCGTGCCCGATCAGCACTGAATTCTGACTGCGCTGCAGGCGACGATGCTGCGCGAGTTCGCCAGGCGTCTGCCTCGCTGCCGCAGACGACGTGGTCGCCGACGCCGCTCGACTTCTCCTGCTTCAGCGCGAGGGCATCCGGGCGGCGCTCTGATCCTGCTCCTCAACCCGGACCACAGCCCTTTTGCGGGGAAGGTGGTGCGCAGCGCCGGATGAGCGTGCGTGCATAACGATGCGTGTGGCGCGAGGCGCAGGTGCATCGCTGACAGACGACGGCCAAGCCGCCAGTGACTTGTCGGTCGATGGCTTCAAGCAGCGCTTCGACGTGGCCGAGCCGCTACCGCATGCCGCCCCCCCCTGTAGGAGCGGCTTCAGCCGCGACCAGATCCCCTGGATTCCATCAACCTCGCATCAGGCGCAGTTGCTGGTTTGCGCAGCCCACCAGATCTTGTGGCGGTGAAGCGCAGGGCTCGCGAAGCCAGCGCGCAGACAGCAGAAAGGCGGCTTGCGCCGCCTTCCGCTGCATCCATCGGCAGACCGCCCGCGTCAGCGCGGCGACGCCGCCGACTTGGACGCGGAGGCGCCCTTCTTGTCCTTCGGGTCCGGACGCTCGGCCATCATGTTGTCGCTGCCGAAGTCGGTGTCCACGTCCAGCCAGCGCTGCGCCGGCAGGCCGATCGCGCGGTCCAGGATGGTCGGCAGCAGGCCGGAGGGCAGGCCGCTCTCGCCGTTCCACAGGATCGCCACGCCCAGATCGCGTTCCGGCACCAGCGCGACCAGACCGCGATAGCCCTGCACCGCACCGGCATGGAACACCACCTGGTGGCCCGAATAATCGAAGATGCGCCAGCCCAGCGCGTAGCTGGCCGAGTTGACCCGCTCGCGGCGCCAGCCCGAGCGCATCTCGCCGGGGGTGAGGATCAGCGGCGCATGCAGGGTCGCCAGCAGCGGCGCCGGCAGCACGTCCGGACGGTGCCCGGTATGCGCGATCAGCCACTGCGCCATGTCGCTGATGCTGGCGTTGACGCCCGCCGCCGGGGCCAGCCGGTAGTAGGTGGGCTTGGGCATCAGCGACACCCAGCCGTTGCGGCTGCGCACGTGCGGGCGCGCCCAGCTCGGGCTGGCCTGGATCCCGGCCAGGCCCATGCTGGCGTCGTTCATGCCCAGCGGCTTGAAGATGCGGCGCTCCACCGACTGCTCATAGAAGCTGCCGGAGGCGGCGAACACCACGTCGCCGATCAGGCTGAAGGCCACGTTCTGGTAGGCATAGCACTCCCCGGGCGCGCACTTGAGCGGGGCGTAGGCGAGCTTATGGCTGAGCGTGTAGTAGTCGGTGTTGGACTCGACGTCGCGGTCGTAGGCGTTGTAGGTCAGGCCGACGCGATGGCTGAGCAGGTCGGCCACGTTCAATTGGCGGGTGGCGACCGGGTCGCTGAGCTGGAAGCCGGGTACGTAGTCGGTGACCTTGCTATCCCAGCGCAGGGTGCCGTCGTTGACCAGCAGGCCGGCCATGGTGCCGGCGAAGGCCTTGGACAGCGAGGCCAGGCGGAACACGGTGTGCGCATTGACCGGCTGTGGGTGATTGACGTCGGTGACGCCATAGCCGCGCGCGCTGATCACCTGGCCGTTGTGCACGATCGCCACCGCCAGGCCGGGCACGCGCTCGCCGTAGGTGAGCTGCTCGGCCATCGCTTCCAGGCTGGCGACATCGAAGTCCTTGGCCAACGGCAGCACCTTGCTGTCCGGCAACGAGGCGCGGTACGGCAGCGGCTGGGTTGGCGAGGTGTAGTGCGTGGCCTCGGTGTAGATCGGCGGCGGCAGCGGTTGCGAGGGCGCCGGCGTCTGCGCGGTGGAGGACATCGCAAAGGGCAGCAATGCCCCGAGCAACCCGGTTGCCACCGGTCGAAGGAGCCGGTGCCTGCTGTTCTGTTTCATTGCGCGTGTGGCCTGTGAGGTGCTGCCCAAACTGATTCTAGCGCCGCTGTTCGCCATTGCACAAACCGGGAGAAGATGAATGGGCATCGTCTTGATCCTGCTAATGATTTTGCCTGGCCGGCAAAGCTGGCAACGCGCTGTCCGCATGGCGGTGCCGCAAGCGCGCGGCGGTTGCGTAACCTCATGCAACCGGTGTGCCGAAGTCGCTGCGCGCGGCCTCGCCCCGGCCTGCCGCGATGCCGCTGCGGTGACGCCGCCGCGCCGCTGCGGGATCATGGCGCATGCCCGATCCCGCCCTGCCCCCGATCCCGCCCGCGCGCACCGCGCCCGCCGCCGCGACCTGGCTGGGGCTGGCCTTCGTGCTGGTCTGGTGCACCGGCTACATCGCCGGCAAGCAGGTGGTGGCGCACGCGGCGCCGTTCACCGCGCTGCTGTGGCGCTTCGGCCTGACTGCGCTGTGCTTCGCGCTCGCCGCCGGTCCTGCGCGGCTGCGGGCGTTGCCGCGCGCGCAACTGGCGCGCAGTGCCGTGGCCGGGGGGCTGATGCTGGCCCTGCAGTTCGGCGGGGTCTACGCCGCCTTCGCGCTGGGCACCGGTTCCGGCGTGGCCGCACTGGTGATCGGCGCGATGCCGCTGCTGGTGGCCTGGGCCAGCCCGTGGTGGAGCGGGGCGCGGCTGCGCGCGGCGCAGTGGCTGGGCATGGCGCTGGGCTTCGCCGGCGTCGCCACGGTCGCCGCCGACCGCATCGACGGCGCCACCCCGTGGGACGGCTGGCTGGCCTTGCTGGTGGGCCTGTTCGGCATCGCCGCCGGCACCCTGTACCAGAAGCGGCATGCCGCGCAGCTCGACCTGCGGGTGGGGCTGGCGGTGCAGAACGCGGCGGCGACGCTGCTGCTGCTGCCGCTGGCGGCATGGGAAGGCTTCCGCTTCCAGGCCAGCGGTGGTTTCGTCGCGGCGATGGCGTGGCTGGTGCTGGTCAATTCGATCGGCGGCTTCGCGCTGCTGTTCCTGCTGCTGCGGCGCGGCGCCGCCACCCAGGTGGCGAGCCTGTTCTTCCTGATGCCGCCGGTGACCGCGGTGTT
>NZ_CAPJ01000527.1 GCF_000331775.1 Xanthomonas translucens pv. translucens DSM 18974
TTCAGCCGCGACCTTGGGGTTACCGGTAAGACCCGGTCGCGGCTGAAGCCGCTCCTACAGGGGGGAGTGGGGTGGCCAGGCTTGCAGCAGATGCGGCTTGCGCTGGTGCAGGTCGATGATCAGTTCGCCGAACAAGGCGTTGGCCCAGGCGAACCAGGCACGGGTGAATGTGCCCGGGTCGTCCTGGTCGAAGGCTTCGTGCATGAAGCCGCTGCCGGCGTCGGTGTTTTTCAGCCAGGCCAGGCATTGGCGGATCTGCGCGTCGTCGTCGCTGGCCAGTGCGTATTGCATGATCGACATCGGCCAGATCATGCGCAGCCCGGTGTGCGGGCCGCCGACGCCGTCGGCGGCGCGGCCCTTGAAGAAATACGGGTTGCGCTCGCTCCACGCCAGCTGGCGGGTGCGCAGGAACAGCGGGTCGCGGCGATCGCAGCAGCCCAGGGAGGCCAGGCTCAGCAGGCCCGGCGCGTTGGCGTCGTCGATGAACAGTTGGTTGCCGTAGCCGTCCACTTCGTAGGCCCAGAACGGCTGGCCGTCGGCGTCGCGCATCTGCCCGAATGTGCGCGTGGCGGTTTCGACTTCGTCGGCCAGCGCGCGGCATTCGCCGGCGAAGGCGGCGTCGCGGTGCAGCGCCTCGCTCATCGTCGCCAGTTGGCGCAGCGCCGTCACCGCGAACAGGTTGGCCGGCACGAACAGCGGATACAGGCAGGCGTCGTCGGACGGGCGGAACATCGAGTGGATCATGCCGTTGGGCCTGGTCGGCTGGCCGTAGCCGTCCAGCACCAGGGTCTCGGTGGCCAGCGGCGAGGGACGCTGGAAGCTGTAGGGGCCGTGGTCGTGCAGGCGCTGTTGTTCGCGGAAGGTCTTGACCACCACGTGCATCGCCGCGCGCCAGTCGTCGTCGAACGGCGCGGTGTCGCCGCTGGCGCGCCAGTAGGCGTGCGCCAGCCGGATTGGATAGCACAGCGAATCCACTTCCCACTTGCGCTCGCCGACGCCGGGCTTCATCTCGGTGATGTCGGCCACCGACCATTTCAGGCGCTGGCGCTTGCCGTCGGGCAGGAACGCATTGGCGTAGGGATCGAGCTGGATGCAGGCGGCCTGGCGCTGGATCAGGCCATGGAACATGCGCCGCAGTGCGGGATCGCGCTTCGCCAGCGGGATGTACGGATGCACCTGCGCGGAGGAGTCGCGCAGCCACATCGCCTCGATGTCGCCGGTGATGACGAAGGTGTCCGGCTTGCCGTTGCGGGTGCCGATTTCCACGGTGGTGTCGAGCGTGTTCGGATAGCAGTTCTCGAACAGCCAGGCCAGGCGCGGATCGCCGATGCCGGCCTTGACCGTGCGCAGGTGCTTTTCCACTGCGGCGCTGACGAAGCGCCGTTGCGCAGGCGGCGGGCGCTTGCTGGGCAAGCCTGCCGCGGATGCACCGGACGCGGCGAAGCCGGGCACGGCGCTGGCGAGCAGGCCGGCGCCGGCGGCGCTACCGAGCAGATGGAGGACATCGCGGCGGGAAGGCATGGGGGACTCCTGGTCTGGTTTATACGTGTTGGCGCATTGCTTTTCTGTAGGAGCGGCTTCAGCCGCGACCGGGCGTTACCGGTAAGACTCGGTCGCGGCTGAAGCCGCTCCTACAGGGGCGCATGTGTCGATTACCGCGGAATGGGCACCGTGCCCTGGATCGAAAACGCGGCCTCGTCGCCGGGCGCCCCGGTGCCGGGCTGGCCGCCGCCGACGAACACGCGGTAGTCGCCGGGCTGCACCGCGCGCTGGCCGGCGCGATCGACATCGCTCAGCTGCCGCGGCCCCCACAGTGGCGCAGCCTGGCTGATCTTTCTGGTCCGCATCACTTCGCCTCCGCCGGCTCGGACGGCGCACCGGCCAGGGTGCCGGCCAGATCGCGCACCTGCAAGGCGCTGCGCAGCTGCTCCAGCGTCGCCCTGCTGCGCACGTGCACGGTCAGCGGCTCGCCGGGCAGCAGGTCGAAGGCGTTGTCGGACAGCGTGGCGTCCAGGTCGCCGAACGCCAGCCACACTTCGCGCGCCAGGGTGGTGCTGGTCAGGGTCAGCGTATAGCCGTCGCCGTCGGCGCGCAGTGCGCTGCGGATGTCCGGGCTGGGCAGATGCAGGTGCTTGGCCGCATCGAAGAACACCAGGTTGCGCGACAGCACGCGCGCGCCGTCGAGCAGCTCGAACACGGCGAAGCTGCGCTTGGGATCGGCGCGGCGCAGCAGCTGCGCATCGCTGAAACTGCCCACGCGTACGCTGGACAGCGGCGCCAGGGTCACTGGCTTCTCGCTCTTGCTCAGCACCTTGCCGGACACGTCCATCACCCGCATGCGCCAGCGCGCGGCCAGCGGCACGGTGCGGTCGGACACCAGCGTCACCTCGGTCTGGCCCTGGTCGTTGCGCAGCGCGGCGATCAGTTCCGGCGCATAGAAGCGCTTGGCGTGGTAGTGCAGCGCCTTCCAGCGGCCGAAGTAGTCCATGCTCGACCAGGATACGCCCGGCCACACGTCGTTGAGCTGCCAGTACAGCGAACCCATCGACTGCGGCCGCGACGCGCGCAGGTGCTCGGCAGCCACGGCGATGCCCTCGGCCTGCATCAGCTGGCTCAAATACACGAAGCTCTCGAAGTCCTTGGGCTCGCCGAACGCACGGCGGATGTACAGCAGCAGGCGCTTGTTGCCGTTGTCGTACTTCTGGTGCGCGCGCATCACCGGCGATTCCGGCTGCAGGTCGCCGGGTTCGGCGAAGGCGCGGATGGTGCGCATCTCCGGGAACGACTGCAGGCCGTATTCGGACATGAAGCGCGGGGTGACGTTGAGGTACTCGGTGACCGGCAGCGCCGGGTCGCCCCAGACCTTCCAGTAGTGCATGTCGCCGTTGTCTTTCTGGTTGGCGTCGGTATCGAAATCGGTGCCTGGCGAGGTGGCCCAGTACGGCACGTCGCCGTCATAGGTACTGACGACTTCGCGCAATACGCTACCGAACAGGGTGGTCATGCCACGTTCGATGCGGCTGCGTTCTTCCGGACCGACCGACTTCTTGAAATCGACCCACCAGTTCTCCCAGCCGGTCTGCACCTCGTTGTTGCCGCACCATAGGACGATGCTGGGGTGGTCCCGCAGCCGCTTGACCTGATCGATCGCCTCCTGGCGGGTGTTGTCGCGGAATTCCACTTCGTTGGGCGGCACTGATCCGGCGAACATGAAATCCTGCCAGATCATGATGCCCAACGCGTCGGCCATCTCGTAGAAGTCATCGTCCTGGTAATGACCGCCGCCCCACATGCGCAGCATGTTCATGTTGGCGTCGCGCGCGGCCTGCAGGGTGCTGCGCATACGTGCCCTGTCCACGCGGCTCGGGAAGGACTCCAGTGGGATCAGGTTGGCGCCCTTGGCAAAGATTGGAATGCCGTTGACTACGAATTCCATGCTCTTGCCCCACCGGTCCTTTTCGCGGCGCAGCGTCACCGAGCGCAGGCCGGTAACGCGCTCGACCTGCTGGCTGTCGCCGTCGGCATCGCGCACGGTGGCCACGAAGGTGTAGCGGTCCTGCGCCCCGTAACCGGCAGGAAACCAGCGCTTTGGCTTGGCGATACGCACGGCCAGATCGATGCGGTGTTGGCCGGGATCGACCATCGCGTCCTGGGTGAACTGGCCGACTTTCTGTCCATTCGGGTCGAGCACATCCAGTGTCACTTGCACCGGGCCGCTGCGGCTGGCCTGCAGTTCGAGTTGCGCTTGCAGCTGCGCGGCATCGGCGTCCACCCGTCGCTGGGCGATGTGCAGTCCCTCCACGCGCAACGCGTCCCAGGTCTCCAGCCGCGCCTGCTGCCAGATGCCGGCATTGACGATGCGCGGACCCCAGTCCCAGCCGAAGCTGTAGGGCGCCTTGCGCACGTAGGTGGAGCTGTGGCGCCACTTCGGCTCGTCGCCGAACGCCGATTTGTGGCCGCCGGGCAGGGCATAGGGCTGCTTGTCCAGCCACGGCTGGATCTTCTTGATCGGCGAGAAGAACTTGACTTCCAATACGTTGTCGCCGCGCTTGAGCAGCGGCTTGGCGTCCACCCGCCACTGCCGGAACATGTTGTCGGCGGCGAGCAGTTTCTTGCCGTTGAGGTAGACCTCGGCGAAGGTGTCCAGGCCGTCGAACACCAGTTCCACGTGCTCGCGCGCGAGCAGCGCGGGGTCGGCCCTGAAGTGCGTCTGGTACTGCCAGTCGCTCAACCCGGCCCATTGGATATTGGCCTCGTTGTCGCGATAGAACGGATCGGGTACCACCCCGGCCGCGATCAGGTCGGTCTGCACCGTGCCGGGCACCTGCGCGGGCAGCCACTGCGCTGCCTTCGGGAAGTCCTTGGCGTGCGCCTCGCCCGGCGCCAGCCGCACCTGCCAGCCCTGCTGAAGGGGCTGTGCGGTCGGCCCCGCGGCCTGGCCCAGTGCCGGCAGCCCCAGAACCAGTGCCAGCCCGAGTCGGGCAGGGACGCGCGCGCTTGGGGGGCAACGGCGGCTGCGGTGCGGCTGGGTCATGCGTAGGTCTCCAGGGGTCAACGCGCGGCGGCGGGGGGCGCATGCGCGGTGGTTTCGATCAGGTGAACGGCGCCGATGGCATAGTACGGGCCGTTGCTGCGTGCGGTCGAGCGCAGGCACAGGTCATGCCTGCCGGTCTGCTTGGGCCGCGGAGCTTGCAGCGAGAATTGCTCGCCCAAGCGCCTTGCCGCCCGGCAGCGGAGGTGGCCGCGCGCACGGTGACCGGCAGAGTCACGTCGAACGGCTTGCTGTAGCGCGGCGAGTCGGCCTTGGGTTCGCTAGCCGCGACCGGGCGTTACCGGTAAGACTCGGTCGCGGCTGAAGCCGCTCCTACACAGGGCGCATGTGCCGATCACCGCGCGATGGGCACCGTGCCCTGGATCGAAAACGCGGCCTCGTCGCCGGGCGCTCCGGTGCCGGGCTGGCCGCCGCCGACGAACACGCGGTAGTCGCCGGGCTGCACCGCGCGCTGGCCGGCGCGATCGACATCGCTCAGCTGCCGCGGCGTCAGCTCGAAACCCACTTCGCGCGCTTCGCCCGGCTGCAGCGTCACCCGCTGGAAGCCGACCAGGGTGCGTAGCGGCGACTGCGCGCCTTGCGGAGGTTGCAGGTACACCTGCACCACTTCGTCGCCGGCGCGCGTGCCGCTGTTGCGTACCTGCGTGCGCACCTGCAGGTTCGCACCCGCCTGCAGCGTCGTGGCCGACAGTTGCGGCGCGGCATAGGTAAAGCGGGTATAGCTCAGCCCGCTGCCGAATGCGAACAGCGGCTCGCCCTTGAAGTAGCGGTAGGTGCGGCCCTTCATATCGTAGCTGACGTAGGCGGGCAGGTCCTTGGTGGAACGGTAGAAGGTCACCGGCAGGCGGCCGCCGGGATTGACGTCGCCAGCCAGCACCTGCGCGATCGCGGTGCCGCCGGACTGCCCCGGATACCACGCCGCGACGATCGCGTCGGCATGCTGCTTGGCCCAGTTCAGCGCCACCGCGCTGCCGCTCATCAGCACCACCACGAGCGGCTTGCCGCTGGCCTTGGCGCGCTCCAGCAGCGCCTGCTGCGCGGCGGGCAGGGCGAGGTCGTTGCGGTCGCCGCCGTCGAAGCCGGGGACGTCGATGCGCAGTTCCTCGCCTTCCACATCCGGCGACAGGCCGACGAAGGCGACCACCGCATCGGCCTGCGCGACCGCGCGTTCGGCTTCGGCCAGTTGCGGCGCGGCCGGCGCCAGCCATTCCAGGCGCAGGCCCTGGTCCTGGCCGCGGTGCTCCAGTTCCAGGCGAATGCGGCGCGGGCGCGTGTCGTCGAAGTGCAGCACGGTCTCGACGTTGCGACCGTCGGCGTTGTGCATGCCGGCCGGCACGTGCTTGTCTTCGGCGTTGCCGGCGACGACCAGTTGGTCGTCGATGTACAGCCGCACCGGATCGTGGCCGGCGCAATCGAAGCAGCGCGCCACGCGCACCGCCAGGGTGTAGTCGCCCGGCCCCGGCGGCAGCAGTTCGCCGCTCCAGCGCACCGCGTAGCGATCCTTGTCCACGCCCTTGGCCGGCGCCACGTGGTCCCAGTTGAAGCTGACCACGCGGTCCTGGCGTTGCGTGCGCGGGGTGCCGGACAGATCGACGTTGTCGAAATACGCGCCACGCAGGCCGGGCGTGCCGTCGCTGCGCAAGGCGGTCTCGGGGATCATGCCGGACACGCCGGCGGCGAGCGGGGCGCCTTGCGCGTAGCGCAGGTTCGCGGCGCCGAAGCGCTCGCGCAGGCCCAGCAGCGGCGTCACCGGCGCGGCCGAGGTGCCTTGGTAGTTGGCTTCCAGCGCGGCCAGCGCGTCGGCATTGGGGCCGATCACCGCCAGCCGCAGGCCCGGCCGCAGCGGCAGGGTGGCGTTGCGGTTCTGCAGCAGCACGATCGATTGCTGCGCGGCCTGCAGGGCCAGCGCGCGGTGCGCGGCGCTGTCCACGTCCTTGGCGCCCAGCCGCGCGTACGGGTCCTTGCGCTGCGGCTGCAGTTCGCCGAGCCGGTAGCGCGCGGCGAACAGCCGAACCAGCGACTGGTCGAGCACGGCTTCGTCGGCGTCGCCGCGCGCGATCGCCTTGCCCAGGTCGCGGTAGGCGTAGCCGCAGTTGAGGTCGTGGCCGGCCTTGAGCGCGGCGGCGGACGAGCCGGCATTGTCGGCGCGGAAATAGTGGAACTGGGTCATGTCGTCCACGGCGTCGCAGTCGGAGACGACGAAGCCGGTGAAGCCCCAGTCGCCGCGCAGGCGGCCGTTGAGCAGCCAGTCGGCGGCGCAGGCCGGGGTGCCGTGCAAGGAGTTGTAGGCGCACATCACCGCGCCGGCGCGGCCGTCGACGATGGCCGCGCGGAACGCGGGGGTATAGGTGGCTTCCAGGTCGTGCGGCGACACGTCCACGTCGAAGCCGTGTCGGCCTGGTTCCGGGCCGCTGTGCACGGCCAGGTGCTTGGGTGTGGCGATGGTGCGCGGGTGGGTGAGGTCGTCGCCCTGCAGGCCGCGGATGAAGCCCACCGCCAGTTGCCCGGTGAGATACGGGTCTTCGCCGTAGGTCTCCATGCCGCGGCCCCAGCGCGGGTCGCGGAAGATGTTGATGTTCGGCGACCAGATGGTCAGCCCGGCGTAGCGCGGGTGGTCCTTGCCGGGGCCGCCGGCGAGATTGAACTTGGCCCGCGCTTCGGTCGAGGTCACGGTGCCGACCTGCTCGAGCAGGGCGGTGTTCCAGGTGGCAGCCAGGCCGATCGCCTGCGGGAACACGGTGGCGTAGCCGTTGCGGGCGATGCCGTGCAGGCCCTCGTTCCACCATTCGTAGGCCGGCACGCCCAGGCGCGGAATCGCCGGCGCAGCGTTCATCGCCTGCGCGACCTTTTCCTCGCGGGTCATCTTCGCCACCAGCGCGGCGGCGCGGTCGTCGGCGTCGTCGGCGCGGGCGAGCGGCGCAGCGGCCAACCCAAGCAGACACAGCCCCTGCGAAATCCCCTGTAGGAGCGGCTTCAGCCGCGACCGCGCAGTGTCCGCATCGCGTCGCGCGCAATCGCTCATGATTCCCCCGATTTGCTTGTGCAGTGTCGTTACCATCCGCATCACTTCGCCTCCGCCGGCTCGGGCGGCGACCCGGTCAGCGTCTCTGCCAGATCGCGCACCTGCAAGGCGCTGCGCAGCTGCTCCAGCGTCGCCCTGCTGCGCACGTGCACGGTCAGCGGCTCGCCGGGCAGCAGGTCGAAGGCGTTGTCGGACAGCGTGGCGTCCAGGTCGCCGAACGCCAGCCACACTTCGCGCGCCAGGGTGGTGCTGGTCAGGGTCAGCGCGTAACCGTCGCCATCGGCACGCAACTCGGTGCGGATGTCCGGGCTGGGCAGATGCAGATGCTTGGCCGCATCGAAGAACACCAGGTTGCGCGACAGCACGCGCGCGCCGTCGAGCAGCTCGAACACCACAAAGCTGCGCTTGGGATCGGCGCGGCGCAGCAGCTGCGCATCGCTGAAACTGCCCACGCGCAGGCTGGACAGCGGCGCCAGGGTCACCGGCTTCTCGCTCTTGCTCAGCACCTTGCCGGACACGTCCATCACCCGCATGCGCCAGCGCGCGGCCAGCGGCACGGTGCGGTCGGACACCAGCGTCACCTCGGTCTGGCCCTGGTCGTTGCGCAGCGCGGCGATCAGTTCCGGCGCATAGAAGCGCTTGGCGTGGTAGTGCAGTGCCTTCCAGCGGCCGAAATAGTCCAGGCTCGACCAGGATGCGCCCGGCCACACGTCGTTGAGCTGCCAGTACAGCGAGCCCATCGACTGCGGCCGCGATGCGCGCAGGTGCTCGGCGGCCAGGGCGATGCCCTCGGCCTGCATCAGCTGGCTCAAATACACGAAGCTCTCGAAGTCCTTGGGCTCGCCGAATGCGCGGCGGATGTACAGCAGCAGGCGCTGATTGCCGTTGCCCTTGTCGAACTTCTGGTGCGCGCGCATCACCGGCGATTCCGGCTGCAGGTCGCCGGGTTCGGCGAAGGCGCGGATGGTGCGCATCTCCGGGAACGACTGCAGGCCGTACTCGGACATGAAGCGCGGGGTCACGTTGAGGTACTCGGTGACTGGCAGCGCCGGGCCGCCCCACACCTTCCAGTAGTGCATGTCGCCGTCGTCGGGCTGGTCGGCGGCGCCGTCGAAATCGGTGCCGGGCGAAGTGGCCCAGTACGGGGTGTCGCTGTCGTACTTGCTCACCGCTTCGCGCAGCACGGTGCCGAACAGCGTGGTCATGCCGCGTTCGATGCGGCTGCGTTCTTCCGGATCGATCGACTGCTTGAACTTGACCCGGTCGCCCCAGTTTTCCCAGCCGGTCTGCACTTCGTTGTTGCCGCACCAGATCACGATGCTGGGATGGTCGCCCAGGCGTTTGACCTGCCCTTCGGCCTCGGCGCGGGTGTTTTCGCGGAACGCCACGTCGTAGGGCGGGATCGCGCCGCCGAACATGAAGTCCTGCCAGATCATGATGCCCAGGCGGTCGGCGTCCTCGTAGAAGCTGTCCGGCTGGTAGTGGCCGCCGCCCCACATGCGCAGCATGTTCATGTTGGCGTCGCGCGCCGCTTGCAGGATGCCGTGCATGCGCGCGGCATCGACCCGGCTGGGGAAGCTGTCGAACGGGATCAGGTTGGCGCCCTTGGCGAAGACCGGGATGCCGTTGACCACGATCGCGAAGCCCTTGCCCCACTTGTCCTTGTCGCGGCGCAGCTCGACGCTGCGCAGGCCGGTGACGCGCTGGGTGGCGTCGCTGTCGCCGCCAGCGTCGCGGATGCGTGCCTTGAACGTGTACAGGTCCTGCCTGCCGTAGCCGACCGGGAACCAGCGCTGCGGCTTGGCGATGCGCACCGGCACGGTCAGCGTGTTGCTGCCCGGATCGAGCACCGCCTTCTGGCTCAGCTGCGCTACGCGCTGGCCGTCGGGGCCGAGCACGTCCAGCTCCAGCTGCACTTCGCCGCTGCGGCCGGCCTGCACCTCCAGTTGCGCAAGCAGTTGCGCCGTGTCGGCATCGACGCGTTGCTGGGCGATGTGCAGGCCTTGCACGCGCAGCGCGTCCCAGGCTTCCACGCGCACGTCCTGCCAGATGCCGGCGGTGACGATGCGCGGGCCCCAGTCCCAGCCGAAGGTGTACGGCGCCTTGCGCACGTAGGTGGAGCTGTGCCGGGCGACGGGCTCGTCGCCGAACGCGGAGTCGTAGGCGCCGGGCAGCGCGTACGGCTGCTTGGCCAGCCATGGCTGGAGTTTCTTGATCGGCGAGTACAGCCGCACTTCCAGCACGTTGTCGCCACGCTTGAGCAGCGGCTTGGCGTCCACCCGCCACTGCCGGAACATGTTGTCGGCGGCGAGCAGTTTCTTGCCGTTGAGGTAGACCTCGGCGAAGGTGTCCAGGCCGTCGAACACCAGTTCCACGTGCGCGCGCGCGCGCAGCGCGGGGTCGGCCTTGACGTGCGTCTGGTACTGCCAGTCGCTCAATCCGGCCCATTGGATCTTGGCCTCGTTATCGCGATAGAACGGATCGGGCACCACCCCGGCCGCGATCAGGTCGGTCTGCACCGTGCCGGGCACCTGCGCAGGCAGCCACTGCGCTGCCTTCGGGAAGTCCTTGGCATGCGCCTCGCCCGGCGCCAGCCGCACCTGCCAGCCCTGCTGCAGCGACAGCGTCGCCGGCACCGCCGCCTGGCCCAGCAGCGGCACGCCCAATGCCATGAGCAGCCCGAGCCGGGCGGGAAGCGCGCGCGCGGCGCGGAACGGGGACGGCGGTGCGGCTGGGTCATGCGTGGGTCTCCAGGGGTCAACGCGCGGCGGCGGGGGGCGCCTGCGCGGTGGTTTCGATCAGGTGGACAGCGCCGATGGCGTAGTAGGGGCCGTTGATGCGGGCGGTCGAGCGCAGGCACAGGTCGTGCGTGCCGGTCTGCTTGGGCAGCGGCGCTTCCAGCGAGAACTGCTCGCCAAGGGCCTTGCCGCCCGGCAGCGGGATCCGCGCCAGCAGCTTGCCCTTGCAGTCGCCCAGGCGCACTTCCAGTTCGCCATGCGCGGTCTTGGCCGGGTACTGCTTGACCTTGGCCTGCTCGTGCGCCAGCCCGTAGTTGCGCGCCAGCCGCGCCGCATCGATGCGGATGCGGGCGATGCCGTCCAGGCGCGCGTCGGCGTAGCGCCAGCAGCCGCTGAACAGGTCGATGTTGAACACCGGGGTGTCCTTGCCGGGCAGGTCCGGCAACAGCGGCACGCGCAGGCCCAGGCTACCGTCGGCACAGGAATTCAGGCCCTGGGTGTCGCGGCTGAGCAGGCCGGGGCGGTCGAGGATGCGGGTGCGCGGGGCGGCCAGCACGCTGCCGTCGTCGGCGAAGGTGGCCGCGCGCACGGTGACCGGCAGGGTCACGTCGAACGGCTTGGCGTAGCGCGGCGAGTCGGCCTTGGGTTCGCTGCCGTCGATGGTGTAGCGGAAGCTGCCGAACCTGGCCTGGTTGCCGAGCGCGATGCTGGCCTTGCCGCTGTCCAGCGCCGCGTTGTCGCCGCCCTGGATGGCGATGTCCGGCGCGAACGCGCCGTCGCCGTAGTCGATGCCCAGGGTGCGGTAGCGGGTGAGCTGCGCCGGCAGGCGTTGCAGGAAGCCGTCCCAGCCGCGCACATCCATCGGCGACCACGCCGCTTCGGCCAGCGCGCTCAGGCGCGGGAACAGCGCATGGTCGATATGCCAGGCCGAGGGAATGTATTCGGCCCACAGCGCGGCCTGCGCGCCGAGCACGTGCTTGGCTTCCTCGGCGCTGAGCGCGGCCGGGACCGGATCGAACTCGTAGACCTTCTGCAGCGGCAGTACCGCCAGCCGGCCGTTGGGCTCGTCGTTGCGCGCGCTCTGCAGGTTGTCCAGGTACAGCCAGCCGGCGGGCGCCAGCACCACGTCGTGGCCCTGCTTGGCCGCGGCCACCGCACCGTCGACGCCGCGCCAGGACATCACCGACGCGCTGGCCGGCAGGCCGCCTTCCAGGATCTCGTCCCAGCCGATCAGGCGCCGCTCGTGCTTGCTCAGGTAATCGGACAGCTGCTGGTTGAACCAGCCCTGCATCGCGTGCGCGTCCTTGACCCCGAGCTTGCGCATCTGCGCGCGCACCGCCGGCGACCGCTCCCACTGGTCCTTGACCGCTTCGTCGCCGCCGATGTGGATGTACTGCGAGGGAAACAGCTGCAGCACTTCGTCGAGCACGCCCTGGATGAAGGTCATGCTCTTTGCGTCGGTATTGAACAGGTAGGGATTGACCCCCCAGTCCACCGACACCTTCGGCCGCTGTTTGGTGACGCCGACCAGTTCCGGATACGCCGCCACCGCCGCCTGCGCGTGCCCGGGCATGTCCAGCTCCGGCACGATGGTGATGTGCCGCGCGGCGGCGTAGGCGACCAGGTCGCGGATCTGGTCCTGGGTGTAGAAACCGCCGTAGCGGTCGGGCACGCCCTGCGTGCCGGCGCCGGGCGGGGTGCGCCAGGCGCCTATCTCGGTGAGCTTGGGATAGCGCTTGATCTCGATGCGCCAGCCCTGGTCGTCGGTCAGGTGCAGGTGCAGCACGTTGAGCTTGTGCTCGGCCATCGCGTCGATGACGTGCTTGACCGTGTCTGGGCCGTGGAAGTGGCGGGCCACGTCGAGCAGCAGGCCGCGCCAGCCGAAGCGCGGCCAGTCGCGGATTTTGACCTCGGGCACGTCCACTTCGCCCTTGCCGGCATCGGGGGTGAGCAGCTGCCAGGCGCTCATCGCGCCGTAGAACAGGCCGCGCTCGTCGCGCGCCTGGATCAGCATGGTGCTGCCGTCCACGTCCAGCCCGTAGCCTTCCGGCGCTTCCACCGGGGCGTTGGGGTTCATCTGCAGGCGGATGGCGCCGTTGGCCGGAATGGTCTCGGCGCGCACCTCCAGCGCCAGGCCGCGGGTGCTTTCCAGCAGCGCGGCCAGTTGCCGGGCCACGCGCATGGCCGCCTCGTCGTCGGTCGGGACCGACAGCGTGCTGCCGGTGCCGATGGTCAGCGTGGCGCTGCCGCGCTTGACCTGCGCCGGCGCCGGAATCAGCGGCAACGGCGCGGTGTTCTCCGGCTTCGCTGCAGCCGGGGCCGGCGCGGGGGCCGGCGCGGGCTTGGCGGTGTCCGCGGCGGTGGGCGCGTCGCGGTTGCAGCCGCTCAGTACGGCAACGAGGGCGAACAGGGCAAGCCCCAGCCGCGTGCTGCGGGACGCCGCCGCGGCGCCCGGCGGGGCGGTCGTCGGGCGGTGTGGCGTGCGCTGGCGTGCACCTGCTGCAATCATTCGGTCTACCTCGTGCTGTGCGGACGCCTATCGTAGTGGATCGGCGCGTAACGGATCAGCGCGATGCGGTCGGCAGCTCGTCCCACACCTTCGGATCCTCGGCGCCCAGCACCCAGCAGCTGAAGCCTTCCAGGCCGTATTGCTTGACCAGGTCGTAGCGTGCGCGGAAGCTGCGCGCGTCCGGGCGGAACACCCACTCGCGCATGTCGTCGCGGTAGAAGTAGAACCACGACTCTTGCTCCTGCGCATCCCATTGCACGGTGGCGTTCTGCTCGATCGCCAGCGGGAAGGATTCGTCGGCGTCGATGTAGGTCGCGGCGATGTTCGACGCTTCGGTGCCGTCTTCCTTCACCGGGTTGCCGGTGTACCAGCGGTAGCCGTAGGTGGCGATGCCCAGCGACAGCTTGTCCTTCGGCACCTGGGTCAGTGCGTAGTTCAGGTGCTTCTTCATCCACACCATGCCGTCGACCGGGCCGGGCGTGGTCCAGCGGGTGTGCTGGTCGTAGGTCATCAGGCTGACCAGGTCCACCGCCTGGCCCAGCGCCTTCAGGTCGTAGGCGCCGCGCCAGTATTCCCACATCCACTTGGAGAACTGCCCGCCTTCGGCGTAGCCCGGCGCGTTCGGCACCACCGCCACCGACATCTTCAGGCCGGCCTTGTGCAGCGCGTCGGCGGTCTGCTTGACCATCAGCGAGTAGGCGTCGCGGTCGGTCCAGGCGATGTTCTCGAAATCGAACTGGAAGCCGTAGTAGCCGTTCTTTTTGCCGTGGATCAGCAGCGAGGCGATCATGCGCTTCTTCGCATCCTCGTCGTGCATCAGCTTGTGGAAGCCGTCGCGGCCGGTGGTCATCGACAGGATCGGCATCACCCGCAGCTGCTTGCGCTTGGCGATGTCGTAGATGTACGTGTTGGGGGTGCCGCTGACCAGGCCGTTCTGGTCCACGCCGTACCAGGTCGGCACCACCACGTCGATCTTGTCGACGTTGGCCATGAAGGCGTTGGTCGATTTCTGCGTGCTCATCAGATAGAACAGCGCGGTCGGGTTCTTGGCCATGGCCGGGGTACAGACCATGGACAGGGCAAGCAGCAGCCCTGCGAATCGCTTCATCATCGGGGGGTATCCGTCAGCGGGTGGAGGTGGGGGAGGGCAGGTCGATGCGGAACACGTAGGCGTGTTCGCCGGCAGGTTTGGCCGGCAGGGTCAGGTGCAGGCCGTCGGCGCGCTGTTCGAACGGCACCTGCTTGCCGGTGGCGAGCAGGGTCACGCCGCGCACGCCGTCGGCGGGCGTGAGCGAGCGGATCAGCGCCTTGCCGCCGGCCGGCCAGCCAAGCTCGATCGCGTACAGCGCGCCGTGGCCGGTGGTGAAGCGGAAATCCTTGGCGGTGTAGGGCTTGGTCTTGGTGTCCTGGAAGGTGCCGCCGACCACTTCGGTCGGGCCTTCGCCATAGCTTCGCCATGGCTGGCTGTCGTAGATCGCCTCGCCGTTGGTCTTCAGCCACTTGCCGATCGACAGCAGGATGTCGCGCTCGGTGTCGGGGATCGAGCCGTCGGCGCGCGGGCCGATGTTGAGCATAAGGTTGCCGTTCTTGCTGACCACATCCACCAGCATGTGCACGATGAAGGTCGGGGTCTTGTAGGTGTCGTTCTCCACGTATCCCCACGACGCGTTGCTGACCGAGGTGTCGGTCTGCCAGTGGGTCGGGTGGATGCCGGTGAGCTGGCCGCGCTCGATGTCCAGCGTGCCGGCGCCTTCGGCGAACGCGCCGAGCTTGTAGTTCACCACCACCCCGTCGCCGTGCGCGGCGCCGTGGTTGTAGTAGTACGCCAGCATGGTCGGCAGCGTGCGGCGGAAGGTCGGGTGCGCGATCCACCAGTCGAAGTAGATCAACTCCGGGTCGTAGCGGTCGATCAGCTCGGTGGTGCGCGCCAGCCAGTCGTCCAGCCACGCCTGCGACACCGGCGTCCAGTCGTTGACGACGTCGGCATCGTCCTTGCCCGGCAAGCGGATCTGCGCCGGCCCGTACAGGCCGGCGTAGCGCGGATCGTTGACGTCCGAGTCGAATGTGCGTCCGCCGTCGAAGAACCAGTTGTGTTCGGCGCGGTGCGAGGACAGGCCGAAGTGCATGCCCTGCGCGCGGATCGCCTTGGACAGCTCGCCGATCACGTCGCGCTTGGGACCCATCTTGGTCGCGGTCCAGTCCGACAGCTGCGAGTCGTACATCGCAAAGCCGTCGTGGTGTTCGGCCACCGGCACCACATAGCGCGCGCCGGCTTCGCGGAACAGCGTGGCCCAGCCTTGCGGGTCGAACTTGGGCGCGGTGAACAGCGGGATCAGGTCCTTGTAGCCGAAGGTGGACTGCGGGCCGTAGGTTTCGCGGTGGTGCGCGTAGTCCTGGCTGTCCTTGGCGTCGGGTTGGTACATGTTGCGCGAGTACCACTCGTTGCCGAAGGCCGGCACCGAGAACACGCCCCAGTGGATGAAGATGCCGAACTTGGCGTTGTCGTACCAGCCGGGCGAACGGTAGTGCTTCAGCGAGCTCCAGTCCGGACGGAACGGTCCCTTGCGTGCGCCGGCATCGGCTTGGCGCACCAGCCGCGCGCGTTCGGGCGCGTACTTGGCGGTGGCCTGCAGCCACTGCTGGTCGATCTGTTCGGGGCTGAGGGTGGTGGCGGTGGGCGCGGTCGGCGACGGCGCATCCGCGGCGTCGGCGGACACCGCCGCCAACGCGAGAATGAGGGAGAAGCGGCTGACCAGAGTCCTGCGTACAGCGCCGGCGTGGCGGGATCGGTCCGCGCGCAGGCGGGTCTCGGACGTCATGGAACTGCACTCCTCTGCAGAAAACGTGATGCCGGCGCAAACCAACCGCCGGGCAAAAAAAGGGCGCGCCACCGTGGAGAGTCGGTGGCGCGCCGCCAGTGCTACATCAGAACTTGAAGTTGAGCTGCGCGGTGTAACCACGCCCGTTCTTGTAGAACGCGGTCGGGGTGTCCTTGCTGCCGCTGTACAAGCGATAGGTGGAATCCAGCAGGTTGGTGGCGCCGAAGGTGATGCCCATGTAGTCGGTGATCTGATACGAGGCGGTCAAGTCCAGCTGCTTGTAGCTGTCTGCGAAGTCTTCCGATCCCAGGCGGCCGATCTGGGTGAAGTACTTGGAGCGGTAGCTGTAGTTCACGCGCACCGTCCAGTCGCCGTGTTCCCAATACGGAATCACGTTGTAGGTGTCGCGCGACAGGTAGGGCAGGTTCAGGCCGGAGCTCGCATCGGATTTGGCGAACGTGTAGTTCGCCTGCAATCCGAAGCCCAGGCCCAAGGTCTGCTGATAGTTGATCGATGCGCCCTTGACCTTGGCGTTGGAGGCGTTGGTCGGGGTGGTGACCTGATAATCGCCGGGAATGGCTGGTGGCTGGGGATTCAACCGCTGGGTGGTGGTCGTGCTGACGATGTAGGAGCTGATGTCACGGTAGAACACCTCGCCCGACAGCATGCTGGACGGGGCGAAATACCACTCGGCCGCCAGGTCGTAGTTGGTGGACTCGTACGGCTTGAGGTCCGGGTTGCCGCCGCTGGCGGTCAGGTTGCCGTTGCCGCTGCTGACCGTGAACGAACCGGCCAGGTCGGCGTAGCGCGGGCGTGCCATGACCTTGGCGGCCGAGAAGCGCAGCACGGCGTCATCCGCCAGGTCGTAGGCCACGTTGAAGCTCGGCAGCGCCTTGCGGTACTCGTGGGTTTCGGCAACAGGCGAAAACGTGAGGTTGTTATCCTGGCTCTGCCAATATTCCGACTTGTCGGTGGTATCGAGCATGCGTACGCCGACATTGCCGCGCCATTTGCCCGACTCGAAGTTCAGCTGAGTGTAGGCGTTCTGGGTGATTTCCTTCACGTTGAACGAGGCGTCGTAAGCGGTGCTGTAGGGGCCCTGCGGCTGCGCCAGCAGATAGCGGCGGACGGCACTCAGGTCGGCGGTCGGCCAGGTGGTCAGATCGCCGCTGGCGCCCAGGCCGTCGTAAAGGCCGCTCTGCGTGGTGCCGGGATTGAACTGGGTCAGCGAGATCGGGTCGGTGGTGTTGATGCGGTTGCCGCGTGCATCCACGCCGTTGTTGTGGTTGATGTACTTGTAGCCGAACTGCA
This sequence comes from Xanthomonas translucens pv. translucens DSM 18974, assembly GCF_000331775.1. The sequence continues at coordinate 16,952 of NZ_CAPJ01000527.1, forward strand.
GTTTGGTGAACGGGCCCCATTGCAGGTCGCGCGCTGCATCCCACTGGAAGTATTTTTCTTCGTCCTTGCTCTTCTGGTAGTAGATGCCGCCCGCTTGCATCACGCCGTCCGCCGTCGATCCTGCCGGCAGTCCGGCAGCATTGCCCGGCAGCGTCCAGTTGGCGGCACCGCCGTTGTCATAGTTCACCGCGGTGTGCGAGCCGTCGAAGGCGTAGTTGTAGCCGCCGTCCTGCATCAGGTACTTCATCAGGTACTCGGGGCTCTTGCCGCCGGTCGCCTGGGTGTCGCCGACCTGGGTGGTGAACACCCACTTTTCGCCCGACCAGTCGTGGCGCAGGTTCAGGCTCTTGGTGGTGACGGTGCTTTCGCGGTAGTTGGTGTCCAGCTGTGCATACGGTTGGTCGTTGACACCGCCGCGGGTGTTGTCCGATACCGTGGCCGAGGTGACCACGCCGTTTTCCACGTTGGCGCTGGTGACCTTCTGCAGGTCGTTATTGCAGGCCGGGCAGACGTAGCGCGCCTGGCTGTAGTTGTTGTACTTGCCCTTGATGTAGATGCCGGTCAGGTTGACTTCGTTCTGCGCGTCCGGCTTCCACTGCAACGCAGCCTGCAGGCCGTTGCGCTCGCGGGTCTGCTGGAAGAACGCGCTGCTGATGCCGGCCGGCACGCGGGCGGTTGCGACATTGCTGCCGTCGCCGGTGATGGTGGCGGTGGCCGGAATGCCGCTGCCGGGGGTGTTACCGGCGCCGGTGGTGTAGCCGAAGTATTCGATGCCGGCGCGCGCGATGTCCTGCTTGTCGTGGGTGGCGGAGATCAACGCGCCGAAGGTCTCGTCGTCGTTCTTCCAGCTCCACAGCGCCGAGCCGCGCGGGTTGCCGTCCTTGGAACGGTCGTTGTAGTTGTAGCCGACCGAGCCGCGGATGGTGTTCTTCGGCAAGTCCAGCGGCTTGCGGGTGTTCACGATCACGGTGCCGCCGATCGAGCCTTCGTCGATGCGCGCTTCCGGGGTCTTGTAGACCTCCATCAGGCCGATGATTTCCGGCGACAGCAGGGTGTAGTTGAAGGTGCGGCCGCTGGTGTCGGATGGGTTGCCGCCCCAGTCGCCGGAGGCGATGGTCTGGCCGTTGAGCAGCACGCGGTTCAGCGCCGGGTCGGTGCCGTTGATGCTGACCTTCTCGCCTTCGCCGAACTGGCGGTCCACGCTGATGCCCGGCAGGTGCGCCAGCGACTCGGCGGCATTGGTGTCCGGGAACTTACCGATGTCCTCGGCGCTGATCGCATCGACGATGGAGTTGGCCGAGCGCTTGACCGACTGGCTCTTCTCCAGCGAGGCGCGGTAGCCGCTGACGGTGATCGTGTCCAGTTGCTGGACGTTCTTCGATTCCGCGCTGGAAGCGGGTGCTTCCTGCGCCATTGCATTACCGGACAGATACAGCGCGGCCATGATGCTGATGGCTAACGTGGTGGTGCGGCTATTCATTGGCTAAACCTCTGGGTTAGTACATGGGCATGAGGTGCCAACCGATGTTCCGGCGTGCTGGCCGCTGCCCGGCCTGTTGAGTGCGCGGCACCTTGCGGTGGCTGCGCGTATCGCGTTTCGGTGCGCGTCGTCCGGTCGTTGACGCGGAAGTGGCCGCCGGCGGCACCGAGGACGCCGGTCTTTCCTTTTTTCCTGATGGGGCAACCAACGTCCAACAAAGAGAGGCATGTTTCATGCCGGTGCGCGGGCGGGACTCCGTTTTCCGTGCATGGCGTTAAACTGAATTGTGAGTGTCTTTAAGTTGTAAAACTGGCGATGGTTTGAGTCTGGAATAGCGTTGACAGCGTTGTCAATACTTGATTTACGATATCTTGACAATTCTGGGCAAGGAGATCGCTAAGCGTTGTGAAGATCTATTGCAAAGGTCCTGAGTCGGATGTCTATATCGTTGTTATATAAGAAAATTTCAGCTGAAGCTGAGCCTGGTCTGCACCTTTGCGGCGACGCGGGCGGCGGGCCATCGCATGCTGCTGGGCGCAATCTGTGTCGATATTTTGTGCATTGCGGCGAATTTTTGCGGGCGTTCCGCCCCGCTTTTCTTGCGGTCTGTCGGCGGCGTCGGTGTCTTCATGTGACGGCGCCACCTATCGCTCCATCATGGCGTATGGGTGCAAGCGGTGGCGGTAGCGCGACATCCTGGTGAAATTCACCTTGACAACGTTGTCATAGTGGTCTGAAACTCGATCGATCAACAGGCCAATCGGCGTGCACCCTTTGGGGCGCAACGGGAGAAGTACGTGTCCGCAAGCATTACACCGGTTGTAGCGGCTGGGCCGCGCGCCGAGTCTTTCATCGCCGCCGATGTCGGCGGCACCCATGTCCGTATCGGCCTGGTCGCGCGCGGCGATGCCGGTAGCGACGTGCAGGCGGTCAAGTTGCTGGACTACCGCAAGTACCGCTGCGCCGACTATCCGGGCCTGACCGAGATCATCGGCGAGTTCCTGTCCGGCCTGCCGGGCCCGATGCCGACCCGCGGCGTGATCGCCAGCGCCGGCTATGCGCTGGAAGACGGCAGGGTGATCACCACCAATCTGCCATGGAGCCTGTCGCCGCCGGAAATCCGCGAGCGCCTGGGCATGCAGGCGCTTCACTTGGTCAACGATTTCGAGGCGGTGGCCTATGCGGCCTCGTCGATGGATGCCAGCGAAGTGCTGCACCTGACCGGCCCGCGCAAGGCGCAGCGCGGACCGGCGCTGGTGATCGGCCCCGGGACCGGACTCGGCGCGGCCGTGTGGATCCCGGCCAACGGCGGCGCGGTGGTGCTGGCCACCGAGGCCGGCCACGCGGCCCTGCCGGTCGGCAGCGAGCTGGAAATGGCAATCGCGCAGCGGCTGTTGCGCACGCGCAGCTACGTGCCGGTGGAGCACCTGCTGTCCGGTCCTGGCCTGCTCAACCTCTATAAGGTGTTGTGCGAGCTGCACGATGCCGCGCCGGCGCATGCCGCGCCCAGCGAGGTCACCGCGGCGGCGTTGGGCGGCAACGATCCACTGGCGCATGACGCGCTGTCGGCGTTCTGCGGCCTGCTCGGCAGCGTGGTCGGCGACATGGCGCTGCTGTATGGCATCCAGAGCGGCATCTACCTGGCCGGTGGCTTCCTGCCGCAGATCGGCGCGTTCCTGGCCGCCAGCAGCTTCGTCGAGCGCTACTTGAACAAGGGCGCGATGCGCCCGGCATTGGAGCAGATTCCGGTGAAGCTGGTCGAGCACGGCCAGCTTGGGGTGATCGGCGCAGCCAACTGGTTCCTGCAGCAGCCGCGCTAGCGCTCGCGGCGCGCGGGCTGCGTTGGCGAGATGGGAACATGGCATCGCGGCGCGCGGCGCGCGGCGTGTCGGGGATCGTCCTCCGCCGCTGAAAGGACCCTGGAAAACCTCGCGTCCGGAATCGGTGCGATAGGGCATCATCGGCGTTGCCGTTCTCCTGTCGCGGCTGAAGCCGCTCCTACAGGAGCGAGCGGTGCGGCTTCTGTAGGAGCTGCTTTAGCCGCGACAGAAAGACGAAGCGGTCGCGAAGCCGCCGGTAGCGACCGCAAGCGCCGTCGCAGCGACGCTCGCTGGTGCCGCGATGACGAGCCCGCGGAGCGCCGATGACTGCGACAACAGCGGTGGCCCGTGCGGCCGCCGCCATCGCCGCGGTTATAGCGTGAAGTGCACGCTGAGCATGTAGCCGCGCCCGTTCTTGTACAAATAATACGGCTGGCTCTCCTGGCCGACGTAGCTGTAGTAGGTCTGGTCGAGCAGGTTGGTGCCTTCCAGCTGCAGCTTGACCTTGTCGGTGATGGCATAGGACACCGACGCATCGAGCTGGGTGAAGGCATCGGTCATCTGGTTGGCGCCCAGGCGCCCGATCTGGGTGAAGTAGGCCGAGCGCCAGCCCAGGGTCAGCCGCGCCTCCCATGGCCCTTTCTCGAAGTAGGGGCTGAGGTTGTAGCTGTTCTTGGAGTTGTAGGGCAGGTTGTAGTCGCCCTGGGTATCGGCCTTGGAGTAGGTGTAGTTCGCCGCCACGCCGAAGCCGCCGCCCAGTTCCTGCTGGTAGCTCAGCGACACGCCCTTGACCTTGGCCGCGCCGGAATTCTGCGGCAGCGTCACCTCGTAGATGTCTTCGCGGTTGTAGGTGTTGTTGTGCAGCGGTTGCTGCACCAGGGTCTGCAGGATGTAGTTGGAGATATCGCGGTAGAACAGCTCGCCGGAGAGCACGCTGTTGGGCGCGAAATACCATTCCAGCGAGGCGCCGTAGTTGGTGGAGCGGTACGGGTCCAGCACCGGATTGCCGCTGCTGGCGGTGAGCTTGTTGTCGTCGGCGTTGACGTAGGGGGTGAGGTCGGCATAGCGCGGCCGCGCGATCACCTTGGCCGCGGCCACGCGCAGGATCAGCGCATCGGACAGGTCGTAGGCGACGTTCAGCGACGGCAGCCATTCGCCGTAAGACGTGTTGTAGCGTACCGGTGCATAGGCGCTGCCGTCGTACTGGTAGCCGCCGATCGCATCGCGGGTGTTGACGTAGCGCACGCCGATGTTGCCGCGGTAGGTGTCGCCGGAAAAATCCGCCTGCAGGTAGGCGGCGCGGTTGCGCTCGACCACGTCGAAGCTGCTGCCGTAGCTGGGTGCGAGCGTGTCGCTGCCGGGCAGGCCGCCGACGTAGTCCACCAGCGCGCCGGGGCTTTGCCGCGGCCAGTGGCGCATGTCGTCGCTGACCGACAGGCCGTCCAGGTAGCCGCCGGGCGTGTTGCCGCCATAGACCGCGCCCAGCGTGGTGTTCGGATCGGCGGGGAAGCTGTCGTAGTACATGTCCTGCGCGGTGCTGTGGCGCGCGGCCTTGACCCCGGCGCGCAGCTTGGTGATCGGCCCCCAGTCCACGTCGTGGTCGAAGTCCAGTTGCGCGTAGCGCTCCTTGTCCAGGTTCGGATAGCGATTCACGGTGGCGCCGAGCACCGACATCGTATCCAGCGTCGATGGCGGCACCGCGTAGTCCACGCCGACGTTGCGGTGGTCGATGGCGTAGTCGTAGCCGCCGTTGCCGCGGAAGGTGAGGCCGTAGATGCGATCGGCGCCGCCGGCCGAGCGGGTCGCGCCGACCTGGCCGGAAACGTTCCAGCCGTCGCCGTGCCAGTCGCCGCGCAAGGTGTTGCTGCTGGTCTTGACCGTGGTCTTGCGCACGTACGCGTCGAGGATGGTTTCGGCGTTGTCGCCATAGGCGCCGGAGGTGGCGACGCCATCGTTCACCTCCAGCGCGGTAGCGTTGGCCGGGATGAAGTTGGCGTAGCGGCTTTGGTTGATGTTGTCGAACGTCTCCTCCACATACAGGCCGGTGTAGGTCAGCTCGAAGGCGTCGTTCGGCTTCCACTGCAGCGCGCCGGTGACGCCGTCGCGCTTGCGGGTCTGGGTGAACAGCGCGCTGTTGATCGCGGTGGGGTAGACCCCTTGCTTGCCGGCAGCGACCGCGTCGGGGAAGCCGGCGCCCTGGATGTCGCTGTAGCCGAAGATCTCCACGCCGTCGCGGCGCAGCGCGCGCTCCGAGTGCATCACCGAGCCGAGCACGCCGAGCGTGCCGGCGTCGTTCTTCCAGTTGTACAGCAGCGCGGCATTGGGCTTGCCGTTTTCGGAACGGTCGTTGTACCCGTAGCTGACGCTGCCGGTCAGCAGGTTCTTGTCCAGTTCCAGCGGCTTGCGCGTGTGCAGGATCACGGTGCCGCCGAGACTGCCTTCGTCGATGTTGGCCTGCGGGCTCTTGTAGACCTCGGCCCTGCCGATCACCTCCGGCGCCAGCAGTGAATAGTTGAACGAGCGGCTGTCCGGATTGTTCGGATCGCCGCCCCAACTGGTGGAGGCGATGCTCTGGCCGTTGAGCAGCACCCGGTTCAGCGCCGGATCGGTACCCAGGATCGAGACCTTCTCGCCTTCGCCGAACTGGCGATCGACGCTGACCCCGGGCAGGTGCGACAGCGATTCGGCCACGTTGGCCGCGGGAAACTTGCCGACGTCCTCGGCCGAGATCGCATCGACGATGGCATCGGCATTGCGCTTGATGTTGAGCGATTTCTGCAGGCTGGCGCGGTAGCCGGTGACCTTGACCGCATCCAGCTCCTGCACCGCAGACGAGGCCGGCGCGTTGGCGTCAGCGGCGGGCGGCGGGGGGGCGGCGTCGCCCTGTTGCACAGGGACTTGCTGGGCGAGGGCGCTGGCGGGTGCGGCCAGAATGCCGGCGATGGCGAAGGCCAGGGGAGCGAGGCGGATGCGGTTCAAGCGGGCGGTCTCCGAAAGGTGCGCAGGACGCGCAAGGCCCACCGGCGTGGCGGCGGGCAAGTGACGCCATCGGCCCGGATGCGGCGCGATGGACGAATCGAACACAGAAGCGGGGCGTGCATGCCCGCGAACGGCGCATGCGGCGTGTCGGCATCGCGGCCATGGCGTGCCGGCGTGCCGGCGCCGCACATGGGCGCGGCAGCGGCGGATGGCGCACGCGGCAGCGCGTGCGTGGCTTGTGCGGACAGGCGACCGTGCGGCGACGGGCCGTGTCGTTCGTTGCACCGGTTCAAACCGGAGGCACTCCGCGCGATGGCTCAGGAGCGCCGACTGTGTCGCGCCTGTCCTTCGTTGTCAACGCGCATCTCGGTTAAAGAAACGCTAAGAAAAGCGCTGTTTTACCGGGGAGATCGACGCTCCGCGCGGCGTCGGCGGTGCAGCCGTCGCGCGTCTGCGACTCTGGCTGTGCACGCGATTGCGTGCGTCGGCTCACAGGTCGCCGCAGCGCGCCTGCAATGCGGCGATCGCGGCCAGGCCGGCGGTTTCGGTGCGCAGGATGCGCGGACCCAGGCGCAGTCCGGCGAAGCCGGCAGCGTGCAGCGCGGCACGGTCGCGTGGCGACCAGCCGCCCTCTGGGCCGATCGCGATCGTCGCCGCGTTGCCGGCGATCTCCAGCGTGCGCAGCCGCTGTTCGCCTTGCGGATCGAGGGTGAG
>NZ_CAPJ01000526.1 GCF_000331775.1 Xanthomonas translucens pv. translucens DSM 18974
CCTCTGGACCCTTTGTTGCATTTGTTGGACCCGCTTCGAACACCGGATCGATATCCACATGGCTCTGCTGTCCGCGGCCTGTTGCCGCATCTGCGCACGGCGACTTCCGGAGTTTTGTTAGACGCTCTAAGGCTACCCCGCCGTAGAAGGGAGTGGTAGCATGATGACCTACACTCAGCCGCGAGCTATGCTTTGTTCAGAGGTTTCCTAGGCTTTCTTTGAAGATGAATCGCTCAGTGGATTCCAAATGGCGAGCCGATGGTTCGACCCAACGCCGAAAACACTGGCCGCAGTGACTTTCTTGGAAGGCAAGTTATTTTTCTTAGTATATTTATCTACGGCCTGCTGGAGGAGGGATGATGCTCCGGTGTTGCAATTCCCAACCATGTCGGTTGCGTGTGGAGGCAACCTTTGAAATCTCGGAGTGGAAACCAGAAAATGCTCACGGCGCCGAAAGTCCCCTTCGGGCTTAAAGTCTGAAGAGGGAACTCCTGTTCCATTACGGCCCAATATCTCGTCTTGGTAAAGCTGGTGAAGTGTAAATTGTTGCTTGGCTTCTAGAAGATCGATGCTGTCCACCTCAGAGATTTTTTTTAGCCAAACTTTTTGCCCGATTTTTTTGGGAAGATTTTCAAATGCACGAAGATCCCGCTCCGGTGCTGGCGGCCTTTCAACTCTGTAATCACCGGCTTTCTTTGGCCACATTTCCATCGTGGACAAAGGTAAAAGACGATAGATAGAAGAAATCTCGTTGTGTAATTCCAATGGATCGATCCCATCCACCCTAGCCCGGCAATAGGACTCATAGAACTCTTCGCGGGTAGAAAATGACGATCCAGAGAGAGCTGAAATTGCAGTCCGGACAGGTGCGGGCAACTTGTGGTTGATTTTCGAATTGGGCTTGCCGATAAGACTGATAAGCAGCTTTTCATCTAAAATAACAGGGCCGCGTTTCGGATCGCCGCCAACTCCATACAATATTGCACCACTTTTGCGGCCCCGATCTGGATGTCCAGCCACCACGTAGCCATGCGTAGGAATGATATATCCGCGCGTATTCCTGTTGACGTAATAAACAGGAACTGCAGACAACATCTCGGTACCCCTGAGTCGCAGCTCTTGAAGTGCGGTATCGAATGCTTCCCGCTCCTTTCCCTCAGGTAGAAAGGGAAACCTGCCGGGATGTCGTGCATCTACAACCTTCCCATCGCTGTCGCACTGGACGTCGATCAAGGCAGCTTCTCCGTTGACGACACGCGTTACCCTCAGCCAACCATCATCTAGATCGAGCATTGTTGCGTCTGGCCTTTCCTTTCCATCAGCCATGAATTCGACGAATGCTTGAATACGAGACTCGGCATCTCGCATCCCCAACATGGATTGAATTTTGTGGCTAATCTTTCCGCTAGCTGAGGTTGCTTGATTCCAATTAACTCTCTTTTTTTCTGCATATAGATTGGCTGCTCTTTGCGAATCTCTTGTGATTCTACCTCCCATCATCCGCCTATGAGCGAGAGATTCATAGCCGCCGGAAGCCACGCGTACCGGAGCTTTACCCAGGCCGTGGAGTAAAGATACTCCAAGAGTATCATCATGCCTGGAGTAGCTGGAGTCAGACTGGCAAGATCCAGCTTCATGATTATATTCGTCAGACATTTTGGGGCTTGCGAGAGCAGTAGATTTTGAATTCCTCTTAATTCTTTCCACTATAGTCCTCGGCAGATGGTTTTATATTCTCTTCGCATGAATATAATTAATTCTTCACAAGGAATATATTTTCATTTGCGAAAATAAAAACACTTTTGCGAAGTCTATGGGTAATTATTTTATAATTTTCGCAACTCAGTGCCGGATAATATTCGCGGTCTGCGGTTGATGTGAGCACCGGTGTATGTTGAGAGGTGTTAAAAACCTTAGGGTCAGGTTCACGTATCGTTTGAGTTGGTTGCTTTGCGCAGGCGGTGTGCGGGCCTGATGCCTGCGAAGCGCTGGGTCTTTGATTGGACCATGCGGCGCCCGTATAGGCTAAACGCTAGCATCGGTGGAAACTGCCACAAGCCAAAGCCGCTCGACGATCATCGGCGGCCCGGGGCGTTGACGTACTGCTGTGCCATCCGAATGCAGCGGATAGTGCGGCACGCTCGGTGGCTCAGCCGCCCGGCGCACTCCAAACCTGCTCCTTCACCCCCCGCACGCTCGCCTCCGCCGCGCTATCCAGATCGAACACGATCACGCTGTTCTCGCCTTTGCGCTGGAACGGCGCCGGGACATACAGCGCCCGCTGCGGCCCGATGTTCCAATGCCGCCCCAGGTTGTGGCCGTTGGCCCAGGCGACGCCTTTGCCGAAGGCCTGCATGTCCAGGAAGGTGTCGGTGGGCGTGGCGATCTTGACGGTGCCGCGGTGGAAGGCGGGACCTTCGACCTTGGCGGTGGTCCAGCCGGTGAGCTTGCTCGGGTCGTCCATCGGCAGGGAGAAGGTCTGCCAGCCGGTCAGCGGCTTGCCGTTGAGTAGCACGGGATCGACCAGGCCGGCGCGGCCGTCGGGCAGGTGGGTGCCGTAGTTGATGCGGCCGCCGTTTTCCACCAGCACGTCCACGGTGTGGGGGCCGGCGGGGATGTCCACGTCCACGGCCACTTGCTGCAGGCGGCGCTCGGCGCTGCCGGCGAGGCTGCGATCGACATAGACGCGGGCGTAGTCGCGCACGTCGCCCAGGTACAGGCTGCCCTTGCGCGGGCCGGTGACGGTGGTGCGGTAGAGGATGTAGCCGTAGGCCTGGCCGTAGCGCTCCATCGGTTGCGGGGTGTCGGTGGTGGCGGCCGGCGCGGGCAGGTTGTCCCAGAGCGAGGCCGATTCGCGCAGCGGGGTGGCCGGTAGTTCGGCGAAGCGGATGGGCTTGGGCAGGGCGGGGGGTTGTACGCCGGTGATGCGGGCGATGGCGTCGCGGAACAGGGCGAACTTGGGGGTGGGGCGGCCGGCTTCGTCGAGCACGGCGTCGTAGTCGTAGCTGGTGGTCTGCGGGGCGTAGTGGTCGCTGGCGTTCTTCTGGAAGTTGGCGCCGTTCATGAAGCCGAAGCTGGTGCCGCCGACGAACATGTAGATGTTCGCGGAATGGCCCTGGCGCAGGATCCATTCGAATTCGCTGGCTTGTTTTTTGGCGTCGGTGTTGGCGTGTTTGTCGCCCCACTGGTCGAACCAGCCGGCCCAGTATTCGCCCACCATCTGCGGTTGGCCGGGGCGGAATTTGCTCAGGGTCTGGAACGCTTTTTCGGCGTCGCCGGGGCCGAAGTTCACCACGGCCAGGGTGTCGGGCAGGGTGCCGTTGGCCAGCACGTCGGCGCCGTCGGCGGTGAACAGCAGGGCCTTGTCGAAGCCGGCCTTGACGAACATGGTGCGGTTGGCCTGCATGTAGACGTGGTCGTCGTCGTAGGAGCCGTATTCGTTCTCGACCTGCACGGCGATGACGGGGCCGCCGTTGCGGTTGAGCTTGGGCTTGACCTGCGCGGCGACGGCGTCGAGGTAGGCCTGGCTGGCGGCGAGGAAGCGCGGGTCCTGGCTGCGCACGCGCAGGCCGGGTTGGGCGAACAGCCAGGCGGGGTAGCCGCCGGCTTCCCATTCGGCGCAGACGTAGGGGCCGGGGCGCAGGATGACGTTGAGGCCCTGGGCGGCGGCGGCGTCGATGAAGGCGGCCAGGTCGTTGTTGCCGCTGAAGTCGAACTGGCCCTGGCGCGGTTCGACCAGGTTCCAGAACACGTAGGTCTCCACGGTGTTCAGGCCCATGGCGCGCGCTTTCTGCAGGCGGTCTTTCCAGTAGGCGCGCGGGATGCGCTGGAAGTGGATGGCGCCGGAGATGATCTGGTACGGCTTGCCGTCGCGGGTGAAGTGGTCGCCCTGGGTGGCGACGGCGGGCCAGGAGGTGGCTGCGTGCGTCGGCTGTGCGGATGCCGGCAGGGACAGCAGGAGCGACAGGGCAAGGGCGGACAGGGAGCGGCGCAGCATGTGGGGGGTCTCTGGCTGGGGTGAAGTTTGGCTTTTTTTGTAGGAGCGGCTTCAGCCGCGACCGGGCGTGACCGGTGAGTTTCGGTCGCGGCTGAAGCCGCTCCTACAGGGAGCAGTGCTTATCACTCGAAAGAGGGCGGCAAATCTGCTTTGGCTGCGCCGAAGGCGGGATTCGGCTTCGGCCCCATCTCCAGTTCCAGGGTGCCGCCGGCGGCGAGGTCGGCGTGGCGCAGCCAGCTGCGGGTGTAGGGTTTGCCGTTCCAGCGGGCGCGCTGGATGTAGACGTTGGCGGCGCTGTTGCCGTGGGCGACGATGCTGAGGGTGCGGCCGTGGCCGACATCGACGTCGGCGCGCTTGAACAGCGGGCTGCCGAGCACGTAGGTGGCGCTGACCGGGTCCACGGCGTAGAAGCCCAATGCGCTGAGCACGAACCAGGCGCTCATCTGCCCGCAGTCTTCGTTGCCGGACAGGCCGTTGCGCGCGTCGTGGTACTGCTCGCGCAGCAGCCGCCGCACCATCGCCTGGGTCTTGTAGGGCTGGCCGGCGTAGGCGAACAGGTAGGCCACGTGGTGGCTGGGTTCGTTGCCGTGCGCGTACTGGCCGACCATGCCGTCGATGTCCGGTGGGGTGCCGGCCGGCAGGTCGGAGCTGGTGGCAAACAGTTCGTCGAGTTTGGCGAGGAAGCCGTCGCGGCCGCCGAACAGCTCCATGTAGCCGTACAGGTCGTGCTGGTTGAGGAAGGTGGCCTGCCAGGCGTTGGATTCGGTGAAGTCGTGCCACTTCGCCATGTGGCCTATCGCGCGTGGGTTGAACGGGGCGACCCAGTCGCCGTTGCTCAGCCGCGGTTGCATGAAGCCGCTGGCGCGGTTGAACACGTTGCGGTAGTTGCGCGAGCGTTCGCGCAAGGCGCGCGCCTCTTTGGTGGCGCCGGCGGCCTGCGCCAGGTGCGCCACCGCCCAGTCGTCGTAGGCGTATTCGAGGGTGCGGCTGACCGCTTCGGCTACCGTGTCGCTGGGGATGTAGCCGCGCTTGCGGTATTCGTCCAGGCCGTGCGTGGTGTCGTCCATGGCGCGCTTGCGGTAGGCCGGCCAGGCGGCGGCGTAGTCGATGCCGGTGAAGCCCTTGGCGTGCGCTTCGGCCAGCACCACGGCAGAGTGGTAGCCGATCATGCAGCCGGTCTCCACGCCTTGCAGCGGCCAGATGCCGACGCCGTCCGGGCATTCGTTGGCGCCGCGCACCAGGCATTGCACCAGGTCGGGTACGCGCTCGGGCTGCACCAGGGTCAGCAAGGGGTGCAGGGCGCGGTAGGTGTCCCACAGCGAGTAGGTGCTGTAGTTGTGGTAGCCGGCGGGCGCCTGGTGCACCTGCAGATCCATGCCGCGGTAGCGGCCATCGGTGTCGCTGAACAGGGTGGGCGCGAGCAGGCTGTGGTACAGGCCGGTGTAGAAGATGCGGCGTTGCGCGTCGTCGTCGCTGTCGATACGCACGCGCGCCAGTTCCTTCTCCCACGCGGCCACCGCGGCGGCGTGCACGCGCGCAAAATCGAAGTCGGGCAGTTCGGCGTCGAGGTTGGCCAGGGCGTTCTCCGCGCTGACCGCGGAGATGCCGACCTTGACCAGCAACGGCGCGTCGGCCGCATCGGGATAGTGCAGCGCCACCTTCAGCTGGGTGCCGTCGGCCTGGCGCGCGCCGGCCGCCAGCGGCTGGTCTTCGGAATACAGCTGGGCCGTGGCGAATGGCCGCGACAGGCGCATGGCGAAGTAGAGGTAGCGGCCCTTCGCCCATTGGTAGACGCGGCGCCCGCCGGTGAGGGTGCGCGCATCGACGATGCGCAGTTGCGCGTCGCTGACCCGGGTTGCGCCCCCCGGTTTGTCCTGCATGCCGTGGCACAGGTCCAGCAGCAGGTGCGCTGGCTTGCCTTTCGGGAAGTGGTAGCGGTGCAGGCCGGCACGCGCGGTGGCGGTCAGTTCGGCGTGCACGCCGCTGTCCTTCAGGCGCACGCGGTAGTAGCCGGGCGAGGCGGCTTCGTCGGCGTGGTCGTAGCGCGAGCGGTAGCCGGTGTCCGGATTTTCCAGCGTGCCGGGGACCAGCTTGACCTCGCCGGTGGCGGGGACGACCAGGAAATCGAGCATGTCGCCGATGCCGGTGCCGGACAGGTGGGTGTGCGAGAAGCCCATGATCGAGCCGTCGGCCTCGTGGTAGCCGGAGCACGCATCCCACACTGCGTTGTAGGTGTCCGGGCTCAGCTGCACCATGCCGAACGGCAGCGTGGCGCCGGGGAAGGTGTGGCCGTGGCCGCCGGTGCCGATGAACACGTCGACGTGGCGGCTGAACTCGGCCTTGGCGCGCGCGTCGGCGGGCAGCGCGTAGTTGCCGGCGCGCGCTTGCGCCAAGCGGGCGATGCCGCTGCTGCCGAACAGGGCCAGGGCGATGGCGCCCTGCAGGAAACCGCGTCGTGTGGCCATGGTGCTGTCCTTGGGTGTGCAGCGGAGAGGGGATGGTGTTTG
>NZ_CAPJ01000525.1 GCF_000331775.1 Xanthomonas translucens pv. translucens DSM 18974
CTAGCTAGATCATCGGCGTGAGCGGTGGCTCGATGTACCGCAGGCACCAGGCCCGCTTGGGCTCGGGCGGGGGACTGGGTTGCGGCTGGTGCGTTGCACGTTTGCGGGCAGCCGTGGGGCGGGCAGGGGCGGGACGGGATGACGGTTGACGCATGGCACAGCCTCCTTGTCAGACAGGAACCCGCGCCGAACGGCGACGGGATGTCGGGAGGCTAGAAACCGCACGTAGCCGGCGGGCTTATTTCCCCGAAGGGTGTTGTATTCGCCGCCCTCCCGACGCAGGCATCGCGTCGGAGTGTGCCTGCGGACAGGCACAAAAAACCCACCGGTTTGACGGAGGTGGGTGCCGCTACGTGAGGAGTTTCTAGGCTCCTTGGAGGGAATGGTGCTACTGGATTTGGGGGATGTCAACTGGTTTGGGCTGTGGCGTGAAGATGCGTTTTAGTGAACCTTGCCCTGTTACTCAATGGCCCGCGCCGAAGACTGAATCTGTCTCATTGAGAGAAGGCTGTGATGGCATGACTGCTCATCAACAGCGGGGCCCAACAGAGGGGTCAGAGGC
>NZ_CAPJ01000524.1 GCF_000331775.1 Xanthomonas translucens pv. translucens DSM 18974
CATCTGATGCAGACGGTGCCACACACCCGCGGCCTGCCAGTCACGCAATCGGCGCCAGCAGGTCATGCCGCTGCCGTAGCCAAGTTCCTGGGGCAGATCCTCCCACGCGATGCCAGTGCGCAGCACGTACACGATGCCGTTGAGTGCGCTTTGGTCGTCTACGCGCGGCCTACCGCCCTTGGGCGAAGGCGGCACGACCGGGATCAAGGGGTGGATGCGCTTCCACAGCGCTGTGCTGATTTCTTTGCGGTGAGCCATCACCGCAAAGTGGTGGCTCAACAGACGTGTTCAAGGGGCTTTTGTTAGTTGCTCTAAATGCAGCCTCTGCCAGACGGCCTGCTGCGGCAACGATTGCATATCGGAGACGCTTTCCGCCAGCGCGTGCGCTGCAGCCAGCGCAGTCTGGCCGAGAGCGGCCAGCCAGCGAATCGGAGTGCGCGGGCGGTGCGGCATCGCAGGTCCTCGCAGTCGTCGAGGACAGCCGTTTGCTGCCAGCAAAGCCAGCATTTGGTATTTAATTGATGCTACATAGGTATCTTCCGAACCGGCACAGGACCGGACCACCATGATGCGCCCCTCACTCCTCCCCCTGCTGTCGCTGTTCGCCGTGCGCGCGATCGCCGCACCGGCACCTGCGCCGGCCATGCCGGCGGCAGGCTTGCCGTCGCCGATCGTCTACAGCGAATTCGTCAACGCCGACGCGCCGACCGCGCAATGCCATGCCTCGACCCTGCTGGAAACCCGCGACGGGCTACTTGCCGCCTGGTTCGGCGGGCGCCACGAGGGCGCCGACGACGTCGGCATCTGGGTCGCGCGGCGCAGCGCGCAGGGGTGGCAACCGGCGCAACGCGTGGCCGACGGCAAGCAGCCGCAGGGCGCGCCGTTGCCGGCCTGGAATCCGGTGCTGTTCCAGCCGTCAAAGGGACCGCTGCGGCTGTTCTACAAGGTCGGCCCGGACCCGAAGCGCTGGTGGGGCATGCAGACCACCTCCCGCGATGGCGGTGTGCACTGGTCAGCGCCCGAGCGCCTGCCCGATGGCATCCTCGGCCCGATCAAGAACAAGCCGGTACAACTGGCCGACGGCCGCATCCTCAGCCCCAGCAGCAGCGAGGACACCGGTTGGGTCGCGCACATGGAATGGTCCGACGACAACGGTGCGCACTGGACCCGCGGCCCGGCACTGAACGACCCGGCGCGGATCGGCGCGATCCAGCCCAGCGCGCTGGTGCACACGGACGGCAGCGTGCAGGCGATCGGCCGCAGCCAGCAGAACCACGTGTTCAGCGCCTGGTCGCGCGACCACGGCCGCAGCTGGGAACCGATGACCCTGCTCGAGCTAGCCAACCCCAATTCCGGCACCGACGCGGCAGTGCTGGCCGATGGCCGCTCGCTGCTGGTCTACAACCCCACCGAAGCCGGCAAGAACTGGTGGGACGGCCGCGGCACCCTGGCGGTGGCGCTGTCCGCCGACGGCAACCACTGGACCCGCGTGCTGACCCTGGAAGACAGCGCCAAGGACGAGTTCTCCTATCCGGCGGTGATCCAGACCCGCGATGGCCTGGTGCACATCAGCTACACCTGGAAGCGCATCCGCATCAAGCACGTGGTACTGGACCCCGCGCGGCTTGGCCGCGACACGACCACGCCTACGGCGCGCTGAATGCCGCGACCGGATGGCGCTGCACGTCACACTCGGCGGGCGGAAATTTCGTTGCAGGTACGGATGCTTCGTGTATCGGCGTTGGCGCGGACGCGCCGAAATAGGATGATCTTCCGTGATCTAGCAATCCAGCACAGGGAGTACAGACGCTATGTTTCGCCGCATAATTGGCAACACAGCCGCCTCGAACGAGCGACGTAATAGCGCCGATCCTGGCAGCCAAGGGGCGTCGACGCGGGCGCCTGCGACTCCTGCGCCGGATGCGTCCAATCCAGCCGGCGCGGCAATGGAACTCACCGGCCTGTCTTTGCGTGCGCCGAGCCGGCAGCAGTCCCCGTCGCACTCCGGCGCTTCGTCCTCGAGCGGGCCGCGTCCCGCTAGAACACTGCGCAGGGCAACGCAAATCGACAGAGACACAAATCCGCGCTTTGCATCCGCGACAGAGACCTACGAGCCTGATGCCAACCTCTCGCCACCGCACCTGAACAACATCCAACGCGGGCGGCTCCGACTCGACGCTACCGATTCTCCGCAACTCATGCAGGCGCGAAACCGGCAACTCGAGCAACATCTGGATGATTGGGAAAATAAGTGCCTGCAAAATACGGAATGGGCGCAAAAATGGCAAGAATCACTCGTTAATATAAGAGGAGTTGAAACACATCCAGGCGCCTCTGTGCGGTCTACGAAAACAATACTCAAAGCGGCCGCAAGACCAGACAGGCATTCATTGAATGTCGACATGAGTGCGCTCCCGCATTTACCCAGCGACTTATCCCATTTCACCCACCTGAAAAAGATCGACATTCGGTGCGCTGGACTACAATCACTACCGGACTCCATTGGAGACATGCGCAACCTTCGCGAACTGAGCCTCATCAACAACCCGGTGCAGAATCTGCCTCATTCGCTTCGCAATCTTAGCCAATTGCAGACGCTGGAAATCATAGGATGCAAGCAGTTCGAAGCGCTTCCATCCTTGCTGGTAAACGTCGGCCATGGTGGAGTGCAAGGATTGACCGGACTCAAAACCCTGAGCATGAGCGGGAGCGGCTTGACGCGCGTTCCCGACTGCGTGACGTATATGCCCCGTCTTGAGCGGCTGGACCTCAAAAACACGCGCGTGCGGGATCTGCCTGCCAACATAAACCACATGGGAAAATTGCAGGAACTGAATCTGGAAAGGACTCAGATCCAAGTCCTGCGGGCGGAAGTATGCGAGTTGCCGGCACTAAAGAAGTTGCATTTGAGGAATTGCACGAACTTGCGCATGCTTCCGTCAGACTTGGGACGGCTGCGGAATTTGGAGGAACTCGACCTGCGTGGTTGCAACAATCTGGGTACGCTTCCTCAATCAATCAACCAACTGCCTGGCAATTGCACCATCAAGGTTCCACAACATCTCGAGCATCAGCTCAACGCTTTGCGAACGCAGGCGGCACGCGCAGCAAGGGTGACGGCACAGTATGCCGCATCTTCCTCGACTGGCGCCGCTGGTCCAAGCCAGCCACAAGCAGTGGCTCCAGAAACCGCGAGCAACGAAGCTTCAATGCAAAGAATCGAAAAGCTTGCATACGATGCATTGGAAATGATCATGGATAACGGAAACCCATTCATGCCTGATAACCCACCCATCGATCCGCCATCAGGATCCAATGGCCGCCGAATGCAGCTGGGTGAAAGCTCCGCAGTCGCGAAGATGATCAAGGAAAGCAACAACCCGGAGCTGAGATCTATAATAAAAAAAGAGCATGGAACGGTCATGGAAAAAGACAAATCCTCGTGCTACAAAGAAAATGACAAGGTAACCACTATCAACCTCTGCAGCGCCCTGAACATGTGGCGATCACGCGAGATGATCGTCATCTCCAACCCGTCTTATCGCAACCTCTTGCCAGAATTGAAACTTCATATCCCCGAGCAAACGCAAACGGATGCCAATGCCGATCCGCAGCCTGCACGGGACTAAGAGCGGCTAACGGGGTCAGGTTCTAAGGTTTCCAGCACAAGGGTCCTGTTTCCCTTGCCCTCGTGGTTCCCCGCCTACCGGGCGCTCATGTCCTTGAGCGCTTGCGCGCCTACCTGGTCCAGGATGCCGCGCGCCGTGCAGGCGGCGGTGTAGATGGCCTCTCCCAGCGCGGGGAGCGTGCGTGGATCCAGATAGGGCGCCGTGCCGGCGGCGAGGATGTCGCCATGCGCGGCGAGGGTGCGGATCAGGCCGTCGAGCGCATCGGCCTGGTCGAGCGTGATGCCGAAGACGAAGCGGTTGCACGCCATCTCAGCGATCCTCCGGGATGGGGTGGGCCATGGCCGCGTCAGTCTTCGCGGGCCACGCTCACCACCAGTTCGCCGTCGCGCACCTGCACGCGCAGCGTCTGGCCGATGGCGAAGCCCAGCTGTTCCAGCCATCGGCCGCGGAAACGCAGCATGGGCACATGCTGGTGGCTGGCGGGGTAGTAGCCATAGCCCACCGTGCACTGCGTGGGCGCGCGCGGGCGGCGCGGCGCGCGTGGCGGGCGGGCCAACTCGGCGGCG
>NZ_CAPJ01000523.1 GCF_000331775.1 Xanthomonas translucens pv. translucens DSM 18974
GGAGGCATTTTGCGTTCGGCACCGCGGAGGCGTCGCACGGTCAAGGCAGCAGGCAATGTCCGCTTGCAGTGGACATTTGCCGTGATCACATTTGTTGGCGCTGGCCGGTGCGGTCTTGCCAGGTTCATGCTGAAGTGCAGCCCATCGGACCGCGGCGTCCGCCGCACACGGAACCGGGCCTGCGCGCCGCCGCAAGCGCAGGCGGCCATGCCAGCTTGCCGTGGCGGCCGCGTGCTCAGCGCGTAGCGGCGCCCTTGCCGATGTTGAACAACTCGAACTTGCGGATATGCGCCGCGTCGGCGCTGGACAGGACATTCAGGCGCACGCGTAAGGCGGTGACCGCCGGGAAGTGATCGATCTTCCTTCATATGCCCGATCCCCTGCGCCGCCTTGCCAGACCCCGTGGCGCAACACTTTGCGTATTTCCGAACCAGCTGGCCGTCGTTGCGCCACTCCGCCGCCATCGCGGGATCGAAGGGCAGCGGCTGCTTGAACTGCAGTTCCAACGTGGCGTGCTGTGAGCCGGCCGGCGCGGTCCAGAAGGTGTCGCGGTCGCCGTCCACCGCCGCGGCGATCGCATCGCCGGCCTTGAGCCGGCCGCGTACCAGGGTGCGCTCGGCGCCGTAGCGCGCCTGCAGCGCCTGGCCCATTTCTTCCAGACACTTGACGTCGGCTCGGGCAGCAGGTCGTGCTTGTTCGGGGCGATGCCCGGCAGCAACCGGCCGCCGCGGCCGATGCTGTCTTCGATGCACGAACACGCTT
>NZ_CAPJ01000522.1 GCF_000331775.1 Xanthomonas translucens pv. translucens DSM 18974
TCACCTTTTCAGTGCAGTGGGGCAACTACGGCAGCATGACCGCCTGGACCGGCACCTGCGATGCGTCTGGCGGCGTGCCGACCATCACCACGGTCTGGCACTTGGCGCGCACCGCTTCCCGGTATTTGTGGAGCCACATGTTGAGCAACAGCGATGTGTTCGTTCCCAAATGACAGGCTGACGACGCTGGCACGATGGGGATGGGAGTTCGAGGCATTTCACGTTCAAGCCTGGAAGATGTAAACAAGCGAGCCAGAGGAAGTAACCGTTTGAATAAACTATCTCCTCTGGCCCTGAGGTTTCCCAAGAACGTCAATGGTGAGCCGCAATGCGTTGCTCAACTGCGCGTCGATTCACCGCAAGAGCGAACTTTCGCGCCTACCGGCCCGGTGCGCAGCACGGTTGCGCTCGCCTGGCGCACCCTGGCAACGCTACGTCTGGGCGATGGACTTGATCGCCGCCCACTGCCACGGATAGTGTTTTTGACCTCGAACACCCTGCGCGCCGTCCGCTCGATGGCCGCTGGAGAGTCACGTCGGCGCCTTTCGCAGATGGCACCATCGTCTCGAACACGGGCGCCTCCTGGGCAGTCGCGCCGCTCCAACTGTTTCGCCAACGGAACGCAATTTTCGTCCATCGGCGAAGGACCGTGAGGTTCGGTCGAAATACTGGTGCATCGACCACTGTTGATGAGGTGTTCCATGCAGCTTGCCACATTGCCGCCCGTGCCGCCCAGAGCGAGAAGGGAAGAGATAGATGTGGAAATGGGTCTAGCGCAGACCGCGCGCAATGACGCTCCTTCGCCGCAACACGCCGCCGCCCGAGTCGATGCCCGGTTGCAAGACCTGCCGCAGCGGCCGGCACGTCCCGTGCCTGTCAGGGCGCCGCCCGTGCCAACGGGCCAGCGGATCGCGGGACATGTAGCAAACGTCGCTGGCGCCACCGCCGCTATTGTTGGAATCGCCTCGATTGCCCCACCCATCACCGGATTCTTAGGGCTTATGTTGGATAAAGAACACATGGCTAAATACGGCGGAATCGCCACATTGGCAGGGGTCACCACAACCGGAGCACTGAAGGCAATCCAACGCACGGCGTCCAAGTATGCGCATGGGCACAATATAACCGGTAGGGCGAGCGCGTTGGGAACAAGCCGAGCGTGCCTGGATAGAGCCGTTGAATTGGTTACGATGCCTGATGAGCACGAACGCGCCGCCCATCTGATGAGAGAAGGGGAGAACAACAGCCTAGCCATGGACCTCAAGAATCTGGCAACGTTACCCCCTTCCAGATTGGATCCAGGCCTTTGGAACGCCGCCCGCAACGCTGGCGAAGATGCGGACGCGCTGATTGATGCATTGCTTGAGTTTAGAAGGCAGTCTGCGCGTGAGTCACATGCCGCGGCATCGTCCTCAGCGTAACGGACCTGCAAGACGCACACGCTGCGTCCCGATGGCCGCATACGTGGAGCCCACTGCGACAAGCGCCGCCGTGCACACGCCATGAAGCGCCCCGGCCTGGCGGCTGTCGTCCGCGCCACCCCAACGCTGCCGCGGTGGCGTTGATTGCGTTGATCCGCTACCAGCACTCGCCAACGAGGCACGACCCATCGGCTGTTTCGTCTCGTCCGGGATCATGCGCTTACGGCACCACGCCGCGCGCGATCCAGCCTTCAGCGTGCTAGGCAACCAGTGACAGAGCGGCGCGGTGCAGAGCATCAATGACGAACTGCGATGCGCTCCTCAGTTACGCGCATGTTTCGCCAGGAGAGCTGCATTTTCGGGTGTCGGCGAAACACTGCTGGTGTTCGATTGGAGTATACGCGTACCGCCACTGTTGACGAGGTGCTGCATGTTTCCTACCGCATTGCCGCCCGTGTCGCTTAGAAGGCAACCCGCGCCTGAGTCGCATGCAGCCGCTGCATCGTCCTCTGCTCAGCGGACCTTCAAGACGGACACGCTGCGGACCGAATGGCCGCATGCGTGGAGCCCCTCGGGTAGGCGTAGCATTGCACAATGAAGCGCCTCGGTCTGGCCGCTATCGCCTGCACCGCTGCGTCGATGTCGCGATGGCGTTATTTGCGTGATGTGCTCCCAGGGCTAGTCAACAAGGCATAATCCATGGGCTGTTTCGTCTCTGCCAGGAGCATGCGCTTACCGCGCCATGGCGCGCGCGATCCAGCCTTCATCGCGATGGGTGACCGGTCACAAGACGCTGCCGTGCAACGGATCAACGGCGAGCCTTGATGCCCCGCTCAACCGCGCGCCGGTTTCGCCAGAAGAGCGGAATTTTCGGGTGTCGTCAGAGCACTCATGATGTTCGGTTGAAATACTGGCGCATCGCCACCCTTGACGAGTGTGCTCCATGCGACCTGCCGCATTGCCGCCCATGTCGCCTAGAGCGACAGGGCAAGAGACAGATTTGGAAAGCGCCCTTCTGCAGGCCGAACCCGACAGCGCGCCTTCGCCGCTACACGCCAACGCGCAAATCGATGCTCAGTTGCAAGGCCTGCCGCAGCGGCCGGTAGCTGCTCCGCCAGCTGGAGGCCCGACCATGTCGACTGGCCAGCGGATTGCGCACGGTATAGCAGCCGTCGCCGGTGCCGCAGCCACTGCAACTGGAGTCGCCTCTGTTTCCCCGATCATCGTCGGCTCCTGCGGCCTTGCATTCGGGAACGCGGAGATGAAACGATTCGGCGGAATGGCCTCATTGGCAGGGATCGCCACGACCGGCACACTCCTTGCGCTCCAACGCCTGGCGTCCGCTTATGCGCATGGATCCAACATAGAAGCCATGGCGAGAGAGTTGGGAACAACTGAAGCGTGCCTGCGTAGAGCCGTTGACCTGGTCACGGTGCCTCAGGAGCACGAACGTGGTAGCCATCTCATGAGCGAAGCGGAGAGTAACGCGCTTGCTGAGCAACTCATGCATCTGGCAACGCGAGAACCCTCCACATTGGATCCGAGACTCGTGCATGTTGTCCGCAATGCTGGCGATAATGCGGAAACATTGATTGCAGGATTGCTTGAATTGAAAAGGCAGTCTGCGCCTGAGCCGCATGCCGCTGCATCGCCCTGTTTGTAACGGCCCTGCAAGACCCACATGGCACAGAGCGCGGCCCAGCACACCGGGTTACCGCCAGCGTCGGAAGACAGCTGCCGGGATGACCGCATTGGCATGCGTGAAACGGCGCCGAGGTGGCGTTGTTTGTGTGATGCGCTCCCGGGACTAGCCAACAAGGAACGAACCATCGGCCATTCCATCTCGACCAACATCATGCGCTGACGGCGCCCCGGCCTGTCCGCCATTGTCCGCACCGTTGCGATGAGGGCAGGCGTATACGCGAGCGCACACGCACGGCGAAGCAGCTGGCAGGCGCGGCATGCGGGTAGTCCACGGGTAACGTTGCCGGTGCAGTTTCGCCCGCAGCCACCGCCGGCGATGCAGCGGCCCGCATAGCCGCACGCGCCGCATCCACCATGGCCTGCATCTGCTGCACAAGGCTGCCGAATGTGCGCCCCCAACATGGCTGCGCTTCCCGCAGCATCGGGTTGCCCAGGCACTCGGCGATCGGTACCACCAGCAGCTGATTGCCGCTGGTGGCGCTGTTGCGCATCGGCCGCGTATCCAGCGACGGCTTGGCGAGGACCGCGTCGGACGCTGCCTGGCCACTGCCACTGCCCCCGACGACCGGCGCAGCCGCACGCGCAGCGCCTTTGCTGGCAGCCTGCGCAGCACCACGACCGAGGCTGGCCCCTCGGTACCACTCGGCGATGCAGACCCAACGGATCCGCGTGGACATCGAGCATACCCATTGGCCGATCGCGGCTTTCGCGTTGCCGATCGCTCGTCTACCCGGACGACCGCAGGTCCATATATGGCGCATTCCGCCAGGGCCCGGCTTCGCCGGTCGGCACGGCGCTGCGCCTTTTGAAAAGTTCGATTCCGACGATCGCCGCCAATCGCACCTAATTCCGGCCAGCACCATTGGATGCACCGACTGAATGCCTGTGGAGCACAGAATAAATGCCAGACTAAATAACATATATTTCATCTATTTTCTCATCACAATGCGCGACACCGGCACTGCATCCAACTTGGCTACAGCATTGGATTGCAGGGTAGACAACTGCGCTTCCGAGCATTGACACGCTACCGGCAGCGCACGAAGATTTGTCTTGCAAAAAATGCAGCCAGATTGGCTTGCCTGCTAGCGACACCGTGCTTTTTGAACCAATGCGCCACCTCAGCCATACGGCTTCGCTCGTTACGATTTATTCGTCGATTCGACCCTATCACCGAATCTTTCTTTGGTTTGATCACGAGGAGAAACGATAATGTCCATGCACATGCGTCGATACGCTGCCTGTGTTGCCCTGCTGGCAGGCTGCGTGTCGCTGGCCCAGGCCGCGCCGACCTGCAGCAACCCGGTGGGCGACTGGGGGAACCAGCTGGGCTCCACGCTCCGGATCACCGCGGTCCAGCCCTCCGGGCAACTCTCGGGTACCTACACCTCCCCATCCGGTACCACCGGCTCGGCCTATCCGCTGATCGGCTGGTTTACCAACCCCGTCGCCGGCTCCACAGCGTCGAGCAATCTGCCCGCCATCACCTTCTCGGTGCAGTGGGGCAGCTACGGCAGCATGACCGCATGGGTCGGCACCTGCGATCCGTCCAGCGGCGTGCCCACCATCACCACGGTCTGGCACCTGGCGCGCACCAGTTCCCAGTATTCGTGGGACCACTTATTGACCAACAGCGATGTTTTCGTTCCCAAGTAGCAGGCTGACGACGCTGGCCTGACGAGGATCGGCGTTCAAGGCATTTA
>NZ_CAPJ01000521.1 GCF_000331775.1 Xanthomonas translucens pv. translucens DSM 18974
CGCCGGCGGCGGCGGGCTTCGCGATCGTGTGACGCTTCGGAAATCTTTGCGTCTCGCTGTGGGAGGGACTTCAGTCCCGACGAGGCCTTAGCGGTAGCGCGTCGGGACTGAAGTCCCTCCCACACCACCGCATGTCGCTGCAGAAGAGGTTTCAATCCGGCAGTGTCTTTGCGGAGGCGTCCGGTCGCGGCTGAAGCCGCTCCTACAGAAAACCCGTGCACCGTCGGTTGCATGCTGCACCATCGAGTCCCGAGTCCCGAGTCCCGAATCCCGGCCTCAAACCGGATACGACGCGATCGGCTGCAGCACGCCGAACTTTTCCTTGCGCGGCTTGTGTTTCAGCGGCGGCAGTTCCAGGTCCGGCTCCTGCAGCGGGGTGTCGGGCAACTGGTCGAGCAGATGCCGGATCAGGGTCAGGCGGCCGCGCTTCTGGTCGTTGAAATCGACCAGGGTCCACGGCGCCTGGTCGCGGTGGGTGGCATCCAGCATCGCCTCGCGGGCGCGGGTGTAGTCGGCGTACTGGGCGCGCGACTGCAGGTCCACCGGCGACAGCTTCCAGCCCTTCAGCGGATCGTGCAAGCGTTCGGCGAAGCGCTTTTCCTGCTGGTCCTGATCCACGCACAACCAGTACTTGAACAGGCGGATGCCGTCGTCGACCAGCAATTGCTCGAACAGCGGCGCTTGGCGCAGGAAGGCCTGGTATTGCGCGTCGCTGCAATAGCCCATGACCCGCTCCACCCCGGCGCGGTTGTACCAGCTGCGGTCCATCAGCACCATCTCGCCGGCGGCCGGCAAATGCGTGGCGTAGCGCTGGAAATACCACTGCGTGCTTTCGCGGTCGGTCGGCTTGGGCAGCGCCACCACCCGGCACTGGCGCGGGTTCAGATGTTCGGCGATGGCCTGGATCGCGCCGCCCTTGCCGGCGGTGTCGCGGCCTTCGAACAGCACCAGCACGCGTTCGCCGCTGTGCTGCAGCGCCTGCACCAGTGCCGCCAGTTCCAGTTGCAGCGGTTGCATCAATGCCTGGTAGTGCTTGCGTTTGAGTTTGCTCATTTGCTGCGTCTCGTGCGGGTGCCGGCCATGCTGCGCGCCACTTCCAGCAGCGCGCCCTGTTGGCGGCTGTCGAGCGTGCGGTAGGCCTGCAATAGATCGTGTTCGCCGCGGGTGCGGGCCGGGTCGAGTTGGCTGGCCAGTTCGCCGAGCAGCGCGCCGGCGGGAACGCCGAAAGTGCGCGCCAGCGCGTTGAGCTGATCGCGGCCGGGCATCTTTTCGCCGGCCAGCCAGGCCTTGACCGTTGCCGCGCCCGCGCGCGGGATGGCGGCGGCGATGTCCGCCGCGGTCATGCCGCTGACCTTGGCCAGCAGGCGCAGGGTGGTGCCCAGGGGCATACGCGGTTCCAGGTCATTCCTTCAAGCGTGGGCGCAGCGTGGCCAGGTTGCACGGCCGGGTGCGCGCGTCGAGCTGCGCGGCGACGATCCTTTCCCAGGCGGTACGGCAGGCCGAGGTCGAGCCGGGCAGGCAGAACACGAAGGTGGCATTGGCCAGGCCGGCGAAGGCGCGCGACTGCAGCGAAGAGGTGCCGATCTCCTCGAAGCTGATCGCCCGGAACAGCTCGCCGAACCCGGGCATCTGCTTGTCCAGCAGCGGCAGCAGCGCTTCGGGGGTGGAGTCGCGGCCGGTGAAGCCGGTGCCGCCGGTGACCAGGATGCCGTCGACCTGCGGGGCGGCGATCCAGGCCGACACCACCGCGCGCATCCGGTAGCGGTCGTCGGGCAGCAGCTCGCGCGCATACAGGCGGTGGCCGGCCTCGCCGAGCACCGACACCAGATAATCGCCGGAGCTGTCTTCGGCCAGGCTGCGCGTGTCCGACACGGTCAGCACGCACAGGTTCAACGCGATGAAATCGGCTTTGGCGCTCATGCCCGAAGCCTAGCGGCTCGCCCGGCTGGCGTACAGCCCGGCGTTCAGGGCGCTTGCCGGCATGCCATCCATACGCGGCTGCTGCGCCATCGGTGGCCAACGCGCGTCACCGGCGCATGCGCCGCGTTGCCGCCGGCAGCGCAGAGGCTCGATGCGCGTGCAATCGGCGATGGCGGCCGAACCGCCGCCATCGCCAGTGCCGCAACTTACGACAATGGAAAACCAACGGATCGCGTCGCTGGCACTACCGGCCTGATGCGATCCGCCATCTACCTACGCCATGCCGAGCCATGGCGCTACGGCCGCCGCCGTGCTCTGGCAACCAACTCGGGTACCTACCGATAGCGGACCGGCAGGATTGCGCTGCGTCACTTTTCCGCTTGCTCGTTGATGCTGGTGGCGCTGCCGATCGCGGGATAGGCATTGTTGACCAGCATGACGAACTGATCGTGGAACCAGTCGCCAGAGATCGGCGCGTTGGGCAGTGCGTCCGACAATACGCCATCCGGTGTCGTATAGGTAGGGTCGCACATACGGTCAAAGCCCTTGCCCTGATTGTTCTTGATGAATTTGCTGGAGCCATCCGATACGCCTGGCTGTTTGACGAATGCATAAGCATGCAGATGCCCGCCCGGCGCCGCAGTTGGGGGTATGCCGATACCTGTCCCACGCTGGTTGCACCAGTTGCCCCGATGATCGCGACGATCGATACGTCCCGAATTCACATAGGTATCGATGTCGTTGCCGCTGGCGGAAGTTGGGCGATTGTGCCCGCCCCAGCCGTTGCGGCTGGTATCGATGATGAATCCGATGCTATTGCGCCAACCTGCGGCGACGAAGCCATTGTACAAGGCTTCCGCGTAATGCGATTCGTCAAAGTTGGGATTCCACTGGTAGAACTTGGACGACTTGATGGATTGCCCGCCTACCGTCAGGTCCGGGTTGGGCAGATTCGGTTCGGTCAGCGGTGTCACGTTCGCCGTATTGGTGACGAACCCATCGATACTGGCAAGGCCTGCAGCTGTGCTTTGAAAGACTTGCGTGTACAGGGAAATCGCCGCCGTCATGTTGTTGTTCCAGCCCAGCCAGCCGGAATGTGCGATATCGAGGTAGTTGTAGGTGTTCGGAATCGCATGCAGCTTGTCGACTGCGTACTTGATGCCTTCCTCATAGATGCCCGTGCTTTTCGCCTGCGCGCAACGCGGGTTGCTCAAGTTGGTCACCAGGTTCGGCAGGCTGTCCGGTTCGATGACGTTGACGATGCGGATGTTCTTGTATTTTGGATCTGCGAGAATGCCGGCGATCACATCGATGTATTGCTGCTTGTAGCGGGTGAGGCCGGCTTGGGTGGGTGGCAGTTCGCCGTTGGAGGACTGCGCGTTGCAGTCGCGTGCGGGAATATCGTAAATGACCAACCCCACCGTGATCGGCTTGTTCGGTTTTTGCTGTGCCAACGCGTTGTTCAAATGAGCCGTCAAGCTAAGCAGGCCTGCGTTTCTCGCGCCACCGTAGATCGCGCCGATCGAATCGAGCCAGACGAAGGTGGGGTAGCCCGCCACGATCTTCATCTTCTGTTTGAGTGCTGGGTCGGACACTTTCGAAATCGAAAAATTTACATTTTTCGTGTAGTCGGGGTTCAGATAGGCGCTCGCCCCGATAAATGGATTTGCCACGCGTTCTTGAGCATGCGCGGCCGCAGCGGTAAGCAGGCTTGCGCCCAGCAGGGATGTGGTCATCGCACGCCTGAAAGGGATCCAGATGCCTTTTTCGAAGGATTCTATGTTCATTTCTATTTCCCTCTGTATTTTATGGATTTAATACAATCGATTCGGTCTGTGGGTTTCACATGGTGGTCTGCTCGCTGGTCTTGAATCACCTCGTCTGGACTGTTGGTAATGGAGTGGCATTAGCAGGCCGCAGCGGCTGGCAGGCTGCTGGGAGGTCGATAGGGAGTCGGTTTTGAACTGGCACCTGCTGTCGAGGCGCCATTGGAAAAATCGAATTAGACGTTTCGTACCAATGAAGCGCTTGCGCACCCGTAGCGCACCGGCATCGCGCATCGCGATACGGCGATGGATGTGGATGTTGATGCGGCGGACGCAGAGATGAGGCGGGTTTGCATACAGGATGTCCTGGAGGTTTTTGCCATCAAATCAACCTCGATGCCTGCGAACCGTGCACGGCTTCAAGAAACGCATCAGGCCCGCATACAAGTGATTGAAGTGCTAAGCGTTGCGCTATGCAATCCCTGAGCAGGACACCAAAACGAAGCGATACGACGCACATTTTTTGGAAAAGCGTCGATGAAGCCTGGTAGTGGGGGCGAGTGTCTGGCCGGCGCGTAAATAGTCGTCCCTGAAGAATCCCGCATCGCCTTGTAGAACAAGCATTGGAAGCATGATGAGGCGTGCTGTGCTTGCCAGTGTTCGCTAGTCTCTATGCGGTTTTCTTGCGCTTTGCGAGCATGCGCAACCGTCGTTCCGCTGCTGATGATCGTCCTGTATCGGCTGATCCGTTGCGCGGTGGCCGTCCGGCCCTGCCGATCCGGTTGATGGCTGGTCTGCTCTGCCTCAAGCACGCCTACGCCCTGTCCGACGAGGCGGTGTGCGCGCTGCAGTTCAAGCGGATGCGGCGTGTGCTGCGCCGACAGCGCAGGCTGCTGGGCCGGGTGATCCGGGACATCGTGCGCAAACGGCAGACGCTGGAAGACACCGCCCAGCAACAGAGGCGGGGGTGGGTGGAACGGGCCGAACGGCTCTGGCGCCAGCGGCGCAAGCACAAGCGGTATGCCTTGCATGCTCCGGAGATGGAGTGCCTCGGCAAGGGCAAGGCACGCAGGCCGTATGAGTTCGCAGTGAAGGTCGGCATGGCGGTGACGGCGAAGAAAGGCAGGAGCACCGGCTGGACCGCTGCTGGCTCAAGGGCGCGCAAGGCGATGCGTTGAACGCCATCGGCGCGGCTGCCGGCGACAACCTGCGCGGGCTGATGCGTTGGATCGCGTTTTTGCGTGCTTGGCTCCGAGCCAGCGTGCTCGCGCCGATGGCGAAATCCACCGCAGTCGTTGCGGCGGTCATCTGCTGACGGGGATTCTTCAGGGCCGACTCATTACCGCGCATGGCGATATCCTCGCCGCCAGCCCGGCACCCTATCTGGGTCCACGCACGCTCCCCGCGCTGTGAGAGGCCATCTGCACCGCCGCCCGCGCGGCGCGCGGCATCCTGGACCAGATCGGCGCGCAAGCGCTCAAGGACATGACCGCCCGGTAGGCGGGGAAACCTCAGAGCCGGAAACCTTAGAGCAACTAACAAAAGCCCCTTGAACACGTCTGTTGAGCCACCACTGTGCGGTGATGGCTCACCGCAAAGAAATCAGCACAGCGCTGTGGAAGCGCATCCACCCCTTGATCCCGGTCGTGCCGCCTTCGCCCAAGGGCGGTAGGCCGAGCGTAGACGACCAAAGCGCACTCAACGGCATCGTATACGTGCTGCGCACTGGCATCGCGTGGGAGGATCTGCCCCAGGAACTTGGCTACGGCAGCGGCATGACCTGCTGGCGCCGATTGCGTGACTGGCAGGCCGCGGGTGTGTGTGAACCTGCCCCCTGAGAACGGACGCCAAGAAGCAGTAGGTCAAGCGGCTTGCTTCAGTGTCTTGGCATAGTCGTTGGGTGACAGGTATCCAAGCGCCGAGTGCAAGCGAGTGGGATTGTAGAAGCCATGGATGTAGCTGGCGATGGCGGCGTGGGCAGCGGCTCGGGTCTCGTAGACGCCGCTGGCCTCCTCATTCTTGAGCGTGGCGAAGAAGCTCTCGGCGACGGCGTTGTCCCAGCAGTTGCCCTTGCGGCTCATGCTCGGCACGAAGCCGTGCGCGGCCAGCGTCTTGCCGAAGTCGCCGCTTGCGTACTGGCTGCCGCGGTCGGAGTGGAACAGCACGCCGGCACCGACCGGCGAGGCCGACCAGGCATTGAGAAACGCTTGCCGCACCAGATCGTCGGGCATCCGCTCGGACAGGCTGTAGCCGAGCACCTGCCGAGTCCGCAGATCGAGCACGGTGGCCAGATACAACCAGCCCTCGCGGGTCGGGACGTAAGTGATGTCACCGGCCCAGGCCGGCACCGTGCTGTCCACAGCGAACTGACGATCCAGACGGTTCTCGGCCACGGGCCTGCCATGGCGGCTGTCCGTCGTGCGCGGCGTGAAGCGGCCCTTGGTCTTGCCACGCAGCCCCTCCTCCCGCATCAGCCGGGCCACGCGCTTGTGGCCCACGGCGTGCGCGCATGCGCGCAGCGCACGGACCATGCGCGGGCGTCCGTAGGCGCCACGGCTGCCGGCGTGGAGCGTGCGCAGGTCGGCGCGCAGGGCCGCCTCCGGGTCCGGGCGATCGCGGCGGTGCAGGTACCCATGGAAGCCGGAGACCGACACCGCCAGCACGCGGCACAACATCCGGATCGGATAGCGAGTCCGTTCACGCGCGACGAAGGCGTACCTCACTTGGACTCCCTTGCGAAGAACGCCGTCGCTTTTTTTAGGATTTCGCGCTCCATTTTGAGCGTGGCGTTCTCCGCCCGCAGCCGAGCCAGCTCGCTCTCCATCTCGCCAACCGGCTTGCGGCTGGGAGAGCTCAGCGGGCGGCCGGCGCGCGCAGCGTCCGTTACAGTGATTCGTCAAGCCGCCCCTGTCGCCGAATCTTTCTTCGGCTTGATCATGATGAGTAATGATAATATCCATGCACATGCGTCGATATGCTGCCTGCGTTGCGCTGTTGGGGAGCGTCTCGCTGGCGCAGGCCGCGCCGACCTGCAGCAACCCGGTGGGCGAGTGGCAGAACCAGCTGGGTTCCACACTCAGGATCACGGCGGTGCAGCCCTCCAGACAGCTCTCGGGCACTTATATCTCGCCTTCAGGCACCACCGGCTCGGCCTATCCGCTGATCGGCTGGTTTGCCAATTCGGTCGCCGGCTCCACGGCGTCGAGCAAACTGCCGACAATCACCTTTCC
>NZ_CAPJ01000520.1 GCF_000331775.1 Xanthomonas translucens pv. translucens DSM 18974
GGTTCCACCTTGACGCCTTTAGCGTGCAACGATGACCACCAGTCTAGCCACTTGCAATCCGCTGCCTGCCACACTGGCGGCTTCTCGGGGTGGGCATGGGCTACCGCGGCGAACTTCCGATCAGGCGCATCGAACGCGGGTTCCAATGCAGGATCGGGGAACTCGGCAAAGCAATTTTCGTCCGTTTCTGTGAGCGCCAACTGTTGTACACGCGCCGGGTTGTCCGCGTGACGCAGCAGCCATTTCAGAAAAACGTCACCGACGCCCTTGGGCGGATGGAGTTTGGTCTTGTGCTGATACTCCTTGAGAATCCTGAAGCCATCGTCTATGACTGTCACCCCGGACCGTTGCATGGTCAGTAAACGCTTTACGCACTCAGCTACGCAGTCTGCCGACACATCGGTGTGCTGCCCGTTAGCCACCAGCAGCACATTGGTATCGATGACTGCCTTCATTGCATCCCGCCTTGTTCGCTGAGCTCGCGCTTGCGTTGCATAGCGGCCAAGGTGCGGCCCGCGATGTCCGCCATCTCGTCTCCGAAGAAGTTATCCGGCCAGTTCTCGATTTCGCCGAACACATTGAGTCGCAGCGGCTCCAACTCCGTGGCGCCGCCGGCGCGGCGGCAGAAGTAGACTGCCACATCATGTGGTGCAATCGTTCCTTCGGCTACGCGACGTTGCAGGCGGTTGAGAAAGTGCTCGGAGTGGCTTTCCACAATCAGTTGGACATGACGTTCCTTACCGTTTTCGCGCGCCTGCGTTGCGGATATAAATACATCGGCAAGCTCGGCTTGAACCTGCGGGTGCAGATGAATTTCGGGTTGCTCCATCCACACGGTGGAATGTGGCGGGCAATAGAAGGCCTGCACTAACGCCGGAAGCACTTGAGACACGCCAAAACCCACATCTGTGATCTTGACCTCGGGCGCTTTTGCATGGGTTTTGACTAGCACTTCGTACTCTTTTCGCCCTTTGGCCACAGGCCTAACGGAAAAGTCATGGATGACACCCAAGTCCTTTAGCCAGGCTGCAATGAATTCGGCGAAGCCTTGCTTGGCACGCCTGGGGCCGCGATTTAGTTGGCGACCTTCACTCTGTGCCGCCAGGATGGCGGCGACGGCATATTCGCCTGTCTGTCCAACGCTTGAAGGTGTGTCGCCAGACCACTGATAGGTGCGCTGTGGATGGTTGCGCAAAGGGCCGAGGTACGAAAGGCTCTCCAGCATCGACTCAGTGGCCAGTGCAAAATCCGCTAGAAAGCCGGCATTCTGAAAGCGTGCCATGCTGATGTCGGACACTCGATAGAACTTCTCAGGTTCTTCCAGGGGCCATTTGCGGCCGATAGCCATTTTGAAAGCGTATTTTTGCGATGTGAGCGAAAACTTCCGCTTCTCGTCTCGTCGGAGAGACACGTCCAGCATGTCCTCTCTCCCATCACTCAACACATAGGACATTGCCTGAACCTCAGGCTGTTCAGCTCTTCCTGCAGCTAGCTCGACGGCTAGCTTCATTTGGTTGCCTTGATAGGGATTAGCAGATAGCAGTGGGTCGCGCACCTCCAGAACTTTGGGTAGATCCCAGTGCATCTCGAATGCAAGCCGGGCCTTGAGATCGTGGCCGTGCAGACAATCAGTAAAAGTACCCAAGTCGATGAGTGAGGTGGCATCGCCCAGATTCAATGCGCGCTTACGATCGGTTGATCTGGCCGTTTGCTGAAGCGACAACAGCAGGTGCCCCAAACTGCTCTTGCCTGCGCTGTTTGCGCCAAAGATCACGGTCAGTGGTGCGAGGCGTATGGGGCCTGTATCTTTCCATGCTTTGAAGTTCTTTATGTGCAGATGGGTCAGCATTGTGTAATGCTCCAGGGTTTTCGAGATGGGCGTCGCCCCGCGCGATCCGTTTGCGCGGCGAGGCGCGGATTCGGTCCGAAGCGGGTGAAAGCCGGGTGAGGCGCTCCGCTCAGGCGGGTTCGAAGCGGTTCGCGGCCACATTCTTGCGGACCTTCTGCGGGTCCCAGATCTGCCCGTTCATGGCGATGTAGACCCCGGCCGGCAGCGACTGCACCGCGCCGACCGCGCAGCCGATGTTGAATTCCGCATCGGAGCCGCGGAAGCGCGCCGGGTTCAGCGCACCGGTCATCACGATGGTCTTGTCCGGGATCGTCTGCAGCACCTTGCCGGTCTGCACCATCGAGTCGGTGCCGTGGGTCAGCAGCACGTGGCGCGCGGACTGCGCGGCGACGGTGGCGCGGATCAGCTCGCGGTCCTCGTCGGTGATGTGCAGCGAGTCCTTGCGGATGATCGGGATTACCGTGAAGCGGAAGGTCACGCCGAGTTCCTTGAGGATCTGGCCGATCTGCGGATCGCCGATCTGGTAGTCGGACTTGTCGTCGAAATAGATCTTGTCGATCGTGCCGCCGGTGGTGACGATCAGGAGTTCTTCCATTGCCGGTTCCTAGAGCATGACGGGGCGCGGCCACGGTCGCGCGAGACCGCCATGATACCCGGCAGGCCGGCGCCGGCCGCTCAGGGCCTGTCGCCGCCGGACGGCTTGGCGCCGCGCTTGCGGGCGAAACGCGCGCGCAGGCCCGGTGCGCTGGACAAGCCGATCGCCAGCAGCGCCAGCAGCAGTTCGGCCCAGGCGTAGGCGCGCTGCGGCGGATGGCTCCAGGCGGCCATCACCCCGTGGCTGAACCAGAACAGCCCGAACACGCCGGCCCAGAAGCGCGCCACCGCCGCGCCGCGCAGCACCCCGATCGCCAACACCAGCGGCGGCAGCGCGAACACCAGCAGCGCGGCGAGGCGGTGGCGGTCGTCGTGGAACCAGGCCGCGTACAGCAGCGCCAGGACCAGCAGCGTGGCGGCCAGCGCGTCACGCAGGCGGGCGGTGCTCACGGCGCCGCCAGGCGTTGTGCGATGCCGGCCAGGCGCCGCCCCAGTGCACGTGCCAGCTGCGCTTCTTCCTCGCTGGGCTGCGGGTCGTCGTCGGCGCCGGCGACATGGCTGGCGCCGTACGGGGTGCCGCCGCTGCGCGTGCTGCTGAGCAGCGGTTCGGTATAGGGAATGCCGACGATCACGCAGCCGTGGTGCAGCAGTGGCAGATGCATCGACAGCAGCGTGGCTTCCTGGCCGCCGTGCAGCGAGGCGGTGGAGGTGAACACCGCCGCCGGCTTGCCGGCCAGGGTGGCGCTGGCCCATTCGGCGCCGAGCCCGTCGATGAAGTGCTTGACCGGCGCAGCCATGTTGCCGAACCGGGTCGGGCTGCCCAGGGCCAGGCCGACGCAGTCGCGCAGGTCGCTGGCTTCAACGTACGGCGCGCCGCTGTCGGGGACCGGCGGCGCGCTGGCCTGGGTGACCGCGGCCACCGGCGGCACCGTGCGCAGGCGCGCGGCCATGCCGGGCACTTCGCCGACGCCGCGCGCGATCTGCCGCGCCAGGCGCGCCACAGAACCGCCACGGCTGTAGTACAGGACCAGGATCTCGGCCATGCGGCCCTCGCTTGCTTGCACCAGAACGGTCGCCAGTATCGGCGATGCCGGCATCCGTGCGCATCGGGTACCCTTGGCCGATGCAGCCTTTGGACACGGTCAATCTCTGGACAGAGCGGGTGCGCGACCGCGCGCGGATGCGCAGCTTCGCCGGCTTCCTGTGGCGGCGCTTCCTCGACGACCGCCTGTTCCAGGCCGCCGCGTCGCTGGCCTACACCACGATCTTCGCGCTGGTGCCGCTGGCGATGGTGGTGTTCGGCGTGCTGTCGGCGTTCCCGGTGTTCGACCGCTGGAGCGACCAGCTCAGCGACTACATCTTCTCCAACTTCGTGCCGGCCGCGGCGCGCTCGGTGGAGGCCTATCTGCGCCAGTTCTCGGCCAGCGCCGGGCAGCTGACCAGCGCCGGCACCATCGCGCTGATGGTGTCGCTGCTGATCACCTTGAACAGCGTCGAGCAGACCTTCAACCGGATCTGGCGGGTGGTCTCGGCGCGGCCGCGGCTGACCCGCTTCCTGGTGTACTGGACGGTGCTGACCCTGGGTGCGCTGCTGGCCGCGGCGTCGCTGGCAGCGTCGGCGCGGTTCTTCGCGTTGCCGCTGTTCCGCACCAGCGAAGGCCGGCTGCTGGCGCACATGGTGCTCGGCCTAGCGCCGGTGCTGATCGAGTTTGTCTGCATCACCCTGGTGTACCGGGTGGTGCCGCACCATACGGTCAAGCTGCGCCACGCGGTGCCAGGCGCGCTGCTGGCGGTGGCCCTGCTGGAACTGGTGAAGTGGGGGCTGAGCCTGTACCTGGGCAGCTTCCAGTCCTACCAGCGCATCTACGGCACGGTCGCGTTCGTGCCGATCTTCCTGCTGTGGATCTATCTGAGCTGGATCGGGATCCTGCTCGGCGCCTCGCTGGCGTCCTCGATCGCCGCCTTCCGCTACCAGCCGGCGTCGATGCGGCTGCCGGCCGGCTACGAGATCTACGGCTTGCTGCGCCTGCTCGGGCGCTTCGCGCAGGCGCGCAAGGACGGCCACGGCCTGCACGAAGACCGGATCCTGCAGCTGGAGCCGATGCTGACCGATTCGCTGGTGCAGGAACTGCTATGCGAACTGGAGCGCAGCCGCTTGCTCAGCCGTGCCGCGCATGGCGAATGGCTGCTGGCGCGCGACCTGGCCGACGTGCCGCTGACAGAACTCTATGAAAACTGCCAGCTGCGCATCCCGATCGCCGAAGCCTACCTGCCGTGCCGCGACGACGCACTGGGGCAGGCGGCGTGGCGCGCGCTGGACGAATTGCGCATGCCGCTGCGCGACGTGCTGAAACGTCGCGTCGGCGATCTTTACACCGATATCGGAGACCTCGCATGACCCTGCGCATCCTGTTCCCGTTGTTCGCCGCTGCCGCGCTGCTGGCGGGCTGCGATCGGCATCCTGCGCCGGCCGCCGGCGCCGCGCCGGGC
>NZ_CAPJ01000519.1 GCF_000331775.1 Xanthomonas translucens pv. translucens DSM 18974
GGTCGGCGCCGGCAGCGCCTGCAGCGAGGCCTGGTGCGCGCGGCGCATTTGCGCGTCGAATGCAGCCGAATGTGTGGGGTCGGGTTTCACCGGACGTCCTCCAGATGTTTCTGCAACGCCTCGCGGGCGCGCGACAGATGGGTCTTGACCGAGCCTTCGGAGCAGCCCATCGCGCGTGCGGTGGTGGCCACGTCCAGCTCCTCGAGCACGCGCAGGGTGAAGGCTTCGCGCTGCCGCGCCGGCAGTGCGCGCAATGCCGCGACCAGCCGCGCATGGGTCTGCCGCTGCTCGTGGCGCTGCGCCGGGGTCGGACCTTCGTCGGCCCAGTCCGGCTGGCTGTCCTCGCTGCGCTCGCTGGGCGGCGCCCAGAAGCGCAGGCGGAAGCCGCGGCGGCGCTGCAGGTCGATGATGCGCCGGCGCAGGATGCTCCAGAACAGCGGGGTCCATTCCTGCGCCGGCCGCTCGCGGTAGGCGAGCAGCTTGATCATCGCGTCCTGCACCGCATCCAGCGCATCCTCGCGCTGGCGCAGGCCGGCCTCGGCGAAGCGGAACGCGCGCGGGCCGATCTCGGCCAGGAACGCGTCCAGCGACACCGGCAGCGGACGCATGGCGTCGTCGCTGTCGTTGTCGGCCGATGCGGGTTTGAGGGCGGGCGTGCTCACCAGCACAGCTTAGCTTCCTGGTGCGGGGATACCGTGGAGAACGTCTTGCCGGCGCCGGGGTTGACCGGCCATCGGGTCGATGTCTACCGATGGCGGCCGGCCCGGGGCGTGTGCTCGATCGGCCCAGGCCAGGCAAGCGAGAACGCGCCCCGCGGCCATGCCCGCCGATTCAGCAGCCGGTTATGATTGCGGCGGTCGGGCGCGGCGCCCGGGAGAAGCGAGAATGAACGACGGTTTCGTGGCCTTGTACATTTTCATGCTGGCGGCCATCGCCGGGCATGTGATCATCTCGCGGGTGCCGGTGATCCTGCATACCCCGCTGATGTCCGGTTCCAACTTCATCCACGGCATCGTGCTGATTGGCGCGATGGTGGTGCTTGGCCATGCCGACACCACGCTGGAGAAGGCGGTGGGCTTCCTCGCCGTGCTGCTCGGCGCCGGCAACGCGGCCGGCGGCTACGTGGTCACCGAGCGCATGCTGGAGATGTTCAAGTCCAGCAAGAAGCCGGAGTCCAAGCCGTGACCCTGACCGCTGCCGAGACCTTGTCCTGGCTGGTGAAGACCAGCTACCTGGTGGCCGCCACCCTGTTCCTGCTCGGCCTGCAGCGCATGGCCTCGCCCAGGACCGCGTGCAGCGGTATCCATTGGGCCGGGTTCGGCATGCTGCTGGCGACCGCGGCGACGTTCCTGCTGCCCGGCCTGCACAACTTGCCGTTGATCCTGCTGGCGATCGCGATCGGCACCGGTGCGGCCTGGTTCTCGGCCAAGAAGGTCGCCATCACCGACATGCCGCAGATGGTCGCGTTGTACAACGGCATGGGCGGCGGCTCGGCGGCGGCGATCGGCGCGGTGGAACTGCTGCGTTTCTCGTTCCTTGCGCACCGCGACACCTCGCACTGGAGCGAGCGCGCGATCGCCGCGCTGGCCGCGCGCCAGCCCGACGCGACCACGCTGGCGCTGGCCATCGTCGGCTCGGCGATCGGCGCGATCTCGCTGTCCGGTTCGGTCATCGCCTGGGCCAAGCTCGATGGGCGGCTGGACAAGCGCGTCACCTTTCCCGGCCAGCAGGCGTTCAATCTGCTGGTGTTCGTGGCGATGCTGGGCCTGGGCGCCTGGGCCGCGATCGGGCTCAGCCCGCTGGCGATCGTGGCCTTCTTCGCGGTCGCGCTGGCGCTGGGCGTGCTGATGACGCTGCCGATCGGCGGCGCCGACATGCCGGTGGTGATCTCGCTGTACAACGCCTTCACCGGCCTGGCGGTGGCGTTCGAGGGCTACGTGCTGGGCAACGAGGCGCTGATCATCGCCGGCATGATGGTCGGCGCGGCCGGCATCCTGCTGACCCGGCTGATGGCCAAGGCGATGAACCGGCCGATCAGCGGCGTGCTGTTCTCCAACTTCGGCGGCGGCGGCCGGGCGCAGGAGATCAGCGGCGCGCAAAAACCCATCGAGGCTGGCGACGTGGCGGCGATGATGGCCTACGCCGAGCGCGTGGTCATCGTGCCCGGCTACGGCATGGCGGTGGCGCAGGCGCAGCACAAGATCTGGGAGCTGGCGCAGCGGCTGATCGAGCGCGGGGTCAAGGTCAAGTTCGCGATCCACCCGGTGGCCGGGCGCATGCCCGGGCACATGAACGTGCTGCTGGCCGAGGCCGGCGTGCCCTACGACTTGATCGCCGACATGGACGACATCAATCCCGAGTTCCCCAGCACCGACGTGTCGCTGGTGATCGGCGCCAACGACGTGGTCAACCCGGTGGCCAGGACCGATCCGGCCAGCCCGATCTACGGCATGCCGATCCTGGACGTGGTCAATTCCAGGAACGTGGTGGTGATCAAGCGCGGCAAGGGCACGGGCTT
Source organism: Xanthomonas translucens pv. translucens DSM 18974 (assembly GCF_000331775.1). The sequence goes on from NZ_CAPJ01000519.1 coordinate 2,519, forward strand.
TGCCGGGATCGAGAACGCGCTGTTCTACGCCGACAACACGCGGATGCTGTACGGCGACGGCGCCGAGGCGGCCGGCGCGCTGGTCAGCGAATTGAAGGCGCTGGACGGCGGGCATTGAGGCGGCGCCATGGATGCTGTCGCGGCTGAAGCCGCTCCTACACCCCCTGTAGGAGCGGCTTCAGCCGCGACCAGCCCCCTCAACGCCCGCTGAAGTAGGCCACGATCAGGCCAATGACCAGCCACAGCACGTCGCCGGGGCGGTTGGCCAGCACGGTCAGCGTCCACGCGTAGCGCGCGCCCAGTTTCAGCGACGAATCCCACGCATCCAGGCCCAGCCCGGCACCTACGTGCGCGGCGGCGATGCCCCAGTTGGCGGCGACGATCACCAGTGCGGTGGCGAGCACCGCCACGGCGATGCGCAGCTTGCCGCGCGGCAGCCTGCCCAGGCGCAGCATCCACGCGACCTCCAGCGCCACCAGCACCGCCATCCAGCCGGATTGGTGGCCCAGGCTCAATGCGACCAGCATCCAGGCGATCAGGGCGGTGAAACAGCCCAGGCACAGCAGCAAGGGCCATAGCCAGTGCGAGGTCCTGGCCGGCGTGGAGGAGGGCGGCATGCGATGTTCCCGGAGAATCGGCACAGGATACCCTCCAGCGCGTTCCCCGCGCACTCGGATAAACTGGGCGACTTGCACCGGCGGGGCCTGCCCCCATATCGCCCCCATGTACTCACGCAGCAGCGAACCTGTCCAATTCGAACGCGATTGCGCCGCGGTGATGGTGCCGCAGGGCGACGCGGTGACCCTGCCGGCCGGCAGCTACGGCTATATCACCCAGGCGCTGGGCGGCAGCTATACGGTGTTCGTGGAGGGCAACCTGTTCCGCATCGCCGGCAAGGACGGCGATGCGATCGGCAAGGAGCCGCCGCCTGGCCTGGACCTGCCGGAAGGCGCCAGCGACGAGCAGGTCGAGGCGCTGATCTGGCAGCAGTTGCGCACCTGCTTCGATCCGGAGATCCCGTTCAACATCGTCGATCTGGGCCTGGTCTACGAGGTCGGCGTGCAGCCGCGCGAGGACGGCCAGCGCATGGTCGAGGTGAAGATGACGCTGACTGCGCCGGGCTGCGGCATGGGCGAGATCCTGGTCGATGACGTGCGCAGCAAGCTGGAGTTGATCCCGACCATCGCCGAGGCCGATGTCGAACTGGTGTTCGATCCGCCGTGGGGCCGGCATATGATGTCCGAGGCCGCGCGCCTCGAAACCGGCATGCTCTGACCCGCGCGACTGCGCGACCTGGGGCCGGCACAGGGCGCCGCCGCTGCGCTCGGATGATGCAGCGGCACGGCCCTCCCTCGACTACCACAGGAAACCCCGGTGTCCGCTACCGAGCCGTCTTCGCAGTTCCGCCTGATCCCGTCCACCACCGCGCGCAGCGCCGACGAGCGCGCGCAGATCCTCGCCGCGCCGGGCTTCGGCAACTCCTTCACCGACCACATGGTCGCCATCGAATGGGACCGCGAGCAGGGCTGGCACGATGCCCAGGTCCGCGCCTATGGCCCGCTGGCGCTGGATCCGGCGGCCTCGGTGCTGCACTACGGCCAGGAGATCTTCGAGGGCATCAAGGCCTACCGCCATGCCGACGGTTCGATCTGGACCTTCCGCCCGGACGCCAACGGCAGGCGCCTGCAGCGCTCGGCGCAGCGCCTGGCGCTGCCGGAGCTGCCGGTGGACCTGTTCGTCGAATCGCTGCGCCAGCTGATCGCGGTCGATGCCGCGTGGGTGCCGTCGGCGCCGGAGACCAGCCTGTATTTCCGCCCCTTCATGATCGCCAACGAGGCGTTCCTGGGCGTGCGCGCGGCGCAGAAGGCCGGCTACTACGTCATCGCCAGCCCGGCCGGCGCCTACTTCGCCAAGGGCGTGGCGCCGGTGGCGATCTGGCTGTCCACCGACTATGCGCGCGCGGCCAAGGGCGGCACCGGCGCGGCCAAGTGCGGCGGCAATTACGCCGCTTCGCTGCTGCCGCAGCAGCAGGCGCAGGCGCAGGGCTGCTCGCAGGTGCTGTTCCTGGACCCGGTCGAGGGCAAGTACCTGGAAGAGCTGGGCGGCATGAACGTGTTCCTGGTGATGCGCGACGGCAGCCTGGTCACCCCGGCGCTGTCCGGCAGCATCCTCGAGGGCATCACCCGCGACAGCATCCTGCAGCTGGCACGCGATCGCGGCATGCAGGTGGTCGAGCGCCAGGTGAGCATCGACGAATGGCGCGAGGGCGTGGCCTCGGGCGAGATCGCCGAGATCTTCGCCTGCGGCACCGCCGCCGTGGTGACCCCGATCGGCCAGTTGAAGGGCAAGGACTTCGCGGTTGGCGATCTGGCCGCGCCGGCCGGCCCGGTGACACTGTCGCTGCGCCAGGAACTGACCGACATCCAGTACGGCCGCGTGGCCGACCGCCACGGCTGGCTGCTGCGGCTGGGTTGAGTCCCGGCGTTCTTCGCCCGCCGCCACTGGCGGGCGCCGAGCTGGACGTGGCAACCGCTGCGCCCAGCGTCGATCTTCCTTGCGCAAGCGCGCCGCACCCCGGCGTTGCCGCCGCGGGCGTGTCAGCCCCGTGGCGCCGGTAGCCAAGACACGATTGTCCGGCCCAGGCCGATCCTGTGTCGCGCGTGATCACGCCGCGCCATACAGGAATTCTCAGTGACTGTCTCCAGTTCGTGCATCGCCTTGTTGCGAAAAGCGAAGTTGACGACACGCAATATTTTGATTTTAGTCACGTTTATTGATTTTGGACGATCAATACTCCGTCCATACGCATCTGTATTGAGATAGCGTTGGATGAACGGCTGGCAACAGTGGGCCGGCCTGGGAATCGCGCTGCGTTCGGAGTCCGTGCCTGTTCTGGCATGCGCAGCGCGAAAAATCGCCGTCAGGCGGCAATCAACGAAAAGGAAGTTTCGAATGTCCGATATTTCGCAACGTGGTTCGCGCCAGCGTCCTTGGCTGATCGTGCTTGGAGCGTCCGCATTGACCTCGCTGTTGCTGGCGACGCCGGCATTCGCCGGCGACGTCAACCTCTCCGGCCTGTCCGCCGAGCCGACCGTGCAACGTTTCATCGTCAAGACCAAAGACGCTGCCTCCGTCGCCAGCGCAAGTGTCGCCGCCACTTCGCCGTCGTTGCGCGCGACGCTGCAATCGGTCGCTGCAGCGATGCCGGCCAAGAACGGCCGCGCGTTGGGGCTGACCAGCCTGCGCCGCCTGGCGGTCGGCTCGGAGGTGATCAAGGCCGACCGGCCGTTGGACCGCACCGAGGCGGAGGCGCTGATGCGCCAGCTGGCCGCCGATCCGAATGTCGAGTCCGTCGAAATCGATCAGCGCATGACCATCGCGCTGACCCCGAACGATCCCAGCCTGTCCAACCAGTGGGCCTTCGGCACCACCACCGCGGGCATCAACGTACGCCCGGCCTGGGATCAGGCCATCGGCACCGGCGTGGTCGTGGCGGTGATCGATACCGGCATCACCAGCCATCCCGACCTCAATGCCAACATCCTGCAGGGCTACGATTTCGTCAGCGATGCGGACATGGCGCGCGACGGCAACGGCCGCGACAGCGATCCGGCCGACCAGGGCGACTGGACCGCGGCCAACGCGTGCTATTCCGGTTCGCCGGCGACCAATTCCAGCTGGCACGGCACTCATGTGGCCGGCACCATCGCCGCGGTGACCAACAACAGCACCGGCGTGGCCGGCATCGCGTTCAATGCCAAGATCCTGCCGGTGCGCGCGCTTGGCAAGTGCGGCGGCTACACCTCCGACATCGCCGACGCGATCACCTGGGCGTCCGGCGGCACCGTCAGCGGCGTGCCGGCCAACACCACCCCGGCCGAAGTGATCAACATGTCGCTGGGCGGCAGCGGCACCTGCTCGACCACCTACCAGAATGCGATCAACGCTGCGGTCGGCCGCGGCACCACCGTGGTGGTGGCGGCCGGCAATAGTTCTGCCAACGTCTCCACCTCGTCGCCGGCCAACTGCGCCAACGTGATCTCAGTGGCCGCGACCACCTCCTCGCGGGCCAAGGCCAGTTACTCGAACTACGGCAGCGGCATCGACATCTCCGCGCCGGGGTCGAGCATCCTGTCCACGCTCAACGACGGCACCACCACTCCGGGCAACCCGAGCTACGCCAGCTACAACGGCACCTCGATGGCGACGCCGCACGTGGCCGGCGTGGTCGCGCTGATGCAGTCGGTCGCCCCGAGCCCGCTGACCCCGGCGCAGGTGGAAAGCACCATCAAGAGTACCGCGGCCAGCTTCTCCTGCTCGCAGGGCTGCGGCGCCGGCCTGCTCGACGCCAACGCCGCGGTGACCGCCGCGCTGGGCGGCGGCGGCAGCACGCCGCCCAGCGGCAACACGCTGCAGGATGGCGTGCCTGTCAGCGGGCTGGGCGCCAGCAGCGACGGGGAGCTGAACTACACGGTGACGGTGCCGTCCGGGTCCAGTTCGCTGAGCGTGAGCATCTCCGGCGGCAGCGGCGATGCGGATCTGTACGTGCGTCTGGGCAGTGCGCCGACCGACAGCAGCTACGGCTGCCGGCCCTATCTCAACGGCAACAACGAGACCTGCACCTTCAATTCGCCCAGCGCCGGCACCTACTACGTGCGGCTCAAGGCGTACAGCACGTTCTCGGGCGTCACCCTGACCGCGAACTACTGATCCGTCCGCGGCAGCGTGGCGCTCGCCTGGATGGCGGTGCCGCGCAAGCGTCGGTCGATGCCGCGCAGCGCAGGGCAGGACGCCCGGACGTCATAGCGACCACACCCCCGCGCCTCGGCGCGGGGTTTTTTTGTTGGTTTCACAAGCACTCCAGTATCGCAAAAGGCGAACCTCAAGCAGCACGTAAGGTTAGCGTCGTAATATAACGGTAAGCTGTCACATTACGAGTTTTCTCAATCCGGTAGCGTTGCGCCAAGTTCAAGTCTTTGCCATCGCCGCGTGGTCCACCAGATTCCATTCGATGGCGCGTTTGCGCCAATGTATATCCATGGCCTGTGTAAAGTCGGGGCGGACTAGTTTGGCACGTGCCTCGCACCATTCGGTCGACTCGCGGCGCACTATCACACCCTCAAGCGGTTGTCCGCTACGGTAACGACTGGGTGTGCTCATTGTTTGTTGCTGCAGTGCCGATAACGTGGTGCGGCCTTGTAAGATGTTTGGCACAGTGGCAAGAGCAGCGGCCTTTGCCAAGGCATTACGGCGTGGGGTGCTCCAAAAGCGGCCAGTGGAGCGATCGTAAACGTCGAACAGCAAGAACCAATCAGGCAAGGCGACGTAGTCGAGCGAGTGACGGGCTGCGCACCATTCACCGAACAGCAACAGTTCGGGCGTCAGTACATCCAACAGCGCATCTGCATGTCGCGTCAGCCAGGGCGGCAGGCGCTCAAACTGGCCTGAATGTGGTGCAGTCAGATACTGCCCTCGGTTCTGAACACGCAAATGTGCACCTGGGCCGAACGAGAAACCTAGGTTTGCGCCATCGAGTTTTTCTTCCACCACCACTTCGCCGGCCAGAAGGGACGTGGTTTCTGCGGGCGATAACACCTTGTCGTCACGCGCCGAACCCTCACCCAGCCAGGCCAAGTGCGGGGTGTGTGGGAATCGGAAGAAGTCGGTCATGGCCCATTCTCCGGCAAAGCAGGATCGGGCTTGTTCGGAAACTTGTTGCGATAGAACTGACAAGCGTCCTGCGGACACAAGAATTCCACCT
>NZ_CAPJ01000518.1 GCF_000331775.1 Xanthomonas translucens pv. translucens DSM 18974
GCCGCCGGCCGAGCCGGAGCCGGCTCCGGCCTCCGATTTCGACCACCGTACCGCCGAGTATTTCCGCACCCTGGCGATGGGCACCTGGCTGGATTTCGTCGATCGCGAAGGGCGCGTACAACCGGGCAAGCTGTCCTGGGTCAGCCCGATCTCCTCGCGGTTGATGTTCGTCAACCGCCGCGGCGGCCGCCTGTGCGTGGCCTCGCCGGAAGCGCTGGCGATGATGGTGCAGCTGGATCGCCTGCGCCTGCACCGCGACGACGATGCGTTCTATAGCGCCATGCAGGGGGCGGTGGACCGCCTGCAGCGGGTCGCGGTCGCGGCCTGAATCCGCGGCGCCAGGGGCGGGTTCGCGTCGCGCTGCAGCCGGCGTTATGCCAGGACCGCCTAGGATGAGGAAAGAGGTCACGCTCCGGAGTTTGAAATGCCAAGCGCATCACGGTCGATGTTCAGGTACCTTGCCTACCATGCACAGGCGGAAACAGGGGCCGCGTCCGTTCGACTTCCTTTTACTCCTTTTCTTGCGCCGCTCCCGGCGCGGAGCCTTTGCGCATGAGTTTCAGCCCCAGCTCGCCGCACGCACATCCCGCGCGCGACCCGCATCTGTTGATGCAGGCGCGCGAGGGCATGCTGCCGGTGCTGGGGCAGGCGTTCGCCGCCGCACTGGCGCATTTCGACGACGTGCTGTTCGACCGTGCCGAAAGCGCCGGTGCCTCGCAGCTGCTGTTCCTGGATGGCATGCGCGAGCTGCGCCGCCGCCGCGACGAGATCGCCGCGCGCTTCCGTGCGCAGCTGGACCAGGCCTGGCAGGCGCTGGACGCCGGCACCCCGCTGTCGGCCGAAGTGGCGCTGGCCGGCTACGGCCAGGGCCTGAGCCTGGTGTCGGAAAGCGAACTGGAATCGCGGCTGGCGGTGCGCAACCTGGCAAGCGTGCTGCTGCGCGAATGGAAGCCGATGCTCAACCGCATCGACCGCCGCCTGGGCTGGATCGCCGGCGGCCTGGAACTGGACGCCGACACCAATCCGGTCGGCCCCGAACACATCGGCGTGGCGGTGCATGCCGCCTTCTCCACCAGCGATCTGGCCCCGGAGGTGCGGCTGGTGCTGATCAAGCTGTGCGAGCGCGATCTCACCGCCGGCATCGGCAGGCTCTACCAGGAGTTGGACGACAGCCTGGCGCGCGCCGGCGTGATGCCGGAGATCTCGCGGCCCCGGCCGCCGCCACCGCCGCAGCGGCGTGCGCCCGCTCCGGAAGAACGCCAGGCGCGCGGCGACGCGGCCGGTGTCGGCGAGGACCGCGGCGCTGCCGGCGAGACCGGCGAGTACGACGACCACCACGCGCCGGCCTGGGCCAGCCGCTTCGTCGACCGTTGGGCGCAGAGCCGCGGCCACCCGCAGTCCGCCGAGACCGGCGCCAGCCAGCAGGGCATGGTGCTGGAAGCGCTGCACGAACTGCTGCAGCAGACCCGCAGCGCGCGCGAGAACGCCATCGCCGCGGCCAGCGCCGCGGTTGGCCAGCAGCGTTCGCTGAGCCAGCGCGAGATGATCTCGGTGCTGTCGCTGCTGCAGGCCACGCCCAGCGCCACGCTGCGCGCGGCGATCGGCGACGACGGCGAATCGCTGGCGCAGCGGCTCAAGAGCGAGGTGCTGTCCAACGCCACCCAGTTCGGCGTGGACCCCACGCATGCGCGGCTGGATCCGGTCGACGAGGATGCGATCGACCTGGTCGGCATGCTGTTCGACGTGATGCTCGACGAACGCGACCTGGAAGGGCGCTCGCGCGAGATGATCGAACGCCTGGTGGTGCCGTTCGTCAAGGTCGCGCTGCTGGACCGGCGCATGTTCGTGCAGAAGACCCATCCGGCGCGGCGCCTGCTCAACGCGCTGGCCGAGGCCTGCGAAGGCAATACCGGCGAAAGCCCGGCCGAGCGCGTGCTGATGGGCAAGGTCGAGGAGATCATCGAGCGCCTGGTCGCCGATTTCAACGAGAACCTGGCGATCTTCCTGACCCTGGAAGAGGAGTTCCGCGATTTCCTGGCCCAGCACCGGCGCCGCATCGAAATCGCCGAGCGCCGCGCCGCCGAGACCCAGCGCGGCCAGGAAAAGCTGGAACTGGCCCGGCAGCGCGCCGAGGCCGAGCTGCAGCTGCGGCTGCAGGGCGCGCCGTTGCCGCAGGCGCTGGAGGATTTCCTGCGCCAGCCTTGGCAGCACCACCTGACCATGGCGGTGCTGCGCGAGGGCGAGGACGGCGCCGGCGTGCGCGATGCGCTGGCGCTGGCCGACGGCCTGCTCGAGGAAGCGGCCGAGGCGCGGCGGCATATCGTCGGTAAGCCCTGGCTGCAGGCCTGGCAGGGGCCGTTGCACAAGGTCTTCGCCAGCGTCGGCCTGCATGCCGAGGCGGCTGCTGCGGCGATCAATGCGCTGCACGATACGCTGCAGGCCGTGGCCGAACTGCGACCGGAACTGGAGCGCCCGCTGCCGGAGCTGCCGCAGGTGGCGCTGCCGCAGCCGCCGCTGCAGGAGGCGCAGCCGGTGGAGGTCACTGCGGCGGAAACGACCGAGGACTACGACAACGCCGACGCCGACCGGTTCCGCGCGATGCCGATCGGCACCTGGCTGGATTTCATCGATCGCGACGGCAAGGTGCAGACCGGCAAGCTGTCGTGGGTGAGCCCGATCTCGGCGCGGCTGCTGTTCGTCAACCGCCGCGGCGTGCGCTTCTGCGTGGTCTCGCCGGAGGAGCTGGCGGTGATGGTGCGGCTGGGCCGGCTGCGCAGCCACATCAACGATGGCGCTTTCGACAGCGCGATGCAGGGCGTCATCGACCGGCTCGATCCGCAGAACGCGACGCTGCACTGAACCGGATCGACGTTCGCCGCGTGGCGCGGGCTGTCGCCATGCCAGCGTCGGCCGCATGACGGGAGCGGTCCGTTTGCAGGGCGTCACGATCCCGGTGTGCGCTGATGCACCGTTTTCATATAGCTTCTTGATTGCTGGTCTATACGATTATTTTATATCTGTGCGATGTCGGTTGATGAGGCGGAATAGGCGTGTTAGTTTTTCACGGGATTTTGAAAAGTCCCGCGTTGCGCTGTATCTTGATAATGTAATAAAATATGCTCTTCATGCAAATTTGAATAAATGTACTTTCAATAAAATAGTTAAGGAATTCATATGGAAATCAGTTTCTCGTTTTCGCATTTGCAGCGCCGTGCGTCGGCCGTTCCCGCTGCAGTGCTGCTGTGTGCGATGTTCGTGGCTTCTGGTGCTAGCGCTGCCGAGGTTGGTCGCCTTAGAGTAATTGGGACAGTGCTATGACCGGCGGACAACACCCAAACGGTGTCGAGCCAAGAGGTTTTCAAGGCACTTTGGGGAAGTGCATATAGTTTATGCCGCAGTCGCCACCGCGACACCAAGTCTGTTGGCTTGGTGAGCTATACTGTTAGCAGCAGGGATAATTCAGGGCATTACAATGTCAGTACTTTATGGGGTTGCAAAAATAATCCGTGACAACATACGGAAATTCATGCTGTGAACGGGGCGTGGATTTTCCAGTCGCGCGCCGAGTCTATTGATTATTTGAGTATTGGCAAGAAGCTGTAGCGCTGCCTTTCCTTTTCCTGCTTGCGGGAAAAGAAAAGGCTCTATCTGCGAATCTGCTTCGTTCCCGGCATTTTCCGTTCTCCATATCGGCTTGATGGTGCGGGGTAGTAACTCCTGACCCTGTCCATGCCGGGATGCCCCGTCGTCCCGCGATGTCCGGCTCAAGCGTGCCGTGCGGACCAGTCCGTGATGCCTGGCAGTCTTCGTTTTACCTCCATGCCATCCACATGGCGCTTGTCCGGCCGCCATCATGTCGCTGCGTTGTACGCCCAGGCTGCAAGCGGCGAGGGCTAGGCCACGCATGCCGGTTGCCGGCGCTGCCAGCGCCGCGCGGACCCTGTAGCATCGGCGCCGACTAGGGCGGGCAACGCATGGGGAATCGCATGGCAGTGCAGGTGCTGGTGGTGAAGGAAACGGCGCACGGCGAACGCCGCGTGGCGGCGACGCCGGAGACGGTGAAGAAGCTGGTCGCGCTCGGCGCGCAGGTGCATGTCGAACCCGACGCCGGCGTGTCCGCCGGCTTCGTCGATGCGGCCTATCTCGCGGCCGGCGCGCAACTCGCCGATGCCGCGACCCCGGCGCAGGCCGATCTGGTGCTGTGCGTGCAGCCGCTGCCGGTCGCCGCGCTGCACCAGCTCAAGCCCGCCGCGGGCGTGGTCGGGATCCTGCAGCCTCAGGCCGATCCGGCGCGCGCCGAGGCGATGCAGGCGCGGCAATTGGTCGCCTTCCCGCTGGAACGGCTGCCGCGCACCACCCGCGCCCAGGCGATGGACGTGCTCAGCTCGCAGGCCGGCATGGCCGGCTACAAGGCCACCTTGATCGCCGCGCAGCTGGCGCCGCGTTTCTTCCCGATGCTGACCACCGCCGCCGGCACCATCCGCCCGTCCAAGGTGCTGATCGTCGGCGCCGGCGTGGCCGGCCTGCAGGCCATCGCCACGGCCAGGCGCCTGGGCGCGCAGGTCGAGGGCTTCGACGTGCGCCCGGAAACGCGCGAGCAGATCGAATCGCTGGGCGGCAAGTTCCTCGAGCTGGGGGTCAGCGCCGCGGGCGAGGGCGGCTATGCGCGGCAGCTGACCGAGGACGAGCGCGCCGAGCAGCAGCGGCGCCTGGCCGAGCACCTGAAGGGCATCGACGTGGTGGTGTGCACCGCCGCGGTGCCGGGGCGGCCGGCGCCGAAGATCCTCAGCGCGGCGATGGTCGAGGGCATGAAGCCGGGCAGCGTGGTGGTGGACCTGGCCGCCGAGACCGGCGGCAACTGCGAACTGACCCGCCCCGGCGACACCATCGCGCACGCCGGCGTGGTCGTCGCCGGCCCGCTCGACTTGGCCAGCATGGGCGCGGTGCACGCCAGCGAGATGTATGCGCGCAACGTCTACAACTTCGTCGCGCTGTTCCTGAAGGACGGCGCGATCGGCTACGACTGGGACGACGAGCTGCTGGCCAAGACGCGCTGGACCGGTTGATCGGTCGATCGGCGCACTCGGCCGCGTGCCGCGCCTGCCACGGCGGCCGGCATCGACGCCGCGCGCCGATGCGACAGTTGCTGACGGCGCCAGAGCGTTTTCTCGCAACATTCCCCGCAGCTTGCCGGCCCTACCTGGCCTGCAAGCCGCAGGCGACCTGCGGGAGCCAACTGTGGGAGCGACTGCAGTCGCGACGGGCGTTACCGGTAGAGCGCGTCGCGACTGCAGTCGTTCCCACAACAGGCCGCCGGCTGCAAATTCCCGAGCGACGCCTCCGCGGCGACCTGCCTGCGCATTTTCGACCCGGGCGATGGCGCGATATCACCCCACGGGTTTATGGCGGCCGATGCGATCGGCGACGGCCCCTGTGCGCGCGTCGCCCTGGCCACGATCGATGCCCGGATCACCCAGCGGCCGCGGCGACAGCCGGTGAATAGCTTCGAAAAAACCCTGCGGCCGCCTTGACGCGCCTCTCCGGCGCTCACCTGGAATCCGGCGCTGGCCGGGTGTCGGCGCCAGCATTGGCCTTGATCCAGGCGTCGCGCTGCGGCGGGGTCATCGCTTCCCAGCGCTCGCGCAGCGCCTGGCGCTGCTCCGGCGGCAAGGCGCGCAGGCGTTCGAACAGCACGCGCGCCTCTTCGCGTTGCTGCGGACTCATGTCTTCGTAGCGGCGGGCGCCCTTGCGTGCGCGTTCGCGCTGCTCCGGGGTCATGCTCTGCCAGCGCTGCGCATGCGCGAGCATCCTGCGCCGCTGCTGCGGCGCATCGTTCCAGCGCTGGCGCATCGGTGCGATCAGCAGCTCGCGCTGCTGTGCGCTCAGGTGCTCCCAGTCCGGTAGTGGCGGGCCCGTATCGGTGTCGGCATCCGACGGCGGTGGTGGCGCTGGCGGTGCGGCGAATGCCGCCAGCGGGGCGGCGGTAGCCAGCAGGGCCAGCGCCAGGGACATGCGGATCAGGCAGTTCATCGTGTTCATTCCATCGCCAGCGAGGTATCGGAACCCAGCCACAGGTACAGGTCGGGGTTTTCGTCGAGCAGGCCGGCCGCGCTGTCGTCGCCGTCGCCCTGCGCGGCGGCGCGCGCCGAGACCG
>NZ_CAPJ01000517.1 GCF_000331775.1 Xanthomonas translucens pv. translucens DSM 18974
CGCCTGCAGCAAGCGGCGCCGGGTCAGCGGGCCGAAGCGCAGCGCTTCGCACAGGCCGTGCAGCATGTCGGCGTCGGCCTGGCCGCGGGCGAAGCCGGGCGCGGCCGAATCCAGCGGCGCGTCCAGCGCGATGGTGGCCAGTTGCCGCCACAGCAGCGCCTGTTCGCGCTGCTCGCGCAGGCGCACCGCCATCTGCGCCGCGCCGCGCAGGCGCAGGAACGCCACTTCGTCGATCCGCGCCAGCAGCGTGTCCAGGTCGCCGAAATGCGCCAGCAGGATCGCCGCGGACTTGGCGCCGATGCCGGTGACGCCGGGAATGTTGTCGATTGCATCGCCGGTCAGCGCCAGGTAGTCGGCGATCTGCTGCGCATGCACGCCATGCCGTGCCTTCACCCCGGCCGCGCCCCAGCGCTGGCCGCGTGCGTAGTCCCACTGTTCGTCGCCGTCGAGCAGCAGCAGTTGCGACAGGTCCTTGTCGGCGGACACGATCACGCCGTGGAAGCCGGCGCCGCGCATGCGGTGCAGCGCGCTGCCGATCAGGTCGTCGGCTTCGTAGTCGTGGTGCGCCAGCACGCCCAGGCCGAGCGCCGCGCACAGCGCCTTGCAGTGCGCGAATTGCCGCCGCAGCGCATCCGGCGCCGGCGCGCGGTTGGCCTTGTAGGCCGGATACAGGCGATTGCGGAAGCAGCTGTCCAGCGCTTCGTCGAAGGCGATGGCGATGTGTTGCGGGCGCTCGCGTTCGAGCAGGTCGAGCAGGAAGCGGGCGAAGCCGTGCACCGCGTTGGTCGGCCAACCCTGCGCGTCCTGGAACTCGTCCGGGATCGAATGCCAGGCGCGGAACACGTACAGGCTGGCGTCGACCAGGTACAGCGGCCGCGTCGGCACCGCCGCGTTCACGGGATCCAGTCGCTGAGCAACTGCTGCGGATCGGGGCGCTCGCGCTCCGGCACCTGCATACGTGGTGTGCCGATATGGATGAAACCGGCGATGCGCTCGTTCTCGGCCAGGCCCAGCCGCGCCGCCACCGCTTCGTCGTAGGCCATCCAGGCGGTCAGCCACTGCGCGCCGAAGCCATGCGCCTGCGCCGCCTGCAGCAGCGCGAAGCAGACCGAGCCGGCGCTCAGCCATTGCTCGATCTCCGGCACTTTCGCCTCGCGCTGCAGCCGCGCGATCACCACGATCGCCAGCGGCGCATGGGCGAAGCGCTCGCGGTCCTTCTCCACCGCGGCGGGCGGCGCGCCCGGGTCGAGCTGCAGGGTGCGTTCGGCGAGGAAGTCGCCCAGCGCCAGGCGCGCCTGGCCGGCGATGCGCAGGAACCGGAACGGCACCAGCTTGCCGTGATCGGGCACGCGCACCGCCGAGCGCAGCATCGCCAGCAGGGTGGCTTCGTCGGGTCCCGGCTCGCCCAATTGCTTGGACGGCACCGAACGGCGCTCATCCAGCGCTTGCAGCGAGTGAAGTGTGCGCATAGTCTCGATTCCGTGGGGCGGGCGCAGAATTATAGTCGCGTGCCCCACAGCGGCAGCGGATGCCGCGGTTATACGGAGAGTCAAGCTTCATCCATGATCTGCCGCTAACTTCCGAATTGACGTCGGTCTCACTTGCGCTTGCGTATCACACCGCCATGATAATCGCCGAATATGCCGAGGAGCTGCTGCCCAGCCGCAACTCGGACCTGCTCGATCAGGTCCGGGACGTGGTGTCGGTGCCGCTTGCAGAGGCGTTCGGCGAGGTGCTGGACGTGCTCGCCGATGCGCTGTTGCGCCTGGCCGAGCGCGCCGGGGCGACGCAGAACGACTATTTCGAGGCGATCCAGCTGCTGCGGCAGCAGCGCGAGCCGATCGCCGCGCGCTTCCGCGGCCACCTGGCGCAGGCCTGGCAGGCGCTGGAGGCCGGCCGCCCGCTGTCGGTGGAGCGCACCCTGACGTGTGCGCGCGGCGACCTCAGCCTGGTCTCCGCGCAGGAACTGGACGTGCGCCTGGCGGTGTGCAACCTGGCCAGCGCGATCCAGCACCGCTGGCGCCCGGAGCTGATGCGGCTCAACCGCTTCCTCGGCTTCATCGCCGGTGGCCCGCGCATCGATGCCGACACCAACCCGTTCGTCCCCGAACACGTCGGCGCGGCGGTCCATGCGGCGCTGCACGGCCTGGTGCTGGCGCCGCAGGTGCAGCTGGCGATCGTCAGGATCTGCGAGCAGGAATTGCAGGAACGGGTCGGCGAGCTGTACGCCCGGCTGGAGCAGCGCCTGGATCAGGTCGCGCGCGCGCGTTCGCTGCCGACCGCGCGCACCCGCCGCCGCGCCATCCCGCGCAACGGCGCCAGCGGCGAGGACGCGACGCCGGACTGGATCAGCCGCTTCTTCGAGACCC
>NZ_CAPJ01000516.1 GCF_000331775.1 Xanthomonas translucens pv. translucens DSM 18974
TGCCGGGTGTCCGCGCCTCGACGGATGTGGTGCAGCAGGCCGCACCACTGCAAGAGACGGTGCAGCAGGCACAAGCGCTCAATCAACAGCGCCAGCAGCAGCCGGCGCTGGAGGCGCAGCAGCGACAGCAGGAAGGGCCTGGCGGCAGGGGCGGGCCGGTCATGGGTCAAGCCTTGCGGATGTCATCGGTGCGGCTGCTGGGCGGCGTTTGCTGCAGGCAGCGCCGCCAATACGCCATCCGCTGGTAAAATCCAGTTTTCAAGCAGGAACCGCCATGCGCACGCTATATCCCGAGATCGAACCGTTCGACAGCGGTATGCTGCAGGTGGATGCGCGCCACACGCTGTACTACGAACAGTGCGGCAACCCGCAGGGCAAACCGGTGGTGCTGTTGCACGGCGGGCCGGGCGGTGGCTGCAATGCCAAGATGCGCCGCTTCCACGATCCGGTCAAGTACCGCATCGTGCTGTTCGACCAGCGCGGCTCCGGCCGCTCCACGCCGCATGCGGACCTGGTCGACAACACCACCTGGGATCTGGTCGCCGATATCGAGACCCTGCGCGAAACGCTCGGCATCGCGCGCTGGCAGGTATTCGGTGGCAGCTGGGGGTCGACCCTGGCGCTGGCCTATGCGCAGACCCATCCGCAGTGCGTCACCGAGCTGGTGCTGCGCGGCATCTTCATGCTGCGCCGCTGGGAACTGGAGTGGTTCTACCAGGAAGGCGCCAGTCGCCTGTTCCCCGATGCCTGGGAACATTACGTTGCGGCGATTCCGCCGGTGGAGCGTGCCGACCTGATCTCCGCGTTCCATCGCCGCCTCACCAGCGACGACCAGGCCACGCGCCTGGCCGCGGCGCGCGCGTGGAGCGTGTGGGAGGGCGCCACCAGCTTCCTGCACGTGGATGCGGATTTCGTCGACGGCCATGAGGACGCGCAGTTCGCGCTTGCGTTCGCGCGCATCGAGAACCACTACTTCGTCAACGGCGGCTTCTTTGAGGTGGAAGACCAGTTGCTGCGCGATGCCGGGAAGATCGCCGATATCCCCGGCGTGATCGTGCAGGGCCGTTACGACGTGGTGTGTCCGGCCCAGAGCGCCTGGGAGCTGCACAAGGCCTGGCCGAAGGCGACGCTGCAGATCACCCCCAGCGCCGGCCATTCCGCGTTCGAGGCGGAAAACGTCGACGCCCTGGTGCGCGCCACCGACGCCTTCGTCTGAGCTGGGCATGGCGTGCGCTGCCGTCCGCGGCGCACGCCCACGCAGTGCGCTGCAGCCTTACATCCTGCGGGACCATTACCGCTTTTCGCGTCAGGTGCGCCGCAGGAGCGGGCGAGGGAGGCGCTGAGTCCTGGAAGTGCGCTGCAGTCTGGACTCAAGTCCCTCCCACAATGGGCCGGACCGGCCATCGCCTCGCCGAATGTTCCTGCAGGATAGGCCTGGATGGCTTGGGGGCCAGCGCTCGCGACCGATTCCCGCTCTCGCGAGCGCCCCCAGCTACAACCGAGCCACGCTAGGGATAAAGCCCTTCGGTGTGCAGCGCGGCGGTGCCGATGCCGCTGGCGGCGACGGGACGCGGATCCAGGCGCGCCTGGTCGGTCTCGTCGGTCCACACCACGAACGATTCCAGCGTGTTGTAGCCGAAGGTGTTGCTGATCGCCACGTCGGCGGCGTCGCGGCCGCGCGCGATCAGCACTCGGCCTATGCGCGGCAGGTTGTGGCGCGCGTCGAAGGTGTACCACTGGCCGTCCAGGAACGCTTCGAACCAGCCGGAGAAATCCATCGGCGCGGCCGAGGCGGGGACGCCGATGTCGCCCAGGTAGCCGGTGCAATAGCGCGCCGGAATGTTCATGCAGCGGCACAGCGCGATCGCCGAGTGGGCGAAGTCGCGGCACACGCCGCGCCCTTCCTGCAGCGCCTGCGCGGCGCTTTTGGTCGGGCGCGCGTGCTCGTAGCCGAATTGGATCTGCGCATGCACGTAGTCGCAGATCGCCTGCACCCGCGCCCAGCCGGTCGGCGCGCTGCCGAACAGGTCCCAGGCCATGCCGCTGAGCAGGTCGGTCTCGCAGTAGCGGCTGCCGAGCAGGTACATCAAGGTGTCCTCCGGCAGCTCCTGCACCGGCGTCTGCGGCGCGTCGTAGCGATATTGGTCGGGCAGGCCGCTGTCGCGCACCACCGCGTCGGCGCGCAGGGTCAGCACGCCGGCCGGGGCCAGCATGCGCGTGCAGCTGTTGCCGTACTGGTCGCGGTAGCCGCGCAGCGGAATGGCCGGCTCGGTCTGCAGCGCGGTGGCCACGACGATGTCGGTGCGGCGGCTGTCGTGGATGTCGAGCATGGCCAGCACCGGGGTGGGCTGCAGAAAACGGTAGCGGATCTCGTAGCCGAGGCGGATGAGCATGGGGGAGGCTCCGGTGGGAAAGCTAGGGCATTGAACGGACGGCGATGATCGAGAGTGCGCAGCCTGCGCTCAGCCCGATGTGAAGGCAGCTTGCAACCGATTCAGCATGTTGAGCAAGCGTTGCGCCCATTGTCGCTGTCCGCTGGGGTCAGCGATCAGGTCCTGGCGGATCTCCAGTTCCACGTGCGCCAGGCCGCGCGCCTCGGCATGCACCGGGATCGCGTAGTCGGTTGCATCGCTGACCGAATACGGCTGGTTGTCGCCGACCACTAGCCCCGGTTCGGCGCGCAGCTGGGCCAGCAGTGCCTGCGCGAAACGGGCATCGCGCTGATACAGCACGCCGGCGTGCCAGGGCCGGGACTCGCCGGCCATCGACGGGGTGAAGCTGTGCATCGCGATCAGGATGGTGGCGCTGCCGGCGTCGCGGCGCCGGTCCAGTTCCGCGGCGATGCGCGCGTGGTAGGGAACGAAGATCGCCGCGGCGCGTGCCGCGCGTGCAGTGGCATCCAGTCCCTGGTTACCCGGCACCCGGGTGCCGTCGCTGCTCTCGGCGATCGAACCCGGCGCCGCTAGCGGCCGGTTGCAGTCGATCACCAGCCGCGAATAGGTCTGCTCGATCGCGAACGCATCCAGCACCTGCGCCAGCGTGCGGGTGACCGCGGCGATGCCGATGTCCCAGCCGATGTGCCGGTCCAGTTCGTGCTGCGGCAGGCCGAGGCCGGCCAGCGCCTGCGGCACCTGCTGCCCGGCGTGGTCGGCGATCAGCAGGTAGGGCGAGCGGCCCTGCGCCTGGTGCACGCGATAGGGCGGCGGATCACCGGCACCGAGCAGGGGCGGGCCGGCGTCCGCGCGCGCAATCGACTCAACCACGCGGGGTGCCGTCCAGCTGGTGCTCGATCATCCACAGCCCGGCCCACAGCTTGGCGTCCAGCTCGTAGCCTTCGCCCATCTTCTGCACCAGCCAGGCCGCGGCGCGGGCGCGCGGCACCGCGTGCACGGTGATGTCCTCGCTGGCGTCGCCGCCGCCGTCGCCGACTTTGCGCAGGCCGCTGGCACGCACGAAGGCGACCTTTTCGTTGCTGGCGCCGGAGGAGGTCGGGCCGATCATCAGCACTTCGGCGTGGTCGGCGGTCCAGCCGGTCTCTTCCTCCAGTTCGCGCACCGCCGACAGCTCGATCGATTCGCCGGCGTCGATGTCGCCGACCAGTCCGGCCGGCATCTCGATGGTGCGCGCCTGCAGCGGCACGCGGAACTGCTCGACGAACAGCACCTCGTCGTCCGGGGTCACCGCGACGATGATCGCGGCCAGGCCGCCGGCATGCACGCGTTCGGAATACTCCCAGGTGCCGCGCACCACCATGCGCTGGTATTTGCCTTCGTAGACGATGCGGGGAGGGGAATCGGGGCGGGTCATGGGCGGCGTTCGCTCGGTTCGGAAGAGGATAGCGCGGCCGCGGCAGCGCGCGGCCCGGCTGTGCCTCAGTGTAGTGGCATCGGTGTCGCGGCGATGCGCGCGGCGTGCGTGCGGCGATGCCGTGCTCAGCG
>NZ_CAPJ01000515.1 GCF_000331775.1 Xanthomonas translucens pv. translucens DSM 18974
GGCGCACCTGGCCAGCAACCGGCGCGGCCGCAATCGGCACGGCCGCCGCGCTCGCGCGAGGACATCGATCTGGCCAAGGCCTATGCGATCCGTGCGCAGCGCGAAAAGGACGAGCGCATCGAGGCCGAGCGGCTCAAGCAGGAACAGGCGCGGCTGCGCCGCGAGGCGCGGGCCAAGCTCGACGAGCTGCTCAAGGACCAGGCGCTGAATCACGCCGAGGCCGACATCGCCCGCCATTTTCCCTATGGCGGCAAGATCAAGCGCATCTACGTCACCGCCGAACAGCTCAAGGCGCTCAATGCCGGCGAGCTGGGCGTGCTGCAGCAGAACGGCCGCTATCTGCTGGTGACGGCGGCGCTGCTGGATCAGGCCGAGGCAATCTTCCCGGCGTCGGTGGCGCTGCGGGTGGATCCGAACGCCAGTGCCGAAGAAGATCCCTACGCCGATCCGAAGTACCAGATCCCCGACGATCTGGTCTGGTAAGCATGGCGTTCCCAGGGATGGGGCGCGCAGGCACCGAGCGCCTGCACCCGCCATCGCCCGTGCACGCGGTGGGCGGCTATCTGCCGTATATCGACGGACTGCGTGCGCTCGCAGTGCTGTCGGTCATCGCCTACCACCTGGATCCTGCCTGGCTGCCGGGCGGGTTCACCGGCGTCGATGTGTTCTTCGTGATTTCCGGTTTCGTGGTCAGCGCCTCGCTGCAGCGCTTGCCGGCCGCCGGCAGCTGGGGCGTGTTCGCGCAGTTCTACGCGCGGCGCATGCGCCGCATCGCGCCGGCGCTGCTAGCCTGCCTGCTGGTCACCGCGCTGGCCAGCGGCCTGTTCATCCCCGACTCCTGGTTGAGCCAGACCAGCGCCAAGACCGGGCGGATGGCCTTCGTCGGCCTCAGCAACTGGGTGCTGGCCGCTACCGGCAGCGATTATTTTTCGCCGAAGGCCGAGTTCAATCCGTATACGCATACCTGGTCGCTGGGCGTGGAAGAGCAGTTCTACCTGCTGTTCCCGCTGCTGTTGCTGTCCTGGAACCGCGGCGGCCGCGGCCGCGTGTGGTCGCTGCTGCTGGTGGCGCTGGCCTCGGCCGGCTCGCTGGCGTATGCGCTGCTGCGCAGCCGCGGCGGCGGCGAGGCCGGCGATGCGTTCTATCTGACCACCGCGCGCTTCTGGCAACTGGGCAGCGGCGTGCTGCTGTATCAGGCGCTGGCGCTGAGCGGGCGTTTCGATGGCGGCGCTGCGCCAGCGCCGCGGGCGGCCTGGAACTGGCGTTCGCCGTTGCTGGCGTTGGCGCTGGGCCTGGTCGGCTTCGGGTTGTGGCGCGCGCGCCCCGGGCACTCGCCGTGGCCCGACGGCCTGTGGCCGGTGCTCGGCACGCTGGGCCTGCTGGCGCTGTTGCACGGCGCGCCGGCCGGCTGGATCAAGCGGGCGCTGTCGCAGCGCGCGGTGGTGGCGATCGGCCGCGTCTCGTATTCGCTGTACCTGTGGCATTGGCCGGTCTTCGTGCTGTTCCGCTGGACCGTGGGCCTGGAGTCGGCGCTGGCCAAAGCGCTGGCGCTGCTGCTGGTGGCGGCGCTGGCGATCGCCTCGTACCGCTGGGTGGAATTGCCGTGGCGCAGCGGCCGCATCGGCAGGATGCGCACCCCGGCACGGACCATCGCCGCCGGGCTGGGCCTGATCCTGCTCGCGGCCGGCATGCATGCGCTGCTGCTGGACACGCAGGGCTATTACTCGCTGAGCACGGTGAGCCGGCATCCGCTGGACTGGTACGCGTATGCCAAGGGCATGCGCAAGGAGTTCCCGCATTGCACGCTGAAGACCGGACGGGCGGAGCTGCAGGTCGGCAGCGCCAGGCTGTTCGAGCGCGGCGACTGCGACTTGCATAACCGCGATGGCGGGCAGCTGTTCGTCGCCGGCGATTCGCATGCGCTGGCCTACAACGAACTGCTGCGCCGCTTCGCGTTGCGCAGCGGGGTGGCGGTGCGCCTGTACGGCGTCGGCGGGTGTCCGATCGTCGGCCTGCAGGCCTGGCAGGCGACGCATGCTGGATGTCAGGCGTACGAGCGCAGCACCGTGGCCGACGTGCAGGCGCAGGCGCGCGCCGGCGACGTGCTGTTCCTGCCCGCGCTGCGGCTGCTGCGTCTGGCCGAGCAGACCCAGCTGTTCGACGAGGCGGCGGTGATGGCCGAGCAGGACAGTGCGCAGGCGCAGGCGGTACGCGCCGCCGGCGAGGACGCGGCGGTCGCGCTGCTGCAACCGCTGGCGCAGCGCGGCGTGCGCATCGTGTTCGAAGCGCCCAAGCCGTTGTTGCGCGCGCCGCCGTATCGCTGTTCGGACTGGTTCAACCGCGGCAACGCGATCTGCGCGCGCGGCACGCAGATCCCGCGCGATACGATGGAGCGCTACCGCGCGCCGGTGCTGAAGAGCCTGCAGCGACTGGCCGCGCGGCTACCGCATGCCTCGGTCTGGGATCCGTTGCCGGTGCTGTGCGAGCCGCAGCGTTGCGCCGGCATGCGCGACGGGCATCCGCTGTTCTTCGATGCCGATCACCTCAGCGGCTACGGCAATCGGCTGTTGTTGCCGAGCTTCACCGCACATTTCAAGGCGCTGCAGGCACAATCGGGGGCGACGCCGTGAGCGGCGGCGTCGCCCACTTTCCCGGAGTCGGACGATGACCATAGCCATTCCTGTTGGCCCGCAGCAAGCGAACGTTCGCATCCGGCGCGTGGGGTACGCGCTGGTTCTGCTTGGTGGCCTGGGCGCGGTCGGACCCGCCTGCGCCGATGACGCGCCGGCCTTCGATCGTCCCGGCATCGGCTTCGCCTCGCAAACCCTGCCGGCCGGCAGCGTCGCCTGGGAGCAGGCGCTATCGGACGTGAGCTACGACCGCAGCAGCGGCGTGCGCAGCACCGAGTACGTGGCCGACAGCCGCTTGCGGATCGGCCTGAGCGCGCAGGCGGAGCTGCAATTGGCCCTCGACAGCCAGGTCTGGCAGCGCGTGCGCGGCACCGGCGAGGATTTCCGCGGGCACGGCGGCGGCGATGCCCGCGTCGGCCTGAAATGGGCGCTGCCGAGCGCGCGCGACAGCTTTTCCTGGGCGCTGCTCGGTACCGCCGCCGTGCCGGTGGGGCGCGCGCCGTACGGCGACGGCGGGCAGCGCTACGACCTCGGCGTCAGCGCCGGTTGGGACCTGGACGGCGGGCGCAATGTCGCGTTGTACGCCAACCTCAGCGACAGCGATGACGGCCACGGCTGGACCGTGTCGCCGAGCTATACGTTCTACGCGCAGGGCAACCTCAGCGCCTATGCCGAAGCCGGCATCGGCGGCGGCGAGGACCAGATGCGCGCGCTCGGGACCGGACTGACCTGGTTGATCGCGCAGCGCGTGCAACTGGACCTGTCGGTGCTGCGCGGGCTGTCCGCGCCGACGTCGGATTGGCAGGGCGGGCTGGGCGTGTCGGTGCTGTTGCGCTGAGCTGCTGTTAGCCCCTCTCCCGCTGGGAAAGGGGGTGGGGTAAGGGTCCGGCGCGAAGCGTCTCGCGGAGTTTGGGTGCGCGAGGCTGCGCCCGTCCCCTCATCCGGCGCTGCGCGCCACCTTCCCCCAAAAAGGGGGCCATGGTCCCGGTGGGAGAAGGACGCCCTCACTCCGGATCGTAGTCCAGGTTCGAGGCCAGCCAGCGCTCGGCCTGCAGCAGCGGCACGCCCTTGCGTCGCGCGTAGTCGGCGACCTGTTCCTTGGTCAGCCGCCCGACCACGAAATACTGGCTCTGCGGATGGCTGAAGTAATAGCCGGATACCGCCGCGGTTGGCAGCATCGCGAAGCTTTCGGTCAGTGACATGCCGGCGTTGCGTTCGGCGTCTAGCAGCGCGAACAAGGTTTTCTTCTCGCTGTGCTCGGGGCAGGCCGGATAGCCGGGGGCAGGGCGGATGCCGCGGTACTTCTCGGCGATCAACGCCTCGTTGTCCAACGCCTCGTTGTCCGCATAGCCCCAGAATTCGCGGCGCACGCGCTGATGCAGGCGCTCGGCCAAGGCCTCGGCCAGGCGATCGGCCAGCGCCTTGAGCAGGATCGCGTTGTAATCGTCGTGCGTCGCCTCGAAGCGCGCCACATGCGGCTCGATGCCGATGCCGGCGGTGACCGCGAACGCCCCGATCCAGTCCTGCTTGCCGCTGTCCCTGGGCGCGATGAAATCGGCCAGGCAGAAATCGGGGCGTTCGACGGGTTTGTCGACTTGTTGGCGCAGGAAGTGCAGGAGGTGTCGGGACTCGGGACTCGGGACTCGGGACTCGGCAGACGCATCCGGTGCCGGTCCGGCCTTGCAGGCAAGCGCTGCCGAGTCCCGAGTCCCGAGTCCCGAGTCCCGCCCCATCAACACCTCCACATCATCCCCCACCGCCTGCGCCGGCCACAGTCCGAACACCGCCTTGGCAGTCAGCCATTTCTCGCCGACGATGCGCTTGAGCATCGCGCGTGCGTCGCGGTACAGGTCGCTGGCCTGCTGGCCGACGACCGCGTCGCTGAGGATCGCCGGGAACTTGCCGGCCAGTTCCCAGGCCTGGAAGAACGGGGTCCAGTCGATCAGTTCGATCAGCTCGGGCAGCGGATAGTCGTCGAACACGTGCAGGCCTGGCTGTTTCGGCACCGGCGGCGTATAGGCGTCCCAGCCGCCGTCGAAGCGTTGCGCGCGCGCCTTTTCCAGCGAGACCAGGCGCTTGGCGTCGCCACGGTTCTTGTGACGCTGGCGGATCTCGGCGTAGTCGGCGTCGTTGGCGGCCACGAACGCGGCGCGCAGCTCCTTGGAGATCAGCGACTGCGCCACGCCGACCGCGCGCGAGGCGTCTTTCACCCACACCGTCGGCGCGGCGTAGTGCGGATCGATCTTCAGTGCAGTGTGCGCGCGCGAGGTGGTGGCGCCGCCGATCAGCAGCGGTATCGAGAAGCCCTGCCGCTGCATCTCGCGGGCGACGTGGCTCATTTCCTCCAGCGATGGAGTGATCAGCCCGGACAGGCCGACGATGTCGGCGTTCTCGGCGCGCGCGCGGTCGAGGATGGTCTGGGTCGGCACCATCACCCCCAGGTCGATCACGTCGAAGTTGTTGCAGGCCAGGACCACGCCGACGATGTTCTTGCCGATGTCGTGCACGTCGCCCTTGACCGTGGCCATGATGATCTTGCCGTTGGACTTGCCGGTGTCGCCGGTGCGCAGCTTTTCCGCCTCGATATAAGGCAGCAGGTAGGCCACCGCCTTCTTCATCACCCGCGCCGACTTGACCACCTGCGGCAGAAACATCTTGCCGGCGCCGAACAGGTCGCCGACCACGTTCATGCCGTCCATCAGCGGGCCTTCGATCACATCCAGCGGGCGCGTGGACAGCTGCCGCGCTTCCTCCGTGTCCAGTTCCACATAGGCGTCCACGCCGTGCACCAGCGCGTGCGCCAGCCGCGCGCGTACCGGCTTTTCGCGCCAGCTCAGGTCCTCGACGCTGCTCTGGCCCTTCTTGCCCTTGTAGCGCTCGGCGATCTCCAGCAGGCGCTCGGTGCCGTCGCGGCGGCGGTTGAGGATCACGTCCTCCACGCGCTCGCGCAGGTCCGGGTCCAGGTCGTCGTAGATCGGCATGCCGCCGGCGTTGACGATGCCCATGTCCATGCCCGCGGCGATGGCGTGGTACAGGAACACCGAGTGGATCGCCTGGCGCACGGTTTCGTTGCCGCGGAACGAGAACGACACGTTGGACACGCCGCCGGACACGTGGCAGTGCGGCAGGGTCTTGCGGATGATGCGGGTGGCCTCGATGAAGTCCACCGCGTAGTTGTCGTGTTCCTCGATGCCGGTGGCCACGGCGAAGATGTTCGGGTCGAAGATGATGTCTTCCGGCGGGAAGCCGACCTGCTCGGTCAGGATCCGGTAGGCGCGGCTGCAGATCTCCACCTTGCGCGCGCAGGTGTCGGCCTGGCCCTGCTCGTCGAACGCCATCACCACCGCGGCGGCGCCGTAGCGCAGCACCTTGCGCGCGTGCTCGACGAACACCGCTTCGCCTTCCTTCAGCGAGATCGAGTTGACCACGCTCTTGCCCTGCAGGCACTTCAGCCCGGCCTCGATCACGCTCCACTTGGAGGAATCGACCATGATCGGGATGCGTGCGATGTCCGGCTCGGACATGATCAGGTTGAGAAAGCGGGTCATCGCCTTTTCCGAATCGATCAGGCCCTCGTCCATGTTGACGTCGAGGATCTGCGCGCCGCTGGCGACCTGCTGGCGCGCCACCTCCACCGCTTCCTCGTAGCGCTCTTCCTTGACCAGCTTGCGGAACTGCGCGCTGCCGGTGACGTTGGTGCGTTCGCCGACGTTGACGAACAGCAGGTCCGGGGTCAGTAGCAGCGGCTCCAGGCCGGACAGGCGGGTAATGCGCACGGACATGGGTCAGCCTTGCAGGATCGTTGCGGTGGGCGCGCGTGCGCCAGCGGCGGGGGCGGCGCTCGCCGCGCCGCGCGCGCATGCAGGAAGCGGCAGCGGATGCGCGCGCATCTCAGGCCGCCTGTACCTGCGCCGCCAGCGGCGTGCGCGGACGCAGCCCGCGCATCGCCTCGGCGATCGCCTGGATATGCGCCGGGGTGGTGCCGCAGCAGCCGCCGACCAGGTTGAGCAGGCCGGATTCGGCGAACTCCTTCAGCGTCGCGGCCATTTCCTCAGGGGTCTCGTCGTACTCGCCGAAGGCGTTGGGCAGGCCGGCGTTGGGATGCGCGCTGACGTAGCCGTCGGCGATCCGCGCCAGGGTCTCCACGTGCGGGCGCAGATCGCTGGCGCCGAGCGCGCAGTTCAGCCCCACCGACAGCGGCTGGCCGTGCGCCACCGAAGCATAGAACGCTTCGGCGGTCTGCCCGGACAGGGTGCGCCCGGAAGCGTCGGTGATGGTGCCGGAGATCATCACCGGCAGGCGCGCGCCGCGCGCGTCGAACACTTCCTCGATCGCGTACAGCGCCGCCTTGGCGTTGAGCGTGTCGAAGATGGTTTCCACCATCAGCGTGTCGGCGCCGCCGTCGATCAGGCCTTCGACCGCTTCGCGGTAGGTGCCGCGCAGTTCGTCGAAGCTGGTGTTGCGGAAGCCGGGATCGTTGACGTCGGGGCTGATCGAGGCGGTGCGGCTGGTCGGGCCGAGCACGCCGATGACGAAGCGCGGCTGATTCGGGTTGAGCGCCTCGACCGCGTCGCAGCAGTCGCGCGCGACTTGCGCGCCGGCCTTGTTGAGTTCGTAGACCAGGTGTTCCAGATGGTAGTCGGCCTGGCTGATCGAGGTGGCGTTGAAGGTGTTGGTTTCCAGCAGGTCGGCACCGGCGTCGAGGTAGGCGCGATGGATGCCGGCGATCACTTCCGGCCGCGACAGCAGCAGCAGGTCGTTGTTGCCCTTCAGGTCGTGGCCCTGCGGCGCGTGGTCGCAGCCGGGTCCGTGCACGTGCGCGCCGTCGTAGCCGGCGGCGAAGCGCGCGCCGCGGTAGTCGGCTTCCTGCAGATCGTGGCGCTGGATCATGGTGCCCATCGCGCCGTCGATGATCAGGATGCGTTCGGCTAAGGCCTGCAGGAGTTTCTGCGTGCGCTGGGGGTGTAGCCAGGGCAGGCCCGGGACTCGGGACTCTGGACTCGGGATTCGGTCAAAAGCGGATGTACTCATGCTCTCGCTCCTGCTTCGGCTAGGGCTTTTCCGAGTCCCGAGTCCCCAGTCCCGAGTCCCGGCTTCACCGCAATCAACGACACCACTTCGAAATGCGGCGGCCGCTTCTCGCGGGTCACGGTTTCCAGGCTGGACACGTCCAGCCCCGCTTTGTGCACGAACTTGCGCAGTTCCTTGGAGGCGAAGCCGAGGTTGACGTGACCGTAGGCATGCACCGCGGCCTTGTGCTCGTGGCGGGCCAGGCTGCACAGCAGCAGGCGCCCGCCGGGGCGCAGCACCCGCGCCGATTCGGCCACCGCCTGCGCCGGCTTGGCCGCGTAGGTCAGCGCGTGCATCATCACCACCAGGTCGAAGCTGGCGTCGGCGAACGGCAGCGCGTGCATGTCGCCTTCGCGCACTTCCACGTTGCCGAGCCGGCGCAGGCGCTCGCTGGCCGCGGCCACCACCCGCGCGCTGGTGTCGATGCACACGTAGCGGCGCGCATGCGGGGCCACCAGTTCGGCCAGCACGCCGTCGCCGGAGGCGATGTCGAGCACGTCGCCGGTCTCCAGCAGCGGCAGCGCGGTGCGCGCCAGCGCTTCCCAGGTGCGCCCGGGCGAATAGTGGCGTTCCATGTCGCCGGCCACCGAGTCGGCCCAGTTCTGGTCGGCGGCGCGGTTGGCCAGCACCGCGGCCACGCGTTCGGCGTCCTGGCGCAGCAGCGGATCGTCGCTGCCGGTGCTCAGCGCCAGCCACAGCGCACGCTGCGCCGGGTCCAGTTGCGCTTCGTCGAAGCGGTAGTAGGCCGACACGCCGGCGCGGCGGTCGCGCACCAGCCCGGCCTCCTTCAGTTTGGCCAGGTGGGTGGAGACGCGCGGCTGCGCCAGCCGGGTGATCGCCGACAGCTCGGCCACGGTCAGCTCTTCCTGCTCCAGCAACGCCAGCAGGCGCACCCGGGTCGCATCGGCGAACACCTTCAGCCGGGTCGACCAGTCCTCCAGATCCATAATATCTTCCTATCGCGATATAGAGATATTCTGGTCCCGAGGCTGGATCGGGTCAAGTCGTGCGCACGCCAGCGTATGGTCTGGATGGCTACAATGGCGTATCAAACAGCCCGGGAGGGGTTCTACGTGGATTTCAGCTTTACTGAAGAGCAATTGATGATCCAGGACGTGGCGCGACGCATCGCCCAGGAACGGATCGCCCCGAGCGCCGAGCATCACGACCGCACCGGCGAGTTTCCGCTGGAGAATATCCGCCTGCTCGGCGAGAACGGACTGATGGGCATCGAGGTGCCGGAGGAATACGGCGGCGCCGGCATGGACCCGATCGCCTACGTGCTGGCGATGGTCGAGATTGCCGCTGGCGACGCCGCCCATTCCACCATCGTGTCGGTCAACAACTCGCTGTTCTGCGCCGGCATCCTGAAGAACGGCGACGAGGCGCAGAAACAGAAGTACGTGCGCGCGATCGCCGACGGCAGCCACATCGGTGCGTTCGCGCTGACCGAACCGCAGTCCGGCTCCGACGCCACCGCGATGCGTTGCCGGGCGGTGCGCCAGGACGACGGCAGCTTCGTGATCAACGGCAAGAAGAGCTGGATCACCTCCGGCCCTGTCGCCAAGTATCTCGTGCTGTTCGCGGTCACCGATCCGGAGCAGGGTTCGCGCGGCATCACCGCGTTCGTGATCGACACCGACAAGCCGGGTTTCCACCGCGGCAAGACCGAGCCCAAGCTCGGCATCCGCGCTTCGGCCACCTGCGAGATCGAGTTCCAGGACTACGTGGCGAGCGCGGACGAGGTCCTGGGCGTGCCGGGCGAAGGCTTCAAGATCGCGATGAGCGTACTCGACGCCGGCCGCATCGGCATCGCCTCGCAGGCGATCGGCATCGCCCGCGCCGCCTACCAGGCCACCCTGGACTACGTGAAGGAGCGCAAGGCGTTCGGCTCGCCGATCGGCGCGTTCCAGATGACCCAGGCCAAGATCGCCGACATGAAGTGCAAGCTCGACGCCTCGCTGCTGTTGACGCTGCGTGCGGCGTGGGTGAAGGGGCAGGGCCAGCGCTTCACCACCGAGGCTGCGGTGGCCAAGCTGACCGCCTCCGAAGCGGCGATGTGGATCACCCACCAGGCGGTGCAGATCCACGGCGGCATGGGCTATTCCAAGGAAATGCCGCTGGAGCGCTACTTCCGCGATGCCAAGATCACCGAGATCTATGAAGGCACTTCGGAGATCCAGCGGTTGGTGATTGCGCGGAATGAGACGGGGTTGCGGTGAGGTTTTCGGGACTCGGGACTCGAAAAGCCTAAGAGCGGCTAACAAAACTCTGGAAGTCGCCGTAGGCAGATGATGCAACAGGCCATGGACAGCAGAGCCAGGTGGATATCGATCCGGCGTTCGAAGCGGGTCCGCAGTTTTCCCGTGCCCTGTACGCCCTGCTAAGGCAAGTCTTTTGATCCTTCTCCAGCTCCTGCACGGCCACCCTCAGTGCGGGCATGCAGGCGATGCCTATGGCATCGACTAGAGGGAGTAGATACCGCTCGTGCGGCGGCATGCCCGGGCAGTGCTGCCTAGGCGTTGTCTCGTCTGCCGCCGCGCTCTGGCCCCTGCGTGCCCTACGCCACATCGCCCATAAATTCGGCCAATTTCGTAGACAAATTTCATGCAACAACCTGGGCCATTACGCAGCAAACTCGGCTCTGCGCGAGGTCAATGAAATGAGGCGCAGCGACCTCGCGCTCTATGATGCAGTGGTGTAATAGAAATTCTGCAGATCCTATGCTAATTTGGCTCTGCAGGGGGAACCTGCTTTAACATAAGGAATTGTGCATGAAAAGAAGCACGGGCAACAAAGACAAAGGAATAATTAACGTCTATTGCGCCTTATTCGCCATTTTTCTAGTGACGCTCACGGGTGTACCTAGCGCTCTGGCCGAGCAACAGCATCAACCGGAAAAGCCGACTGCGGTGACCCCAGAAGGATGGGCAAAAATACAACCCCTTCTGCAGTCGGACCTTCAAAACCTCGTAGACAATCAAAAGCGCCTGCCTGGGCAAGATGAAAAGATAGATGTACGAGTAGTTTATGAAAAGTCCACCAATAAAATTTTAGTTGATTTGGGGGGAGGATATATCCCCAAAGGAATGACAAAATTCTCCGAAACACTTGGAGAGGCACTTGACGAAGTTAGCCGTAGAGGGCACGAATTAGTTGATGGCGTACTAGCAATTGATGTCGTTACGCTACGATTCAATGGACGAACCATCAATGAGCTTTTCCCCGATGACTTCCCCGTGAAACACTCGTGGAAACAGGTAACGAAAGCAGCGGCGGCAGCGGCGGCGGAAACTCCGCCGCCTGTTGTCATTAACCCAGGGCATGGAGCCTATCACAATTACCAGTATAACGACTGGCGATATCAAAGAGAGCGTTCTTTTGGCGTC
The DNA here is from genome assembly GCF_000331775.1 of Xanthomonas translucens pv. translucens DSM 18974. The sequence continues at coordinate 11,090 of NZ_CAPJ01000515.1, forward strand.
TTGGAAGACCTTATAACTCTTGATTATGCCGATGCGCTATATACTTACTTATTGGCTCGAAACCCAGCAACCGTCACGAGCGTCAAATACACGCGCAGCACAGACGGGTCGTCTCTTTATAGCAGCAGCCCTGGCGTTTATACAACCTTTACCTACAGCCAGATGGCTTCCAGATACTATCTAAAAGAACTATACCCAGATCTCGGTTCAACGATGTGGAATCTTTTCCCGAACGGCAGCTCGCCCGACCGGCTTAGTTTGCGTGAACAAGATGATGATATTGCAGCACGACCGCTATATGCTAACCATATAAAAGCGCAAGCCATTCTATCCATCCACACCAATGCTAGCGATGATGCTACCACGCGTGGCACTACGGTGTGGGTGCAACCAGAAGATGAGCCGAGCAAAGTGCTCGGCAGCAGCGTCCTTTGTTACCTGAAAGAACAAGTTCATTCAGTGCCAGGCTATACAGATTTCAGAATAGCCGACCGCGTGGGCGAAGCAAATAAGGGCGAGAATAGAAGAGCGACTGTGCCGGCCATCATCTTGGAAGTAGCCTTCCATACGAATTCGCAAGATGCAGCGGCGCTTCAAGACACCAATTTCCAGCAAGCGTCGATGCGCGGCGTAGAGAAGGGCTTCCGTTTAAAGGACAAGCCCTGCACCACATTTAAAATTACCGCAATCCCTGCTGTCTCGGATCGATGGAAGAATGTGGTCATCCCTGTGAAGTATGAAGGATTTCCGCGCTATCCAATTACTAGCAGAACCATTTCCTGCCGGGCCAGCGACGATTGCGATAAAACAACGAGAATTAGTTACTCCGACGCAGGCGGTAATACAATGAAAATCCAGCCCATCTGTGGCGAAAAATTCGGCCCCCCTGCAACGAAATATAATGCCACGACCACCTTAACTGACGGAGATGGCGTAGTAACTGCAGCCTTTAAGCATTCCTACACATGCCAGCCATAGGGTTAATCTAAATTCGATAACCTGGCGGTTAGCATTACTGTATTTCAAAGTAATGCAATTTTAAATGTATATTGCAGATTTCCGAATGGGTATCTGACTCCAGAGCATCGCACTGAATCCCCCTCCGGGAGCCGGCCGCATCCTACCGGCACTGCGGTCGGCCTCTTCCCGAGCACTGCGCGTCACCTGAAGTGTCACCTGTCGCGCTAAACACCTGATTTGCCACGCCTCGCGATGGATTCGCTATCCAAACGCCGGCTCCACGAGCGCCATACGCGCGCATTCGGTGCATTTGCGATGTTCTGCATGCTTTCG
>NZ_CAPJ01000514.1 GCF_000331775.1 Xanthomonas translucens pv. translucens DSM 18974
CACAGCGCGATCAGGGAAAACCAGGCGACTAGCGTCTTCTTCATCGATCGATTCAAAGCAGGAGGGTCCCGGCCATTTTAGGCCGGGACCGGCGCAATTACTTGACCGATTTGTCGCAGTCGCTGATGTCGCTGGCATCGAGGCTGGCATAGGGGCGGAATGCCGGCAGCTGCTGCGCCAGCGTGTCCTGCGCCTGGCGCAGCGTCGCCACCTGCGCGCAGATCTTCAGCGCTTCCTGCTTGAGCTTCTCGGCCTGCGCCTCGATGTGCTCGCCGACATGCTCGGTGTTGCCGCTGATGACCCCGGCCAGCGCGTCGCCTGCCGCTTTCACGCCCAGCGCGGCGCCTTGCTTGCCGACCTCCAGGCCCTGCATGCCGACCGCGCCGAGCTGCGCGCGGTAGGCCACCAGCAAGGCGTGCTGCTCGGCGCTGAGCGCGACCTGCTTGCCGTCGATTAGCAGGTCGCTGCTACGGGTGATGGTCGCCGGCGGCTGGCCGGAGACCTTCAGGGTGATGTCGCCGTTGTCGAAGCTCAGGCTGCGCGCGCTGGGCGTGTTGCTGGTCGTCCGGTCGGACTGCGGCGTCGAGGGCTGGCAGGCGTCCAGGGCCAACAGCGCGATCAGGGCAATGCCGGCCAACGGCAGTGAAGGATGCTGCATGGGTGTGTCCTCGATCGAAGCGAGAAGGGAAGGCCGCAGCTCAGCGCGGCTTGGGCACGTTGACGCTGCCGCGCACGCCGCTGTGGTGGATGTCGCCGCTACCGACCCGCTCCACGCTGAGGTCGCCGCCGACGCCGCTGACTTCCAGGTCGCCGGAGCCGATCGATTGCAGCGCCACGTTGCCGCTCACGTCGCTCAGCTGCGCATCGCCGGAGCCGATGCTGCCGATCTGCAGCGCGCCGCGCACGCCGTGCACGGTCAGGTCGCCGGAGCCGACCGTGCCGATCTTGACGTCGCCGCCGACCTGGCTGGCCTTGACGTCGCCCGAGCCCAGCGTCGGCAGGCTGAGGCTGCCGATGTCGCGCAGGTTGATGTCGCCCGATCCCACCGTGACGCTGACCGCGCCGCGCACGCCGTGCGCATGCAGGTCGCCGGAGCCGACCGTGGCGTCGAGCGCGGCCACGCCGCCGATGTCGGCATCGCCGGAGCCCAGCCGCAACTGCACCGCCAGGGAACTCGGCACGCTGCCGGCCAGGTCCAGGTAGGCGTAGCGGGTGCCCGAGCTGATGCCGTGGATCTTGCCGTCATGCTGCAGGGTCACGATCAGCGTGTCGCCTTCGCGGCGCTGGCGCACGGTCAACTCCTTGAGCATGTCCGCATCGGAGGCGCAGGCGCGGCCGTGCAGTTCGAATGCGGCACTGCTAGCGCCGGTGAGCTTGAGGTTGTTCTGCTGCGCGTCGAAGATCACATTCTTGGCGCCTGCCAGGTCCAGTTTCAGGTTGCGCGGCTCGGAATGCCGGCATTCATCGGCCAGGGCGAGGGCAGGGACCAGCAGCAGTGCGGATAGCAGCGAGGTCTTGCGCATCATCGTGAACTCCATATGCAAAGAGGGAATCGGGAACGGGACGACGGGATGGCGGTGCGGATCAGGCTTCGTCGCGCCAGCGGCGCAGGTAGATCGCCGCGACGATGAAGGCCACGCCGATCGCCGCGCCGATCCAGATGTCGGCGCTCTGGAAGATGCGCCAGGCATCGCTGAGCTGGATCGCGTTGGCCAGGTCCTGTGCGCCGTCGATCTGCACCGGCGGCGCGCTTTCGCTGAGCACCGGCAGCCAGGTGCCGGGCAGCACGCTCAGCAGGCCGCGGTAGACCACCGTGTACCAGATCGCGTTGTGGTTCACGTGCAGCATCGGCAGGATGCCCATCATGCTCGCCATCACGCAGCCCAGGATCGGGATCAGTACCGCCCACAGGAACGGTTTGGTGCGCGCCCAGGCCGAGCAGAACATCAGCCAGCCGATGGTCGGCAGCGACCACATCACGTAGATCGGCAGGTTCGACAGCACCCCGCCGATGATGCGCAGCGGATGCGAGTGGGTGAACACCGCGCTGCTCTGGCTGATGCCGTTGACCGACAGGGTCAGCGCGGTGACCAGCCACAGGCAGATGCCGATCAGCAGGCCGATGCCGATCGCCACGATCGGCGCCAGCAGCAGCGCCCAGGCGGCCTTGGACAGCACTGTGTTCAGATCCGACAGCGGCAGCGATTTCCAGAACAGCACGCTGCGGTCGCGGCGGTCGTCGTACAGCGAACCCAGCGCGTAGAAGAACACCACGAAGCCGAGCACGACGCCGGCCAGGACCACGCCGGCCAGCATGGTGCCGTCGCCGACCGCGCCGATGATCTCGTGCAGCTTCTCCGGGCCGCCGTCGACATGGAAGCCGTTGTCGTCGCCGCGACCGGCCACGGTGCCGATCAGCGCGAGCAGCGCGTACAGCACGGTGATCACGCTGCCGGCGATGACCGGCGCCCACAGGAAGCCGCCGCGGTGTTCCCAGAACTCGCGCTTGAGCAGCCACTTGAAGCTGGTCAGCGCGGAAATCTGCTTGGCAGGTGCGTTCATGCGTAGGTCCCCTTCATGATAGCGACGAACAGGTCGGCCAGGCCGGGCGTGCGGGTTTCGCCGAGCGCGGCCAATTGCGCCTGCGGCACGCCGTCGTACAGGAACACGGTCTTGCCGAACGGCAGGCCGCGCTCGTCGATCGGCTGCAGCGCGCGCGCCGCGTCGATGCGTTCGGCCGGCACCAGCAGTTCGGTGTAGCGCGTGGCCATGTGCTCCATGTCGGCGCTGAGCACGATGCGGCCGTCGCGGATGAACAGCACGTCGGTGAGGATGTGCTCGATCTCCTCGACCTGGTGGGTGGTGATGATGATGGTCTTCTGTTCGTCGAAGTAGTCTTCCAGCAGGCGCTGGTAGAACTCCTTGCGGTACAGGATGTCCAGGCCCAGTGTGGGTTCGTCGAGCACCAGCAGGCGCGCGTCGATCGCCATCACCAGCGCCAGGTGCAGCTGCACGATCATGCCCTTGGACATTTCGCGCACGCGCAGCTTGGGCGTGAGCTTGGTGTTGGCCAGGAAACGCTCGCACTTGGCGCGGTCGAAGCGCGGATGCACGCCGGCCACGAAGTCGATCGCCTCGCGCACCCGCATCCAGCGCGGCAGCACCGCCACGTCGGCGATGAAGCACACGTCGTTCATCAGTGCGTTGCGCTGCTTGCGCGGGTCCATGCCCAGCACGCGCAGTTCGCCTTCGACCGCGGTCAGGCCGAGCACCGCTTTCAAGGCGGTGGTCTTGCCGGCGCCGTTGGGGCCGATCAGGCCGACGATGCGGCCCGGCGCGATCGCGAAGGAGGTATCGGCCAGCGCCGGCTTGTGGTTGTAGGTCTTGCGCAGCGCGCGCGCGGAGACGACGGATTCGGATGCGGCGACAGCGGCAGTCATGGTGTTTTCCCCGGTGGCAACAAGTCTTCCAATGTCAGGCCCAGGCGCTGGATCCGTTCCAGCACCAGAGGCCACTCTTCGTTGAGAAAGCGGTCGCGTTCGCTGCCGCGCAGCTTCCTGGCCGCTTCCTCGGTCATGAACATGCCCAGCCCGCGGCGCTTCTCGACCAGGGCCTCGTCGGCCAGTTCCTGGTAGGCGCGCGACACGGTGATCGGGTTGAGCTGGTATTCGGCGGCGACCTGGCGCACCGAGGGCAGCGCGTCGCCGGGCTTGATGATGCCGTCCAGCATCATCGCGATCACGCGATCCTTCAGCTGGCGGTAGATCGGAGCGCCATCGCTCCAGTGGATATCGCTCATGGTCAGCTCCGTGGGCGCAGCGTGTGCGCGAAGGAGAAATAGGGCATCGACAGCGATGCACGCATCCGCCGCACCGGCGCAGGCGAGGCGGGAGGGGCGTGGCTGTCTTCCTGCGGCTCGCTGGCGCCATAATCGGGCGACCGTCCCTGGCTACCTTGGGCGCCGACCCAACTCACCGAGAACAGGGCGCCGACGATGACCATGGCCGGAAGGCTGCGCTGCATGCGTTGGAGGTTCATCGTTTGCCCTGCTCTGGGTGAGTGGTGTTGTATTTAACTATAACACCGTCACACGTCATGTCAACACAGCGACCACCCCAACGCATGGCCTAGTGCCTGCGTGTTTCTCTTTCTTCTTACGGTGCCCCGATGAAACTATCCAAGCGTTTGTTTTTCCTCGTGATCCTGGCCGCTGCCGGCACTGTGGGCAGTGCCTGGGCGGGGTCGCTGCTGGACCAGGACTACCGTCCGCTGGCCGGCAAGGACAAGGTGAATCTGAACAACACCTATGGCGGCAAGGTGCTGCTGGTGGTCAATACCGCCAGCAAGTGCGGCTTCACCCCGCAGTACGACGGCCTGGAGCAGTTGCAGCAGCGCTACACCGCGCAGGGCTTCAGCGTGCTCGGTTTCCCGTCCAACGACTTCAAGGGCCAGGAGCCCGGCTCGGAGCAGCAGATCCAGGAATTCTGCAAGTTGACCTACGGGGTCAAGTTCCCGATGTTCGAGAAGGTGCATGTGCTCGGCGCCGAGGCGACGCCGCTGTACCAGCAACTGACCAAGGCCACCGGCGTGGCGCCGGGCTGGAACTTCCACAAGTATCTGATCGCGCGCGACGGACGCGTGGTCGCGCAGTTCCCCAGCAAGATCGCGCCGGACGATCCGGCCCTGCGTGCGGCCATCGAACGCGAACTGAAAGCGCCGTCGGGATCACATTGAATCCAGGTCGATATTGTTGCCGCGCATGCGACAATGCGGCCTCTGCGCCATCGCGGCGCCTCTAGTTCACTTCCAGGAACGTAGCGAATGAAGATGGGAATGCGCGGCGCAGTGGCGTCGCTGTTGATGGGGATGGCGGTGGTGGCCGGTGGCGCGTCCGCGCAGGCGCCGGCGGCGGCCAAGCCGGCGGCGTTGGGCAGCGAGAAGCAGAAGGTCAGCTATGCGATCGGCATGGACGTGGCACGCTCGTTCGAGCCCATCGCCCAGGACATCGATCTGGACGCCATGCAGCGCGCGATCGAGAACGCGTTCAAGGGCGGCAAGCCGCTGCTGTCCGACGAGCAGGCGCAGGCCACCGACACCGCATTGCGCACGCAGATGGCCGCGCGCAGCGGGCAGCCGGTGCCGGGCATGGCGCCGGGCAGCCAGCCGCCGCCGGTGTCCAAGCAGAACGTGGGCCTGATGCTCGGCGACCGCGCGGTCGGCCCGTCGCTGGCGCGGATCCAGAACGAGATCGACCTGGCCACCTTGATGGGTGCGGTGCGTACCGTGTTCGCCAAGGGCGACACCGCGATGACCCAGGAGCAGGCGACCGCCACGCTGCAGGCGTTCAGCGCCTCCAAGCAGGCCGCCGCGGCCACCGAGAACCGCGAGAAGGGCAACGCCTTCCTGGCCCAGAACAAGACTCAGAAGGGCGTGGTCACCACGCCGTCGGGCCTGCAGTACATGGTGCTGCGCCAGGGCAGCGGCGAGCGCCCGATGCCGACCAGCAAGGTGCGGGTGAACTACGAAGGCAAGCTGATCAACGGCGAAGTGTTCGACAGCTCGTACAAGACCGGCCAGCCGGCCGAGTTCTCGCTCAGCCAGGTCGTGCCGGGCTGGAGCGAGGGCGTGGCGCTGATGCCGGTCGGTTCCAAATACCGTTTCTGGATTCCGTCGAACCTGGGCTACGGCCCGCAGGGCACGCCGGGCGGCCCGATTGGCCCGGATGCCATGTTGACCTTCGACGTGGAACTGTTGGGCATCCTTCAATAACCGAAAGGGAGATTACATGCGCGTAGCGATATTCGGCACCGGCTATGTCGGGCTTGTCACCGGAACCTGTCTGGCCGAGGTAGGCCATCACGTGGTATGCGTGGACATCGACCAAGCCAAAGTGGATGGGCTCAACAAGGGCGTGGTCCCGATCTACGAGCCTGGCCTCTCGCCGATGGTCAAGGCCAATCACGCCGCACGGAGGCTGTTCTTCACCACCGATGCGGCCAGCGCCATCGCGCATGGAGATATCGTGTTCATCGCCGTCGGCACGCCGCCGGACGAGGACGGTAGCGCCGATCTGCAGTACGTGTTGGCGGTGGCCCGCACCATCGGCCAGCACATCCAGGGACCGACCGTGGTGGTCAACAAGTCGACGGTGCCGGTCGGGACCGCCGACAAGGTGCGCGCGGCGATCGCCGCCGAGCTGGACAAGCGCGGCGAGACGATCGAGTTCGACGTGGTGTCCAATCCGGAATTCCTGAAGGAAGGCGACGCGGTCGCCGACTGCATGCGTCCGGACCGCATCGTGATCGGCAGCAGCAAGCCGGGCACCGCTGCGCGCCTGCGCCGCCTGTACGCGCCGTTCAACCGCAACCACGACCGCATCGTGGAGATGGACGTGCGTTCGGCCGAGTTGACCAAGTACGCGGCCAACGCGATGCTGGCGACCAAGATCAGTTTCATGAACGAGATCGCCAACATCGCCGAACGGGTCGGCGCCGACGTGGAGAAGGTGCGCCAGGGCATCGGCTCGGATCCGCGCATCGGCTGGCACTTCATCTACCCAGGCGCCGGCTACGGCGGCTCGTGCTTCCCCAAGGACGTGCAGGCACTGGCGCGTACCGCGCAGCAGTACGGCCACCAGGCCAAGCTGCTGGACGCGGTGGAAGCGGTCAACGAGGCGCAGAAGGGCCATCTGTACGAGCTGATCCAGCGCCACTACGGCGGCCAGAGCCTAGCCGGCAAGACCTTCGCTGTGTGGGGCCTGGCGTTCAAGCCCAATACCGACGACATGCGCGCCGCGTCCAGCCGCCGCCTGCTGGCGCAGCTGTGGGAGGCCGGGGCGACGGTGCGTGCCTACGATCCGGAAGCCACCGAGGAAGCCAAGCGCATCTTCGGCGAACGCGACGACCTGAGCTTCTGCGAGGACGGCTTCGCTGCGCTGGAAGGCGCCGATGCGCTGGTCGTGGTCACCGAATGGAAGCAGTTCCGCAGCCCGGATTTCACCCGGATCAAGGAACTGCTCGGCGACGCGGTGGTGTTCGACGGCCGCAATCTCTACGATCCGCAGGAAATCGAGAGCTTCGGCCTGGCTTACTATGGCATCGGTCGCGGGCGTTCGATCAGTGAAGCATGACTTCTCCACCCAGGATCGATTGCTGGAGAACCGGTTGATCGAGCTGGAGACGCGCCTGTCCTTCCAGGAACAGGCGCTGTCGGAAGTCAGCGATGCGTTGGCCGAGGCGCGAGCCGAAAGCCAGCGCAACGCCACGCTGCTGCGCCACCTGCTCGAAGACCTGGGCAAGGTGCGCAGCACGCTGTATGCCGATGCCGCCGACGAACCACCCCCTCCGCATTATTGATACCGATCCGATCCTGCCACGATGAGCGATACCCTCCGCGACCAGCTGCTGGGCCTGGGCTTCAAGCCTGTGCCGAAACCCGAACGCCCAGAGCGCAACGCCGCGCCCGCGCAGCCGGCGCGGGGGCGGCCCGGCCAGCATCCGGGGCAGGGTCACAAGCCGTCAG
>NZ_CAPJ01000513.1 GCF_000331775.1 Xanthomonas translucens pv. translucens DSM 18974
GGGGGCTTGCGACGGCATGGCGCGCCGCGCCCGGGCCGCCGGCGCGGCGCCGGTTTGACAAGCGGCCTGCGCGCAGGCTGAAGTGCGCGCATCAGGACCAGGAGGGAAGGGAATGCGTTCACTGCCGATCTTGCTGTCGTCGTTGTTGTTGGCAGGGTGTGGGGCCGCGGACACGCCGGGTACGCCGTCCGCGCCGACAGTTGCCGCGGCCAAGGCCTCTGCCACGCGCGACACCACGGTCGCCGCTGCGGTGGACGTGCCGGAGTTCCCGGCCATTCCGCTGATCGTGGTCCCGGAAATCCTCGGGGTGACGCCTGCGCAGCGCGCGCTGGAAGCCTCGATGAAGGGCGCGCTGGATCCGATCCAGGGGGCATCATCGCGCCTGCGCGCTGCGGGACCGATGGCGTGCTGGTCAACGATGCCGGCATCACCGGCGTCGATGCGCAGGGCAATCTGCTGCGCAACGGTGAGGACGGCCTGTTCAAGATCAACGCCGACGGCAGCGGCACCATCAACGGCACGGTCGGCGACGGCGAGGACGCGATCGTGCGCGTGCAGGCGGATGGATCGGGCAGCTACAACGGCCCGGCCGGCCTGATCACGCTGGACGGCCGGGGCGCAGGCACCTGGAACGGCGGCAGCGGCCTGATCCAGAACAATGGCGACGGCAGCGGCACCTGGAACGGCCGCGAAGGCCTGCTGACCATCAATGCCGATGGCTCGGGGACCTGGAACGGCGAGCAAGGCTTGATTCGCAACAACGGTGACGGCACCGGCATGATCGGCACGCCCGGGCGCAAGGTGGCGATGGCGCCGCTGCCCAAGGTGCCGCCGGCCGGGCGCTTTCCGTCGTTGCGCAAGTTCGCCCCGCCCGGCGCGCCCTGCGGCTACCTGATCACCTTGAACGACCGCGTGCTGTTCGACTTCGACAAGTCGCAGATCCGTGCCGATGCTGCAACGGTGCTCGACACGCTGGCGACCGCGCTCGGCACCCTGCAGGCGCGCGACCTGGAAGTGGGCGGGCATACCGACAGCAAGGGCGGCGACGACTACAACCAGGCCTTGTCCGAACGCCGTGCCGCGGCGGTGCTCGAGGCGTTACGTGCGCGCGGACTGGCGCTGCAGGCGTCCGCCAAGGGGTACGGCGAATCGCGTCCGGTGGCGCCGAACCAGTTGCAAGGCCAGGACAATCCCGCCGGACGGCAGTTGAACCGGCGCGTGGAGATCTTCGTCAGAACCTGAGCGCGGTGCGCGGTCCGGCCGCGAGCGGCCGGCCGCGTGGCGTCGGCACGCTCAGTTGCCGGCGATCTGATTGTCGCGGCCGTAGTCCTGGACTTGCGCGGTGCCGGTTTGCTGGGTGAGCTGGTTCTTGCTGCCGTGTAGGGTCACCGAGCCGATGGCGATCGCGCGCAGCTGGTTTTCGTCGCCCGGTACCGCCAGCGTCTCGATGCGGCCCATCTGCAGGTTGCCGTGGCGGCCGAACAGCTCGACATTCTTGGTGTCGCTGCTCATGACCACCTGCACGTTGTCGCCCACCACGCGCACGCCTTCGGCGTGCTCGATCTGCAAGGTGCCGTTCGCGCCCAGCAACGCGATCATGCCGCACTGTCCGCGCAGCACGAGCCTGGCATCGCGGCCGGTGATGTCCAGGTTGTGGCCGTCGCAGTCGATCGTGCCGCTGGTCGAGGTCACCATCAGCGTCGGACGTTCGCCATCCGGCTGGCCGTTGGCCTGCGCGTCGCTCGTCGCCTGTGCCGACATGCTGGGGACTGCAGGCACCGGCGCGATCGGTGCCACGGCGGGCGTGGCGGCGGCAGGCGCGGCCGCTGCAGGTGTGGCCGCAACGGCGGCATCGCTGCCGGAGGGCGAGGGCTGCTGTGTGCAGGCTGCCAAGGCCAGCAATGGCAGGCAGAGAAACAGATTCCGCGTCATCGCATCTCTCCTTGTCGGGGTTCGAAGGCGGTGTTGCCGCGCAGGCGAAGGGGCGACCGGCGCGTCTGGCTCAGATCGCGCGCGCCAGGCGCTCGGCCAGGCCGATGTAGCCGCCTGGGGTCAGCGCACGCAGGTGTTGCTTGGCGTCCTCCGGCAATTCCAGGGTTTCGACGAAGGCCTGCATCGAGGCGGCGGTGATGCCCTGGCCGCGGGTCAGCGCCTTGAGCTGCTCGTACGGGTTGGGCAGGCCGTGGCGGCGCATCACCGTCTGCACCGCTTCGGCCAGCACTTCCCAGGCGGCGTCGAGGTCGCCGTCCAGGCGCTCGGGATTGACGGTCAGCTTGCCCAGGCCCTTGGCCAGCGAATCCAGCGCCACCTGGCTGTGACCGAACGCGGTGCCGAGCGCGCGCAGCACGGTGGAGTCGGTGAGGTCGCGCTGCCAGCGGCTGATCGGCAGTTTGGCGCTGAAATGTTCGAACAGCGCATTGGCGATGCCGAAGTTGCCTTCGGCGTTCTCAAAGTCGATCGGGTTGACCTTGTGCGGCATGGTCGAGGAACCGACTTCGCCTTCCTTGAGCTTCTGCTTGAAGTAGCCCAGCGAGATGTAGCCCCAGATGTCGCGGGCCAGGTCGATCAGGATGGTGTTGGCGCGGCGGGTGGCGTCGCCGAGTTCGGCGATGTTGTCGTGTGGCTCGATCTGGGTGGTGTAGGGGTTGAACACCAGGCCCAGGCCTTCCACGAAGCGCTGCGCGAACGCCGGCCAGTCCACGTCCGCATAGCTGGCGAAATGCGCGTTGTAGTTGCCGACCGCGCCGTTGATCTTGCCGGTCAGCTCGACCGCGGCGATCTGCCGGCGCTGGCGCTGCAGGCGCGCGACCACATTGGCGATCTCCTTGCCCAGGGTGGTCGGCGAGGCGGTCTGGCCGTGGGTGCGCGACAGCATCGGCTGTGCGGCCTGCGCATGCGCCAGCGCGCGCAGCGAGGCGATGACGCCGTCCAGCGTCGGCAGCAGCACCTCGCGCCGTGCCTGCTCCAGCATCAGCCCGTAGCTGAGGTTGTTGATGTCCTCGCTGGTGCAGGCGAAATGCACGAATTCCAGCGCCGGGCCGAGTTCGGCGTCGTCCTTGAGCTGCTCCTTGATGAAGTACTCCACCGCCTTGACGTCGTGGTTGGTGGTGCGCTCGATCTGCTTGACCCGCGCCGCGTGCTCCACGCCGAAACCGTCGGCCAGCGCGCGCAGCCGCTGCTTGGCCGCGGCCGAAAACGCGGGCAGCTCGGCGATGCCCGGTTCGGCGCCCAGCGCCAGCAGCCATTCGATCTCCACCTTCACCCGCGCCTTGATCAGGCCGTATTCGGAGAAGATCGGCCGCAGGGCATCGACCTTGCCGGCGTAGCGGCCATCGAGCGGGGACAGGGCGAGCAGGGCGGAATCCGACATGGGCAGGGGCAGGGCGGCAGCGGTGGGGCGGCTATTCTAGCCGGCCGCGCACCGGCCATGCCGTGTCGGCGGCGGCCGGACGTCGGCGTGCAGCGGCGCAGACGGGCAGGTGGACGCGACCGCCGCGCCGCACCGAAGCCCTGTCGCGCGGACGTGGGCGCGCTGGCGCTGGAGCAGCGCGAGTTGCTACACTGCGCGCCTGTAACCGTTTTCAACAAGGACGTACTCGCATGACTTCCCGCTTCCGCCTGGCTGCGCTGGCCGCTGCCGTTTGCGTTTTCCTGGTCGCCTGCGGCGGCAAGCCCTCGGCCACGCCAGCTGCCCCGGCCGACGGCAAGGCGCCTGCCGACCAGGCCGCGAGCGATCCGCACGAGGCGTTGACCAGCAAGCTCAACGCGTATATCGAGTGCTTCAACAAGGTCGATGCGGACATCCATCGCGGCGCCCAGTCCTATGTCGGCTGGATGAAGGACCCCGCCGCCGGCCCGACCGGCAAGGAAACCAGCGTCTACGGGCCTGCCAAGATCGACCAGTACGACATGAAGGTCTGCGATGCGCCGATGCTGCAGGCAGCCGCCGCCAAACCGCTGCTGCCGGCCCTTGATGCGGCCGCGAAGCGTTATCTGGCTGCGCTGAAGACGCTGCAGCCGCTCGGCAACCAGGTGCGCGATTACTACGAGCGCGAGGACTATCAGGACGACGGGTTCGCCAAGGGCAAGCAGCTGCATGCGCCGCTGATGGCCGCCCTGTCCGAGTTCGCCGAGGCGAGCCATGCGTTCAGCGCCGAACTGGATGCGCAGAACGACGCCGCGCAGCGCGAGCAGTTGAAGGCGATGGAGCAGGCCGAAGGCCGCACCCGCGACTTCTACCGGCTGTCGATGATGCTCGAGGCCAAGGACATCGTCGCCCTGTTGCAGGAGGACGCGTTCGATACGGCCAAGGCCACCGCCTTGCTCGACGGCTTCAACACGCTGTCCGACGAAGCGCACGCCAAGGTCGCCGAGCAGGAACCGGGCAAGCTGGACTGGAACAGCTTCGAGACCGCCGCGGAGAACTTCCGCAAGGAAGGCAAGGCGCGGATCAAGCGGGTCGTCGAAAAGACCCCGTACAGCCGCATGGAACAGGGCTGGCTGGACAACCCGACGCTGGCACCGGAAGGCTCGCCGGGACGGCTGCTGAAGACCTACAACAACCTGGTCTTCCAGAGCAACCGCCAGTAACCGCGGGTCGCGGCGGCCGGCTGCAACGCCGCCGCCGTTGCGCCTGGATCGGGAACCCGGCCGCGCGGCGATGTCGTGCCGGGCGCTGCGCCGCCCCTCCAGGCCTTGCTAACAACCCTTGGCGCACACTGCTGACGCCGGGCGCTGTGCCGCGGATAATGTCTACGCCAGCCGCAGCTCCGCCAGCCTGCCTTCCCGGACGTCCCTCGCGACAGGGCCGGGTGTATTCCTTTTATGCAGATGTGGAGAGTGCGCAATGAGCGACACATTCAGGGTCGAGCACGACAGCATGGGCGAGTTGCAGGTGCCGGCCGAGGCGCTGTGGGGCGCCCAGACCCAGCGTGCGGTGCAGAATTTCCCGGTATCCGGGCAGCCGATGCCGCGCGGCTTCATCCGCGCGCTGGGCCTGATCAAGGCCGCTGCGGCCGGGGTCAATGCCGACCTGGAACTGCTGCCCAAGGCCGTGGCCAAGGCGGTGCAGGCGGCCGCACTGGAGGTGGCCGACGGCAAGCACGACGCGCACTTCCCGATCGACATCTACCAGACCGGCTCGGGCACCTCGTCCAACATGAATGCCAACGAGGTCATCGCCACGCTGGCCTCGCGCGCGGCCAAGTCCGGCGCGCCGGCGGTGCATCCGAACGATCACGTCAACCTGGGCCAGAGTTCCAACGACGTGGTGCCGACCGCGATCCGCGTCTCCGCCCAGCTGGCCACCCAGGAACAGCTGCTGCCGGCGTTGAAGCACCTGCGCAAGGTCATCGACAAGCGCGCCAGGCAACTGGACAAGGTGGTCAAGACCGGCCGCACGCACCTGATGGATGCGATGCCGCTGACCTTCGGCCAGGAATTCGGGGCGTGGTCGGCGCAATTGTCCTCGGCGCAGGAGCGGCTGCAGGACAGTCTCAAGCGGCTGCGCCGGCTGCCGTTGGGCGGCACCGCGATCGGCACCGGGATCAACGCCGATCCGCGCTTCGGCGGCAAGGTGGCCAAGGCCCTGTCGGCGCTGACCGGCAGCAAGTTCGACAGCGCCGACAACAAGTTCGAAGGCCTGGCCGCGCAGGACGATGCGGTGGAGCTGTCCGGCCAGCTCAATGCACTGGCGGTGGCGCTGATCAAGATCGCCAACGACCTGCGCTGGATGAATGCCGGGCCGCTGGCCGGCCTCGGCGAGATCGAATTGCCGGCGTTGCAGCCGGGCAGCTCGATCATGCCGGGCAAGGTCAATCCGGTGATTCCCGAGGCCACGGTGATGGTCTGCGCGCAGGTCATCGGTCACCACACCGCGATCACCGTGGCCGGGCAGACCGGCAACTTCCAGTTGAACGTGGCGCTGCCGCTGATCGCGGCCAACCTGCTGGATTCGATCAAGCTGCTGGCCAACGTGTCGCGGCTGCTGGCCGATGCGGCGATCGCCGGGCTGAAGGTGCGCGAGGATCGGGTCCGCCAGACCCTGGACCGCAATCCGATCCTGGTCACCGCGCTGAATCCGATCATCGGCTACGAGAAAGCCGCGGCGATCGCCAAGCGCGCCTACAAGGAGAACCGCCCGGTGCTGGAGATCGCGCTGGAGGACAGCGGCCTGGGCGAAGCCGAACTGCGCAAGCTGCTCGACCCGGCGGCGCTGACCAAGGGCGGCATCCACGCCGGTGCGGGCGGTGGCGGCTGAGGCGTGGTGCCCCGCGTGGTGCGGCGGTGCCGTGCCATGCGGGGCAGGCGTATCGCGTTTGGAGCGGATCTAGGGAGCCGACAGGCCGTCGCCCGAGGCGTAAACCGGAGCCACTGGACGAGCTTCCGGCGGATCGGCCAGTCAGCCGCAACACAGTTCCGAAACGTACACCTTCATGGCTTCGCGCGTCGCGGCTGAAGTCGCTCCCACAATTGCCCTATGGGATCGCCAGCTAGGTGCACTGTGGGAGGGGCTTGAGCCCCGACGGTATCCGAAGCCGGAACCCTTGCCGCCGTGCTTGTCGCGGCTC
>NZ_CAPJ01000512.1 GCF_000331775.1 Xanthomonas translucens pv. translucens DSM 18974
GCCGTGCTCGGGCTCGTCCAGCGGCTGGTAGAAGCCGGCTTCGACCAGTTGCAGCAGGGTGTCGCGGCCGGCGGCGGACAGCGCCGCGTAGTCGCCGCCGTCGAGCTGCTCGGCCGCGGCCAGACGCCGCGCGTCCTTGATCGGCAGGGCGAATTCCAGGCCGCTGCAGAACAGGGTGGCGCCGCGCGTGGCCCGGCGCCAGGCCGGCCGCGCCCACGGATGGCGCTGCAGGACCAGGCCCTGTTCGAGGGCCGCGGTCACTTCCTGCGGCGCCGGCGGGTGGGTCGGCGGCAGGATCTCGCCGGCGGCGCGGTAGGTGGTGATGAAGCGGCCGAACCAGGCGCCGAGGCGGTCGGGGTCGTTCATGCGCAGCGCGTTCAGCGCCTCGACCACGCGGCCCATCGCCGCCGCGTCGATCTCGTACGGATCGGCCGCCGCCTGCAGGCCCTCGTCGTGGTAGCGCAGCGCCTCGTCGGCGCCGTCGATCAGGGTGTCCAGGTAGTCGCCGATCAGTTCGGCCGAGGACGGCGCGCGCGTGCCCACGGACAAGGTCAGGCAGGCGTCTTCGGCGACGCCGTGGTGCGGCACCAGTGGCGGCAGGTACAGCATGTCGCCGGGGCCGAGCACCCAGTCGTGGGTGGGGCTGAAGCTGCGCAGCAGCTTCAGCTCGACGTCCTCGCGGAAGTCGGTCGGCGGCGCCTTGCGGCCCAGCGAGGCGCTGGCGTCGATCTGCCAGCGGCGGTGGCCGTGCGCCTGCAGCAGGAACACGTCGTAGTGGTCCACGTGCGCGCCGACCGAGCCGCCGGGGGCGGCGAAGCTGACCATCACGTCGTCCACGCGCCAGCGCGGCAGGAAGCGGAACTGCTCCAGCAGGGCGCGGATGTCCGGGTCCCATTTGTCGACGTCCTGCACCAGCAGGGTCCAGTCGTGGTCGGGCATGCCGGGGAATTCGCTTTCCTGGAACGGCCCGCTGCGCACGCTCCAGCGGTCGTTTGCGCGGTCGTGCACGATCAGCCGCGACAACGCGGCCTCCTCGCAGGCCAGCCCGGCCAGGTCGCCCGGCTCGATCGGCGAGACGAAGCCGGGGAAGGCGTTGCGGATCAGCAGCGGGCGCTTGTGCCAGTAGTCGCGCAGGAAGCGCGCGGCGGGCATGCCCAGCGGCAGTTGCCGAGTAGCGTCGATGTCGATCGGGAACGGGGTGGATTTCTTCATGGCGGGCGGTCCGGCAGGGGCGAGGCCGACGCTGGCGCCGGCAATGGCCGCCATTGTCGCCCAGCCCGCTGCGCGATGCGCTGTCGCTGCGCATGGCGGCGGCGCCGGCCGGGGGCTTGCGACGGCATGGC
>NZ_CAPJ01000511.1 GCF_000331775.1 Xanthomonas translucens pv. translucens DSM 18974
CCGCAGCGGCCAGGATCGATGCGTCCAGCGCCGCCGACGGCAGCGCCTTCCGGCCCTGTCGCAGGCGTTCGGCGAGGGCGCGTTCTTCCGGGGTCAGCGGTTCGTCGGCGTTCATCCGCCCAGCCTCACGCGCAGTTTGTCCATCGCATAGCGCAGCCGCGACTTGACCGTCTCGCGGCCGACCCCGGTGATCTGTGCGATCTCCTCCAGGCTCAGTTCCTGTTCCAGGCGCAGCAGCAGCACTTCGCGTTGATCCTCCGGCAGGTCGTCCAGCGCCAACTGCAGTTGGCGCCGCTGTTCGAACGCGGACAGCTGCCGCTCCGGGGTATCCAGATCCGGCACCCTGGCCGTGCGCAGTTCGGCGTCGGCCGGCGCCGCCGGGCGGTGCTTGGCGGCACGCCAGTGGTCGCCGAGCCGATTGTGGGCGATGCGCAGCAGCCAGGTGCTGAATGCGGCCTGCGGCTGCCATCCCTGGCGCGCGGCGATGACCCGTTGCCACACATCCTGGAACATCTCCTCGGCCAGCGCCACGTCGCGCAGCTGGCGCAGCAGGTAGTGGTAAAGGCGGCCGCGGTGACGCGTGTACAGGGTCTCGAACGCGCTGGCGTCGCCGGCCGCGTAGGCCAGCATCAGGGCTTCGTCGCTCGTTTCGACCAGGGCATCCACGGCGGCAAGCCTAAGCGTTCGCCGCGCCGGCGCATAGCGCGGCGTGTGCACGGCGGCGGCGGGCAGGGGCTGGAGGGGCGCGGACATCGTAGATAGTGAACGCGCCAGCGGCCTGCATGGGGTCACCGTATGTGCGCCTGTTCACGTAAAAGGTATGCTGACGTCCAAGGGGGAGGCGTAGGGCAGGTCCGACGTCATGGAGGAGTTGTTGTCGATGTTGTTCGAGCCGTCCGCGATCGTCCGCCAGGATCAACCCGACGGCCCCGCTTTCACGCACACCGCAGTGGCACTGTGTGGCTTGCTGCCGCCTGGCAGCGACGTGGCCATCGCGTGCGGCGACGACGCGGTCGGCGGGCGCCTGTTCGGCGCCACGCCTGATGCGCCGGCCTGGCTGCCGGTGCTGGTGCGGCGTTGCCTGGCCGAAACCGTGCCGGCGCCTGCGCAGACGCTGCTGCACGTGCTGAAGACGGCGGACGGCGCCCGCGTGGCGGTGGCCGCCCGGCTGCAACACCCGTTGTCCGAGCCGCAGCGCGCCGCCTGGTGCGAGATGGCGGCCGCGTTCGGCTTGGCGCTGCTGGAAACGGAGCGGATGCGTGCGCGCATCGAGGGCCTGGAGAAGTCCAAGCAGCTGCAGCAGGCGCTATACGAGATTGCCGATCTGGCCGGGGCGGACCTGGAAATGGGGCAGATGCTGCAGCACGTGCACTCGGTGCTGGATTCACTGATGTATGCGGAGAACTGCTACATCGTCGAGTACGACGAAGAGCAGCAGAGCATGCGGTTCCTGTACTTCTCCGACCGCCACGACGACTTCGTCGCCGATCCGGAAACGCTGTATTTCCAGCGCGACATGCCCAACAGCCTGACCTTCGCCCTGCTGCGCCACGGCCAGGCGGTGCGCGGCCCGTCGCCGCAGGTGCGCGACCGCCTGCGGGTGGACTACGACGCCCTGCATGGCCCGGAGAGCAAGGATTGGCTGGGCGTGCCGATGCTGCGCGAAGGCTGCGTCTGTGGCGCGATCGTGGTGCAGAACTACGACCGCGCGCTGCACTACACCGATGCCGACCGCGCGCTGCTGGCCTACGTCGCCCAGCACGTGCTGACCGCAATGGACCGGCGCCAAGCGCAGGTGCAGCTGGAGCGGCGCGTGCAGTTGCGCACCCAGGAACTGCAGCGTGCCAACCACGACCTGCAGGACGAGATACAGGAGCGCAAACGCGCCGAAACCCTGCAACTGGCCTTGTTCCGCATCGCCGAGCTGGCGATCCGCTCGGAGAGCCTGCAGCAGTTCTACGCCGAGGTGCATGCCATCGTCGGAGGTCTGATCGACGCGCGCAATCTGTACATCGCGCTGCTGTCCGACGACGCCAAGATGCTGGAGTTCGTCTACTCGGTGGACGAGCACAGCCCGCGGCGTCCGCTGCGGCGGCGGGGCAGGGGCCTGACCGAGTACGTGATGCGCAAACGCCAGCCGATGCTGCTGGAACTGGCGCAGATCGAGGCGCTTGTGGCGCAGGGCGAGGTGCAGGAATACGGCGGCCGCTCGCACAGCTGGCTGGGCGTGCCGTTGTTCGACGAGGGTGAGGTGGTCGGCGCGATCGTGGTGCAGAGCTACACCACGCAGGTGCGCTTCACCGAATACGACCAGCGGCTGCTGACCTTCGTCGCGCACAACGTCGGCGGCGGCCTGGCCCGGCAGCGCGCGCAGGAGCGGCTGCAGCTGGCGCATGCGGAGCTGGAGCAACGGGTGGCCGAGCGCACCCGCGAACTGGCCGAGGTCAACCAGCAGTTGCTGGCGCAGATCGCCGAGCGCTGGCGCGCCGAGCAGCGCTTGACCCACCAGGCGCTGCACGATGCGCTGACCGGGCTGCCGAACCGCTCGCATCTGCTGGACCGGCTCGGCGAAGCGATCCACCGCGCGCGCAACGGCGACGGCATGTCCTTCGCGGTGCTGTTCTTGGACCTGGACCGGTTCAAGCTGGTCAACGACAGCATTGGCCACGCCGCTGGCGACGACATGCTGGTGGAGGTGGCCAAGCGCATCGTCTCCACGCTGCGCAGCGACGATGTGGTCGCGCGCCTGGGCGGCGACGAGTTCGCGATCCTGGTCAGCTGCGAAGAGGGGCTGGAGGGCGTGCGCGAGTTGGCGCAGCGCCTGCTCGGCGTGCTCGGCCAGCCGATGTGGGTGGCCGGCCGCGAGCTGTTCCCGTCCGGCAGCCTGGGCATTGCCGCCTGGCATCCGCGCTACAGCAGCGGTGAAGAACTACTGCGCGATGCGGACGCGGCGATGTATCGGGCCAAGGTGCAGACTCAGGACCGGTGCGCGGTGTTCGACGAGGCGATGCGCGAGGCGGCGTTGCGCAGCCTGGACCTGGAGGCGGATCTGCGGCGGGCGATCAAAAGCGGCGATTTCGAGCCGTTCTACCAGCCGATCGTGCGCCTGGTCGATGGCGAGGTGGTCGGCCACGAGGCGCTGCTGCGCTGGCGCCATGAGAGCCGCGGCCTGCTGGTGCCGAGCCAGTTCATCGATCTGGGCCAGGACAGCGGGCTGATCGAGCAGGTGGACTGGTTGCTGTATGCGCAGGTGATCCGGCGCCTGGCCCAGGGCGGCAGCGGTTACGTGTCGGTTAACGTCTCGCCGCGGCATTTCCGTTCGCCGGACTTCACCGAGCGGCTGTTCGGGCTGATCGACAGTGCCGGCGCCGATCCGCAGCGCTTGCGGGTGGAGATCACCGAGGTGGCGCTGCTCGACGATGCGCCGCGTACGTTGACGATCCTGCAGGCACTGCGCGATCGCGGGGTGGTGGCGCAGCTGGACGATTTCGGCACGGGGTTTTCGGCGCTGTCGTATCTGCACCGGTTCCCGATCTCGGCGTTGAAGATCGATCAGAGTTTCGTCGCCGGGCTGCATGGCGAAAGCGGTGCGGGCAGTTATGCGCTGGTGCGCAGCATTCTGGCGTTGGCCAGTACGCTTGGCATCGAGACCATCGGTGAAGGCATCGAGACCGAGCAGCAGTTGGATACGCTGCGTGAGCTGGGTTGCGACTACGGGCAGGGGTATCTGTTGGGACGGCCTGCGCAGCACGATTGATGGCGAGCGAGCGAGCGTGCGCGATAGCGCACCGCCCCGCGCTCCGAAGTCCCTGTAGGAGCGGCTTCAGCCGCGACAGACGTCGTCCGCATGCGGCGGACTATGCAGCTTCTCGGGACTGAAACCTCTACCGTGGATGATGGGTGCGTTGCGACGCGCCTTGGTGGTACGGCTTGTCAAGAGCGGTGGGTTTCAGCGCAGCGCGTTGCGGCGCTTTTCGTCGATCCACTTCGACGCCTGCGCCGGGGTGTAGTCGTGCATCCACGCCAGCATGGTGTCGATGTCGTTGCCGTACCACAGGTCGGCGCGCTGGTCCGGGTGCAGGAAGCGCTCGGCGACCATGCGGTCGATCATGCCGATCAGCGGCGCGTAGAACGCTTCCACGTCCAGGAATGCGCAGGGTTTGTTGCCGATGCCGAGCTGGCGCCAGGTCAGCATCTCGAAGATCTCTTCCATCGTGCCGAAGCCGCCGGGCAGGGCGATGAAGCCGTCGGACAGGTCGAACATGCGCGACTTGCGCTCGTGCATCGAGCCGACGATTTCCAGTTCGGTCAGGCCGCGGTGCGCCACTTCCCAGTCGGCCAGTTGCTTGGGGATCACCCCGGTGACCTGGCCGCCGGCGGCGAGTACCGCATTGGCCACGGTGCCCATCAGCCCGACGTTGCCGCCGCCGTAGACCAGGCGCAGGCCCTGCTCGGCGATGCGCGTGCCCAGCGCGGTGGCGCGCTCGGCGTAGGCGGGTTTGTTGCCGGCGTTGGAGCCACAGTAAACGCAGATCGATTTCATTGAGCTTGTTCCGTCGATGCGACCGGGAGGTCGGTCATTCAGTCGGTGTCCGTTCTTGTTTTTTGCGCTTGGCGCGCAGTAGCCACGCCACGCCGATGGCGACGAACATCGCGCCGCATCCGGCAAACACCAGCTGCCTGCCGATCGCGGCGGCGGCGAAGAACATCAGGCCGGCGGCGACGAACACAATGCCGCCGAGGGAGGTGTGGAGTGGAACTGCCATGGCAGGGTTCCTTCACTGGGAAACGCAAGAAGGCTTCGTCGCGAGACGAAGCCTTCTGCAACGAGGAGCGACCGAGGTGGCTCAATTGGCTTTATGGATCGCCCGCTTGCTCACCGCCATCGCGGCGTCGTGGATCGCCTCGGACAGGGTCGGGTGGGCGTGGCAGATGCGCGCCAGGTCGTCGGCCGAGCCGTTGAACTCCATCGCCAGCACGCCTTCGTGCACCAGTTCGGAGACGCCGACGCCGACCAGGTGCAGGCCCAGCACGCGGTCGGTCTCGGCATGCGCGATGACCTTGACGAAGCCGGCCGGCTCGCCCATCGCCACCGCGCGGCCGATGGCGGCGAACGGGAAGCTGCCGGTCTTGTACGGCACGTCCTCGGCCTTGAGCTGCTGCTCGGTTTTGCCGACCCAGGCGATTTCCGGTTCGGTGTAGATGACCCACGGAATCGTGTCGAAGTTGACGTGGCCGGGCAGGCCGGCGATCAGTTCGGCGACCGCGATGCCTTCCTCGAAGCCCTTGTGCGCCAGCATCGGCCCGCGCACGCAGTCGCCGATCGCCCACACGCCATCGACGCCGGTGTGGCAATGCGCATCGACTTCGATCTGGCCGCGCTCGTTGAGCTTGACCCCGGTGCCTTCGGCCAGCAGGCCCTTGCTCGCGGCGCGGCGGCCCACGGCCACCAGCAGCTTGTCCACGGTCAGGCTCTTCTCGCCTGCGCCATCGGTATAGGTGACGACGACTTCCTGCTTCTTGCCCTTGCCGGTGACCTCGGTCTTGGAGACCTTGGCGCCCAGCTGGATGTCCAGGCCCTGCTTCTTGAATTCCTTCAGCGCGGTCTTGGCCACTTCGGCATCGGCCAGGGCCAGGAAGTCCGGCAGCGCTTCGAGGATGGTGACCTCGGCGCCCAGGCGCTTCCACACGCTGCCCAGTTCCAGGCCGATCACGCCGGCGCCGATGACCGCCAGGCGCTTGGGCACTTCGCTGAAGTCCAGCGCGCCGACGTTGTCGACGATGCTGGCGCCGTCGAACTTGGCGGACGGCAGCTCGATCGCATCCGAGCCGGCGGCGAGGATCACGTTGGTGCCCTTGAGCTCGACGATGCTGCCGTCGTGTTGCTTGACCTTGACCACGTTGCCCGGCTGCAGCTCGCCGAAGCCGTAGTAGGGGGTGATCTTGTTCGCCTTGAACAGCATCGCGATGCCGCCGGTGAACTGCTTGACGATCTTGTCCTTGCGCCCGACCATCGCCGCGACGTCGATCTTGGCGTCCTTGAAGCTGATGCCGTGCTCGCCGAACAGGTGGCCCATGTTCCAGAACTGGCGCGAGGAATCCAGCAGCGCCTTGGACGGGATGCAACCCACGCGCAGGCAGGTGCCGCCCAGCGCCGGCTTGCCGTCCTTGCCCAGCGCCGCGTCGATGCAGGCGACCTTCATGCCCAGCTGTGCGGCGCGGATTGCAGCGTGATAACCGGCCGGACCGGCACCGATGACGACGACGTCGAAATGTTGTTCTGACATGTTGCGGGAGTCCTGTGCTTTTGCGGGACTCGGGACTCTGGACCCGGGACCCGCAAAGCCATCGCCTGCATGTCCCGCGTCCTGCTTGATCTGCATTGCCGAGTCCCGAGTCCCGAGTCCCGCGTCCCGGCAGCTGGATTACAGGCCGAACAGCATCCGGCCCGGGTTTTCCAGCTGGTTCTTGATGTCGACCAGGAACTGCACCGAGTCCTTGCCGTCGATGATGCGGTGGTCGTAGGACAGCGCCAGGAACATCATCGGCGCGATCACGACCTGGCCGTTCTCGGCGATCGGACGCTCCTTGATCGCGTGCATGCCCAGGATCGCGCTCTGCGGCGGGTTGATGATCGGGGTGGACAGCAGCGAGCCGAAGGTGCCGCCGTTGGTCACGGTGAAGGTGCCGCCCTGCAGTTCTTCCAGGCTCAGCTTGCCGTCGCGCGCCTTCTTGGCGTAGTCGGCGATGCCCTTCTCGATCTCGGCGAACGACTGCCGCTCGACGTTGCGCAGCACCGGCGTGACCAGGCCCTTCTCGGTCGAGACCGCGATCGAGATGTCGCTGTAGCCGTGATAGATGATGTCCTCGCCGTCGATCGAGGCGTTGACCAGCGGGAAGCGCTGCAGCGCGTTGGCCGCGGCCTTGACGAAGAAGCTCATGAAGCCGAGCTTGATGCCGTGGGCCTTCTGGAACTCGTCCTGCAGTTCCTTGCGCGCGGCCGAGACCTTGGCCAGGTTGACCTCGTTGAAGGTGGTCAGCATCGCGGTCGAGTTCTTCGACTGCATCAGGCGCTCGGCGATGCGCTTGCGCACGCGGGTCATCGCCACGCGCTCTTCCGGACGCGCGCCAGCGGCCTTGCCGGCGCCGCCGTTCTTTGCGTAGTTGAGGATGTCTTCCTTGGTCACCGCGCCGCGGCGGCCGGTGCCATCGACCTGGGCCGGATCCACGCCTTCGGTGATCGCCGAGAAGCGCGCGCCCGGGGGCAGGCTGGAGACGTCGCCGGCGGCCTTGGCCGACTCGACCTTGGCCGCCTTCGGCGCTTCGGCGGCAGCGGCTTTCGGTGCTTCCGGCGCCGGTGCGTCGGCGACCTTGGCCGCGGCCGGAGCCGCAGCGGCGGTGGCGCCTTCCTCGATGATCGCCAGCAGCTGCGAGCTGGTCACGGTGGCGCCGGCCTCGAACTTGATCTCCTTCAGCACGCCATCGACCGGCGAGGGCACTTCCAGCACGACCTTGTCGGTTTCCAGGTCCACCAGGTTCTCGTCGCGCTTGACCGCGTCGCCGGCTTTCTTGTGCCAGCTGGCGATGGTGGCATCGGATACGGATTCGGGCAGTACCGGAACTTTGACTTCGGTGGCCATTGCAGAGGGCGTCCTAATGGGGTCTTTTGGAAGGGGAAGGCGGGTTATTCAGCGACTTGGTCGTTGAACGGATTCAATAGCGCGTCGGCGACCAGCTTCAGCTGCTCTTCCAGATGCTCGGCGAAATGCCCGGCAGCGGGAGACGGCGAGCGCGGACGGCCGGCGTAGTGCAGGCTCTGCCCGTCGGCCAGGCAGGCCTGCAGGTGATGCTTGATCTGGTACCAGGCGCCCTGGTTCTGCGGTTCTTCCTGGCACCAGACCAGGTCGGTGGCGTTGCCGTAGCGCTTCAGCTCCGCGGCCAGCAGCTCGCGCGGGAACGGGTACAGCTGTTCCACGCGCAGGATGGCGACGTCGTCCTGGCCGCGCTTGGTCTGATCCTCGAGCAGGTCGTAGTAGACCTTGCCCGAGCAGGCCACCACGCGCTTGACCCGCTTGGGATCGGCCTTCGCATCGGCAATCAGGTGCTGGAACTCGCCGTCGGCCAGTTCTTCCAGGCTCGACACCGCCAGCTTGTGGCGCAGCAGCGACTTGGGCGTCATCACCACCAGCGGCTTGCGCGTGGTCATGCGCATCTGCCGGCGAATCATGTGGAAGCACTGCGCCGGCGTGGTCGGCACGCACACCAGCATGTTCTCCAGCGCGCACAACTGCAGGAAGCGCTCCAGGCGCGCGGAGCTGTGCTCCGGGCCTTGCCCTTCGTAGCCGTGCGGCAGGAACAGCGACAAGCCGCTGATGCGGCCCCACTTGGCTTCGCCGGCGGCGATGAACTGGTCGATCACCACCTGCGCGCCATTGGCGAAATCGCCGAACTGCGCTTCCCAGATGCACAAGGCGTTGGGATCGGTGGTCGAGTAGCCGTACTCGAAGCCCATCACCGCTTCCTCGCTGAGCAGCGAGTCGATCACGGTGGCGTCTTCGGGGTTTTCGACCAGCTGGCGCAGCGGCAGGTAATAGCTGTCGGTCTTCTGGTCGTGCAGGATCGCGTGGCGGTGGAAGAACGTGCCGCGGCCGGCGTCCTGGCCGACCAGGCGCAGCTTGTGGCCCTCGCCGAGCAGGGTGGCGTAGGCCAGGTTCTCGGCGAAGCCCCAGTCGCCGGGCAGGTCGCCGGCGGCCATTTTCACCCGGTCCTCGTAGATCTTGCCCACGCGCGGGTGCAGCTCCACGCCGGCCGGGATCGTGGTGATGATCTTGGCCAGGTGGTCCAGGGTCTTGCGCTTGACCGTGGTATCGACCTTGTCGGTGACCTTGCCGGACAGGTAGTTGGACCAGTCGATGGCGAACTCGTCCGGCTTGCGGGTCGCCAGCTCGGTGGTGTATTCGCCCGAATCGAGCTTGTTGCGGTAGCCGTCGACCAGCGCCTGCGCCTCGCCCGCCTGGATCACGCCTTCGCTTTCCAGCTGCGCGGCGTACAGCTCGCGGGTGGTCTTGTGCTTGCGGATGGTCTGGTACATCACCGGCTGCGTCGCCGCCGGCTCGTCGGCCTCGTTGTGGCCCCAGCGGCGGTAGCAGACCAGGTCGATGACCACGTCCTTCTTGAACTGCTGGCGGAAGTCGTAGGCCAGGTTGGCCACGAACGCCACCGCGTCCGGATCGTCGCCGTTCACATGGAACACCGGCGCGCCGATCATCTTCGCCACGTCGGTGCAGTACAGGGTGGAACGGGCGTCGTCGCGGGCGCTGGTGGTGAAGCCGATCTGGTTGTTGATGACGATGTGCACGGTGCCGCCGACCGCGAAGCCGCGCGCCTGCGACATCTGGAACAGCTCCATCACCACGCCCTGGCCGGCGAACGCGGCATCGCCGTGGATCACCACCGGCAGCACCGTCTTGCGCGCGGCGTCGCCGTAGCGTTCCTGGCGCGAACGCACGCTGCCGACCACGACCGGGTCGACGATTTCCAGGTGCGAGGGATTGAACGCCAGCGCCAGGTGCACCGAGTTGCCGTCGGCCACCGCCACGTCGGCGGAGAAGCCCATGTGGTACTTGACGTCGCCGGTGTGCGCGCGGTCGTCGTGGGCGTGCTCGAACTTGCCTTCGAACTCGTCGAACAGCTTGCGCGGGTTCTTGCCCAGGGTGTTGACCAGCACGTTGAGGCGGCCGCGGTGGGCCATGCCGACCACGATGTCCTTGACCGCATCGGCGCCGGCGCGGCGCACCACCACGTCCATCATCGGGATCAACGCATCGCCGCCTTCCAGCGAGAAGCGCTTCTGGCCGACGTACTTGGTGTGCAGATAGCGCTCCAGGCCTTCGGCGGCGGTGATCCGCTCCAGCGTGCGGCGGCGGCTGTCGGCGTCGGCGGCGATGTTGCCGCCGGCGTTCTCCAGCCGCTGGTAGATCCACTGGCGCTGCTCGAATTCGGAGATGTGCATGAATTCGGCGCCGATCGACCCGGTGTAGGTCGCCTTCAGCCGTGCCAGCAGATCGCGCAGCTTCATCCGCGGCTGGCCACCGAGGCCGCCGGTGCTGAACTCGCTGCCCAGGTCGCTTTCCGACAGGCTGTGGAACGGCAGGCCCAGGTCCGGCGGATTGATCGGCGGGGTCAGCCCCAGCGGGTCCAGGCGCGCGCCAAGGTGGCCACGCGAGCGGTAGGCGGTGATCAGCCGGCCGACATGGCGCTCGCGCTCGTCGCCGCCGGGGCTGGTGCCGCTGTTGGCGGCCTGCCGCGCTGCGCTGGCGATGTGGGCGATGACCGCGGAGTGGGGAATGTCACCGGCATCGCGGCCCTGGAAGCCGTCGAAGTAGGTCTTCCACTTGGGGTCGATGCTGTCGGGAGAGACCAGGTACTGCTCGTACAGGTCTTCGATATAGGCGGCATTGCCGCCGGCGAGTTGCGATGACTGCGCAAACTGCTTTAGGAGATTGTCCACGATGGTGGGGTCGGGTCGCTTTGGTGGGTTGGCTTACGGCTGGAACCGGCGGGCGCATGGCCCGCGCGGGCGTAATCAAGCAGAAAAATTATACCCCCATGACGTAGCCAGGGTGTGCATTTCGGAGACACAGGGGCGATGCCGGGTTCATTCACTGCGCCATCGGCCGTGGCGGCGCGGCGCTACCAGCCCAGCGTGCGCAGCTCGGTGCAGTCGCGCGAACGCTCCCAGACCCGCGCGAACGCGTCGCGCAACTGGCGCGCGCGGCCGCCGCCGAGCAGGTCGGTTTCGCCGTCGTAACGGTGACCCAGCGCACGGAAGTAGTAGCCGCCACCATCGTCGACCAGGTAGGCGGTGGCGTCGCCGCGATCGACCGGATCGACCACTTCGCGGAACCGGAACACGCTGGGCAGGCGCTGCGCCAGGGCCAGCAGCGGCGCGGCGGCGCGCTGTGCGGCGGCCGCGTCGTGCAGCAGCACGCGCACCTGCTTGTCGTGCGCGGCCACCGCGAAGCGGCGCAGTTGCGCGAGCAGCGGCGGACTGTCCAGCAGGCCCGGATCCAGCGCGCGGCTGTAGATCAGCAACTGGCGCCGTGCCTGCGCGACCACCGCGGTACTGGCCGCGATCGCCGCGGCGGCGTCCTCCACCGCGGCGGCGCCATCGAGCAGTCGCTGCATCGGCTGTGCTTCGCCAGCGCTGCCGGCGCCGCGCGCGCCGACCGGCAGGAAGCCGTGCCGCGCATAGAAGTCGAGCGCGGCCGGCGGCGCCTGCAGCTGCAGCTGCGGCCAGTGCCGGC
>NZ_CAPJ01000510.1 GCF_000331775.1 Xanthomonas translucens pv. translucens DSM 18974
ACCCCGGGACGCCATCCTGTCGTCCCGAGTCCCGAGTCCCGAGTCCCGAGTCCCGAGTCCCGAGTCCCGAGTCCCGAGTCCCGAGTCCCGAGTCCCGAGTCCCGAGTCCCGAGTCCCGAGTCCCGAGTCCCGAGTCCCGAGTCCCGAGTCCCGAGTCCTTTAAACTACGGCGATGAACGCACCCGCCGAAAGCCATCTGATCCACGGCCGTCGCCAGCGCCCCGATGGGCCGGTTCCGGTCGATGTCATTTCCGTGCAGTCGCAACTGGTCTACGGCCATGCCGGCAACAGCGCGGCGGTGCCGCCGTTACGTGCGCTGGGCCTGCGCGTGGCCGAGATCCCGACCACGTTGTTGAGCAATGCGCCGTTCTACGCCACGCTGCGCGGCAAGGTGCTGCCGGCGGACTGGTTCGCCGATCTCTTGCTCGGTGCCAGCGAGCGTGGCCTGCCGCAGCGCGCACAGATGCTGGTGTCCGGCTATTTCGGCAGCGTCGGCAACGGCACGGCGTTCGCCGACTGGCTCGACACCACGCTGCCGCAGTGCCCGGCGCTGCGCTACTGCCTGGATCCGGTGATCGGCGATACGCATACCGGGCCCTACGTCGAGCCGGGGCTGGAACGCGTGTTCGCCGAACGCTTGCTGCCGCATGCCTGGCTGGTCACGCCGAATGCGTTCGAACTCGGCCGCCTGACCGGCCTGCCGGCACTGGCCCAGGACGATGCCATCGCCGCGGCGCGCATGTTGCTGGCGCGTGGGCCGCAGTGGGTGCTGGCGCACAGCGTCAGCGGCGATGCGGGCCAGTTGGTGACCCTGGCGGTGAGCCGCGAGGCGGTCTACCGCTGGTGTTCGCCGCTGTTGCCGGTGGACGTGGCCGGCACCGGCGACGTACTGATGGCGTTGCTGGTCGCGTTCCTGTTGCGCGGCGACGCGTTCGAGCTGGCGATCGGCCGTGCCATCGCCGGCGTGCATGCGGCGCTGGAAGCGACCCTGGCCAGCGGCTACGAGGAACTGGACGTGCTCGCCGCCGCACCGGCGGCGCTGGCCACGCCGCTGCGCTTCGCCGCCGAGCGCCTGGCGTGAGCCTGCGCCCGGTCGTCGGCATCGTCGGCAGTGCCGGCGCCTATGGCCGCTGGCTGAGCCGGTTCTTCCGCGAACGCATGCAGCTGGACGTGGTCGGCTACGATCCGGCCGATCCGCAGTCGCTGGATCCGGACGTCTTGCTGCAGCGGGCGCAGGTGCTGATCTTTTCCGCGCCGATCCGGCACACGCCAGCGCTGATCGGCGACTACGTGCGTCGCGCCGCCGGGCGCGAACGCGATCAGCTGTGGCTGGACGTGACCTCGGTCAAGCGCGAGCCGGTGGCGGCGATGCTGGCCTCGCAGGCCGAGGTGGCCGGCCTGCATCCGATGACCGCGCCGCCGAAGTCGCCGACGCTCAAGGGCCGCGTGCTGGTGGTCTGCGAAGCGCGCCTGTCCCGCTGGAGCGTGTGGCTGCAACAGCTGTGCACGGCGCTGGAAGCCGAATGCGTGCGCAGCACGCCCGACCACCACGACCAGGTGATGGCCTTGGTGCAGGCGATGGTGCATGCCAGCCATCTGGCCCAGGCCGGCGTGCTGCGCGCGCATGCGCCGACGCTGGGACCGCTGGAGGCGCTGATGCCGTATCGCTCGGCCTCGTTCGAATTGGACACCGCGATCATCGCGCGCATCCTGGCCTTGAATCCGGCGATCTACGAAGACATCCAGTTCGGCAACCCGCATGTCGGCGGCGTGCTCGATGGCTTGATCGCGCAACTGGCGCGGCTGCGTGCGCAGGTCGGCTGCGGCGACGATGCGGCGCGCGCGCAGTTCCGCGCCGAGTTCCTCGACGCCAACCGCCAGGCGCTGGGCGAGGCGGCGATCGCGCACGGCAACTACAGCTACGAACGGGTCGGTTATCTGCTCGCCGATCTGACCGAACAGCTGGCCCTCAGCGTTTATCTGCCCGAAGACCGCGCCGGATCGCTACGCAGCTTGCTGTACGTGTTCGAGCGCCACGGTGTCAGCCTGGCATCGATCCATTCCTCGCGCACGCCGGCCGGCGAGCTGCATTTCCGCATCGGTTTCGATCCGGCCACGGTGGCGACGGCATTGGACGCGGCGGCGGCGGAGATCGACGCCAGCGGCATCGGCCGGGTATTGCCGCGCTAGCCAGCGGTTTTCCTGTTGTAGGAGCAGGTGTCTTCAGCCGCGACAAGCGGGGTAGTGAATTTTCCGAACCGGCATGCAGTCGGGACTGAAGTCTCTTCCACACGCGGCCTCGCAACTTCACGGCGCCGGTGGAATCCTTGTGGGAGCGACTTCAGTCGCGACGAGCGCAGCGGCAGGCCTTCCGGTCTCGGAAGTTGTCGCGGCTGAAGCCGCTCCTACAGTGCACTCAGCAACTGTCTTCAGCCGCGACAAGCGGAGTGGTCAATGTTCCGAACCGGCATGCAGTCGGGACTGAAGTCTCTCCCACACGCGGCCTCGCAGCGCCACGGCGCCGGTGGAATCCTTGTAGGAGCGACTTCAGTCGCGACGAGGCAGCGGCAGGCCTTCCGGTCTCGGAAGTTGTCGCGGCTGAAGCCGCTCCTACAGGTGAGAAGGATGCGTCGGGGATACCTCGCTGCGCGTCATCCACAGGCAGTGTGGATGGAATGCACGCAAACATGTGGATAAGTGCCTGCGCGCCTTGCTGGGTGGGCGTGTCAAGAGAATTGGTCAATAATTGACCACTGGCTGCACGCGTGCGCACTCACACCGCGGTCAGGGTCAGATCGCCGCCGGTGCTGGTGAACTGCTGGCCGCGGCGGATCAGCTTGCGGCCATCGGCCAGTTCGTAGCGCAGCGTTGGCCTTGACGGCGCATCGTGCTGCGCGTGCTGCTGGCGTTGGGCTTCGTCCTGGAACTCGGTAATCAGATAGGCCTCGCCGTCGGGGCCGAGGGCGGGCAGTTGGCGAAAGGACATGACGTGTCTCTCCTGTCGAAGGCGATTCATCGAACCGGATTGCGCCGGAAACGCTGCCGGCGCCTTGCGCCGCAGCGGTTGCGTGGGGCGCAGCGGGACCGTAGTCCCGCCGGTGTGAGCGCGGCGTGCTCAGTCGATGAATTGCAGTCGTGCCAGTTCCGCGTACAGGCCGCCCTGCGCCAGCAGTTCGGCATGAGTGCCATGGGCGACGATGCGGCCGTTGTCCATCACCACGATGCGGTCGGCCTTGAGCACCGTCGCCAGGCGGTGCGCGATCACCAGCGTGGTGCGCCCGGCCATCAGCCGTTCCAACGCCTGCTGCACGGCGTATTCGCTCTGCGCGTCCAGCGCACTGGTAGCTTCGTCCAGTAGCAGGATCGGCGCGTCCTTGAGCAGGGCGCGGGCGATGGCGATGCGCTGCTGCTGGCCGCCGGACAGGCGCGCGCCGCGCTCGCCCAGTTCGCTGGCGTAGCTGTCCGGCAGCTGGCCGATGAAGGTGTCGGCTTCGGCGGCGCGCGCCGCGGCCTCGACCTCGGCATCGCTGGCCGCGAGCCGGCCGTAGCGGATGTTGTCGGCGGCGCTGGCCGCGAACAGGGTCGGATGCTGCGGCACCAGGCCGATGCCTTCGCGCAGCTGCGCCGGGTCCAGCTCGCGCAGGTCGGCGCCGTCCACCCGCACGACGCCCGATTGCGGATCGTGGAAGCGCAGCAGCAGCGACAGCACGGTGCTCTTGCCGGCGCCGGAGGGGCCGACCAGGGCCACGCTCTCGCCGGGCCGCACGTGCAGATCGAAGCCGTCCAGCGCCGGATGGTCGGGGCGCTGCGGATAGCGGAATACCACGTTCTCGAAGCGCACCTCGCCGCGCAGCGGCTGCGGCAGCGCGCGCGGCTGTGCCGGCGCCAGCACCTCGGGGCGTTCGGCGAACAGTTCGGCGATGCGGCCCATGCCGCCGGCGGCGCGTTGCAGGTCGTTCCAGACTTCGGCCAGCGAGGCCACCGAGCCGCCGCCGAACATCGCATACAGCACGAACTGGCCGAGCGCGCCGGCACTCAGCTCGCCGGCCGCCACTTCGTGCGCGCCGGACCACAGCACCAGCACGATCGCGCCGAACACCAGCACGATCGCCACCGCGGTGATCAGCGCCTGCGCACGCACCCGGCGCCGCGCCACATCCACCGACAGCGCCAGCGCCTGGCCGAAGCGGTTGCGCTCGTAGGGTTCGCGCGCGTGCGCCTGCACCGTGCGCACCGCACCGAGGGTTTCGGCGGCCAGGGTGTTGGCGTCGGCGACGCGGTCCTGGCTGGCGCGCGAAATCTTCTGCAGGCGGCGCGCGCCGAGCACGATCGGCAACACCGCCAACGGGATGCCGAGCAGCGCGTACGCGGCCAGGTGCGGGCTGGTCACGAACAGCATCACGATGCTGCCGATCGCCGTGACCGTGCTGCGCAGCGCCACCGACATGGTGCTGCCGATCACCCCGCGCAGCAGTTCGCTGTCGGCCGACAGCCGCGACACCAGCTCGCCGCTGCGGTTGCGGTCGTGGAAGCCGGCGTGCAAGCCGATCAGGTGCGCGTACAGGCGTCCGCGCAGGTCGGCGACGACCTTCTCGCCCAGTAGCGACACGAAGTAAAAGCGCAGCGCGGTGGCGATCGCCAGCACCACCGACACCGCGAACAGCAGCGCGAACGACTGGTTGATCCTGCTGCTGTCGCTGAAACCGTGGTCGATCATCTGCCGGACCGCCACCGGCAGGCTCAGCGTCGCGCTGGAGGACACCGCCAGCGCCAACAGCCAGGCGCCGAACAGGCCGCGCTGGCGCTGTACGAACGGCCACAGGGTGCGCAGGCTGCCGAGTTTGCGCAGCGACTTGGCCTGGTCGGCCGAGGGATCGTTCATGCGGGGGAGGTTTCCGAACAGCGGACCCTGTTCCGAGTGGCGTCGCGCAGCCGCGTTTTCAAGGCGTCCACGCGATCGCTGGGCAATCGCAGCTGCAGTTCGGCGCCGTCCGCGTCGAAGCGTTCATCGAGTTTTTCGGCGGCACATGCGTTCAGCGCCGCGTGCACGGTGCCCAGATCGTCGAAGCCGCAGTGCAGGGTGATCAGGCGCAAGGCCAGCAGCGGTTGCCGTGGCGCCAGGCGCAGGCACTCGGCGGCGGTGCCGCCGTAGGCGCGGACCAGGCCGCCAGCGCCGAGCTTGATGCCGCCGTACCAGCGCGTGATCACCACCACCACGCGGTCGAAGCCCTGGCCGTCGATCGCCGCCAGGATCGGACGGCCGGCGGTGCCGGCCGGTTCGCCATCGTCGCTGGAGCGGTAGTCGTCGCCGTGTCGGTAGGCCCAGCAGTTGTGGGTGGCATCGGCTACCGCGATCCGCTGCACGAACGCCAGCGCCGCGCCGGCGTCGGCGATCGGCTCAGCCTGCGCCAGAAAGCGGCTGTGCTTGATGTCCACGCTGTGGCTGACGGGATGGGGAAGCGTATCGGGCATCGGCGCCATTCTAAACGAGGCGCCGCGGCCGACCGCGGATGCGGCGGGGCAAGCGTTGCTTTCGATGCCGGTGGGCTGCGCCATTCGGCATCGCGCGCAATCAGGCAACTGCGCCGATGTACGCACAGTTGCAAACGGCAGTGGGCAGGTTCGCGTTGCGACGCATGCGTGCGAGGAACGCGCGCGGCGGATTCTGTCCCGCGATCACCGGCGCCGAATCGGTCCGTAGTGCCGTTGGGCGCGGATACGACTCAGTGGTCCAGCAGGTCGCGCAGGTCGTCGGGGATGTGCGTGTGCGGGTGCTCGCGCTGCAGCCGTTGCAGGCTGACGCGCGCGGCCGCGTGCTCGCCGGCGTCGCGGCGTTCGCGGATACGCGCCAGCCAGCGTCGTGGCGGCAGGCCTGCGTCGCTCTCCACGGCGGCCGCAAACGCCGGATCGGCGTCGTAGGCGTCTGCGGCCGCGTCCGCAGACGCTGCGACAGGCGCGTCCGGTATCGCGGCGAGCGGTGCCGGTGCCGGCACTGCGCTGAGGTTGCCCTCGATGCGCGCGGTGTCGCCTTCCGCTTCCCATGCCTGTGCGCTCGCCGTGGTGTTGCCTGCACGCTCGTCGCGGTCCTGGCGGCGTTGCTGCAGCAGGCGGCGGTCTTCGCGCTGCGGGGCATCCGCTTCGCGCGAGCGCGTTGCCTGCTTCGCCAGCGCCTGCGGTTGCGCAGGCGCGGGCGCTTTCGCAGGGGCGGGCATGGCCGGCGGCGC
>NZ_CAPJ01000509.1 GCF_000331775.1 Xanthomonas translucens pv. translucens DSM 18974
GCTGAGTGCGGCCGCAGCCTCGCGCCAGGCCTGGGTGGCGCGGGCGATCTCCGCATCCAGCACGTCCAGCCGTTCGCCGGCCCCGCGCAGGCCCTCGACTTCGGCCAGCAGCGCGTCGCGGTGCTCGCCCAGCGTGTCCGGGGTGACCCGGTGCTTGCGTGCCAGGTCGTGCAGCCGGCCCAGCTTGCGTTCCATGTCCTCGAACTGCGCCGGGTCGGCGTCGAGGTCGTCGCGCACCCGGTCCACCAGCGCCAGCGCCTCTTCCAGCTGGATCGTGGCGCTGTCGATCAGCGCGTCGACCTCCGCCAGGCGCGGCTCGTACTCGCCGACCTTGCCGAGCTCGTGGCGGGTCTGCTGCAGCAGGGCCAGCACCGCCGGCGCCTCGTCGCCGTTGAGCCGCTGCGCCGCGCCTTCGCAGGCGCCGATCAGCGCCGCGGCATGGGCCTGGCGGCGATGGTTGGCGTCTAGTGCGGCGATCGCCGCCGGCGCCAGGTCCTCGCGCTGCAGCTCGGCCAGCTGGTGCTCGAGGAAGCCGATCCGGTCGGACACGTCGCCCTGCGCCAGCAGCGTTTCGCGCTCGGCCAGCAGCGCCTGCCAGCGCGCGGCAGCGGCGCGCACCGCGGCGCGTTCGGCCTCGTTGCGGGCGTAGGCGTCGAGCAGGCCGAGCTGGCTGCCGCGCGAGAGCAGCGCCTGGTGTTCGTGCTGGCCGTGAATCTCGACCAGGTGGCCGGCCAGTTCGGCCAGCTGCGACAGGGTTACCGGGCGGCCGTTGATCCAGGCGCGCGAGCCGCCGTCGGCGCGGATCACCCGGCGCAGCTGGCATTGGTCGTCGTCGTCGAGTTCATTCTCGCGCAGCCAGGCGCGCGCCGGGGCGGCCTCGGGCACGGCGAATTCGGCCGACAGTTCGGCGCGGTCGGCACCGTGGCGGACCACGCCGCTGTCGGCGCGCAGCCCGGACAGGAAGCCGAGCGCGTCCACCATCAGCGACTTGCCGGCGCCGGTTTCGCCG
Source organism: Xanthomonas translucens pv. translucens DSM 18974 (assembly GCF_000331775.1). The sequence continues at coordinate 1,010 of NZ_CAPJ01000509.1, forward strand.
GACACCACGGTCATGCCAGGACCCAATTCCAGTTCGGTGCCGCGGACGACGGCGAAATCCTTGATCGAGAGATGTGTGAGCATGAGGGTCGGAATCCGGGGCCGCGCAACGCTAGCACGCGCGGGTAGGTGGGCCAATCACTTGCCAAGCCGGCATGCAGCCATTATCTAGTGTCCAGTCTCACGGATTGATTGCATGCGCGCCTCCCCGGTCCACTCCTCGCTCGACCCACGCGCCCGGCAGCTGTTGCGCACGCTGATCTCGCGCTATATCCGCGACGGCGAACCGGTCGGCTCGCAGACCCTGGCCCGCCACGCCGGGCTGGACGTGAGCCCGGCGACGATCCGCAACATCCTGGCCGACCTGGAGGATGCCGGTCTGCTCAGCTCGCCGCACACCTCGGCCGGGCGCATTCCCACCGCCACCGGCTACCGGGTGTTCGTCGACAGCCTGGTGCAGATGCGCCCGCCGGGCGAGGGCGAGGTGGCGCGGCTGCGCGCGGAGATGAGCAACGCCGCCGGCACCCAGGCGCTGCTCGGCAGCGCCTCGGAGCTGCTGTCGGCGATGACCCATTTCGTCGGCGTGGTCAGCGCCCCCAAGCGCGAGCAGTTCGCGTTCCGGCACATCGACTTCGTGCCGCTGGACGCGCGCCGGGTGCTGGCGATCCTGGTGTTCGCCGACAACGAGGTGCAGAACCGGGTCATCGAACCGCGCAAGGCCTACGAGCCGGCCGAGCTGGAGCGGGTGGCCAATTATCTGAACGCGCATTTTGCCGGGCGCGCGCTGGCCGACATCCGCGCCAGCTTGGTGCGCGACCTGCGCCATGCGCGCGACGAGATGGAGCTGCTGCTGGCGCATAGCGTGGAGCTGGCCGAGCAGGCGCTGGCCCCGGCCGGCGACGACATGGTGCTGGCCGGGCAGACCAAGCTGATGGGGGTGCAGGACCTGTCGGACCTGGAGCGGCTGCGCGAGCTGTTCGAGATCTTCGCCAGCAAGCGCGAAATCCTGCAGCTGCTGGAGCGCACCATCCGCGCGCCGGGGGTGCGCATCTTCATCGGCGAGGAGACCGGGGTGGTGCCGCTGGAGAGCGTGTCGCTGGTCACCGCGCCGTACATGGCCGGCGGCCAGGTGCTGGGCGTGCTGGGCGTGATCGGTCCCAAGCGCATGGACTACGACCGGGTGATCCCGCTGGTGCAGACCGCCGCCGAAGTGCTGGGCGCGGCCCTGGACCCGACCCCACCGAGCGAACGCTGACCGCCCCGCGCCCGCGCACGGCAGCGCCGCCATCCCCTTTCCGCCAGCCAGCCAAGCCTCAGGCCGCGTGTCCCCCTGGTCCCGAGTCCCCGGTCCCGAGTCCCGAACACGGCCACACAGCATCTTGAATCCGCCGCACACGCCCACATAGGTGGTGCGGTAGGGCGGGTGTATCTCCCGCCAGGGAACTGGAAATGAACCAAGATCACCCCGAATTCGATTCTGAATATCTCTCCGAGGCACAGCAGCCGGCCTCCGATCCGCTCCAGGCGGAGATCGAGACGCTGCGCAGCGAGTTGGCGCTGGTCAAGGCCGACGCCCTGCGCGAGCGCGCTGACCTGGAAAACCAGCGCAAGCGCATCGCCCGCGACGTCGAGCAGGCGCGCAAGTTCGCCAATGAGCGCCTGCTCGGCGACCTACTGCCGGTGTTCGACAGCTTGGACGCCGGCCTGAGCGCCGCGGGCAGCGAGCCCAGCCCGCTGCGCGACGGCCTGGAGCTGACCTACAAGCAGCTGCTCAAGGTCGCCGCCGACAACGGCCTGACCCTGCTCGACCCGACCGGGCAGCCGTTCAACCCGGAGCACCACCAGGCGATCAGCCAGGCCGAGGCCGACGGCATCGCCCCGGGCCATGTGGTCCAGGTGTTCCAGAAGGGCTACCTGCTCAACGAGCGCCTGCTGCGGCCGGCGCTCGTGGTGGTGGCCAAGCACGATTGACGCGTGCCGCCGGTGCGCGGCGCCTGAATCGGGCGCGGCCGCGGCGCAACGCTAATTTGCGGTGATGGCTTGAATGACCTGCGGCCATCCCTATATCCGAACCAGACCCCGGCAGCGGCCGGACACCAGAAATTTTCAGGAGTCATCCAATGGGCAAGATCATCGGTATCGACCTGGGCACGACCAATTCGTGCGTGGCGATCATGGACGGCGGCAAGGCCCGCGTCATCGAAAATTCCGAGGGTGACCGCACCACGCCCTCGATCGTCGCTTACACCAAGGACGGCGAAGTGCTGGTGGGCGCCTCGGCCAAGCGCCAGGCGGTCACCAATCCGAAGAACACCTTCTACGCGGTGAAGCGCCTGATCGGCCGCAAGTTCACCGACGCCGAAGTGCAGAAGGACATCGGCCTGGTGCCGTACGGCATCGTCCAGCATGACAACGGCGACGCCTGGGTGGCCACCGCCGACGGCCGCAAGCTGGCCTCGCAGGAAATCTCCGCGCAGGTGCTGGAGAAGATGAAGAAGACCGCCGAGGCGTTCCTGGGCGAGACCGTCACCGAGGCGGTCATCACCGTGCCGGCGTACTTCAACGACAGCCAGCGCCAGGCGACCAAGGACGCCGGCCGCATCGCCGGCCTTGACGTCAAGCGCATCATCAACGAGCCCACCGCCGCGGCGCTTGCCTACGGCCTGGACAAGGGCCAGGGCGGCGACCGCAAGATCGCGGTGTACGACCTGGGCGGCGGCACCTTCGACGTGTCGATCATCGAGATCGCCAACGTCGACGGCGAGAAGCAGTTCGAAGTGCTGGCCACCAACGGCGACACCTTCCTGGGCGGCGAAGACTTCGACAAGCGCGTCATCGACTACCTGGTCGAGGAATTCAACAAGGATCAGGGCATCGACCTGCGCAAGGATCCGCTGGCGCTGCAGCGCCTGAAGGATGCGGCCGAGCGCGCCAAGATCGAGCTGTCGTCCTCGCAGCAGACCGAAGTCAACCTGCCGTACGTCACCGCCGACGCGTCGGGCCCGAAGCACCTCAACATCAAGCTGACCCGGGCCAAGCTCGAGGCGCTGGTCGAGGATCTGGTCAAGCGCACCATCGAGCCGTGCCGCACCGCGCTCAACGACGCCGGCCTGCGCGCCAGCGACGTGACCGAGGTGATCCTGGTCGGCGGCCAGACCCGCATGCCGAAGGTGCAGCAGGCGGTGTCCGAGTTCTTCGGCAAGGAACCGCGCAAGGACGTCAACCCCGATGAGGCCGTGGCGCTGGGCGCGGCGATCCAGGGCGGCGTGCTGGCCGGCGACGTCAAGGACGTGCTGCTGCTCGACGTGACCCCGCTGAGCCTGGGCATCGAGACCCTGGGCGGCGTGTTCACCAAGATCATCGAGAAGAACACCACGATCCCGACCAAGGCCTCGCAGACCTTCTCCACCGCCGAAGACAACCAGTCCGCGGTCACCGTGCACGTGCTGCAGGGCGAGCGCGAGCAGGCCCGCTATAACAAGTCGCTGGCCAAGTTCGACCTGTCCGGGATCGAGCCGGCGCCGCGCGGCCTGCCGCAGGTGGAGGTGTCCTTCGACATCGACGCCAACGGCATCCTGCACGTGTCGGCCAAGGACAAGAAGACCAACAAGGAACAGAAGGTCGAGATCAAGGCCGGCTCCGGCCTGTCGGACGACGAGATCCAGCGGATGGTCGCCGACGCGGAAGCCAACCGCGAGGAAGACAAGAAGTTCCACGAGCTGGTGCAGGCGCGCAATCAGGCCGACGGCCTGATCCACGCCACCCGCAGCGCGATCACCGAGCACGGCAGCAAGGTCGGCGGCGACGTGATCGGCAAGGTCGAGTCGGCGCTGGCGGACCTGGAAACGGCGATGAAGGGCGACGACAAGGGCCAGATCGAGGCCAAGACCAAGGCGCTGGAAGAAGCGGGCCAGTCGCTGTACGCGGCTGCGGCCGCCGGCGAACAGCAGCCGGGTGCTGCTCCGGGTGGCGCGCAGGCCGCCGGCGACGACGTGGTCGACGCCGAGTTCACCGAGGTCAAGGACGACAAGAAGTAAGACCGGGACTCGGGGCTCGGGACCCGGGACTCGGCAAGGCGACTTGCCGGGTCCCGATGGTTTCCGGTCCTGCCATTTTTTTCCGGTCCTGCCGTTATCGCCTGGAGTAGCAGCTTTGAATCACTTCCCCTTCCTGCCGGGTCCCGAGTCCCGAGTCCCGAGTCCCGATCTATGAGCAAACGCGACTACTACGAAGTGCTTGGCGTGGCCCGTACCGTCAGCGAAGACGAGCTCAAGAAGGCCTATCGCCGTTGCGCGATGAAGCACCACCCCGATCGCAATCCGGGCGACCATGCCGCCGAGGCCGCGTTCAAGGAGTGCAAGGAGGCCTACGAGGTCCTGTCCGACGGCAACAAGCGGCGCATGTACGACGCGCACGGCCATGCCGCGTTCGAGCACGGCATGGGCGGCATGGGCGGCGGTGGCGGTCCTGGCGGCCCGGACATGGGCGACATCTTCGGCGACATCTTCGGCAACATCTTCGGCGGTGCCGGCGGCGGCGGCCGTGCGGCGCGGCGCGGCGCCGACATCGGCTACGTGCTGGAACTGGACCTGGAAGAAGCGGTGGCCGGGACCGAGCGCCGCATCGACATCCCGACCCTGGGCGAATGCGAGCACTGTCACGGCAGCGGTTCGGAAGACGGCAAGGTCGAGACTTGCAGCACCTGCCAGGGCCGCGGCCAGGTGCGGATCCAGCGCGGCATCTTTGCGATGCAGCAGAGCTGCCCGCATTGCGGCGGGCGCGGTCAGATCGTGCAGAACCCGTGCGGCACTTGCCACGGCGCCGGCCGCGTCGAGGAAACCAAGGTGCTGTCGGTGAAGATTCCGCCCGGCGTGGACAACGGCGACCGCATCCGCCTGTCCGGCGAAGGCGAGGCTGGTCCGGCCGGCACCCCGCCGGGCGACCTGTACGTGGAAGTGCGGGTGCGCGAGCACGCGATCTTCCAGCGCGACGGCGACGACCTGCACTGCGAAGTGCCGATCCGCATCTCCCAGGCCGCGCTCGGCGACACCGTGCGCGTGGCCACCCTGGGCGGCGAGGCGGAGATCCGCATTCCCGCCGAAACCCAGACCGGCAAGCTGTTCCGGTTGCGCGGCAAGGGCGTGCGTTCGGTGCGCAGCCGCAGCGAAGGCGATCTGTATTGCCGCGTGGTGGTGGAAACCCCGGTCAACCTCACCGCCGACCAGCGCAAGCTGCTGGAGCAGTTCGAATCCACTTTCAACGGCGAGGACGCGCGCAAGCATTCGCCGAAGTCGGCGACCTTCATCGACGGGGTCAAGGGGTTCTGGGACCGGATGACGTCTTGACGGGACTCGGGATTCGGGATTCGGGATTTTCGCAAGTTCGCAGCTTCCGCGCTTTTCTGTAGGAGGGGCTTCAGCCCCGACGCGTTACCGATAAGGCGTCGGGGCTGTAGCCCCTCCTACAAAAAACGGTTCGCCGGAGCTGCAAAAAAGTGCCGCTTTTTCTTCAAAAAAAGCGGCACTTTTTTCATCAAATCGCTTGACAT
>NZ_CAPJ01000508.1 GCF_000331775.1 Xanthomonas translucens pv. translucens DSM 18974
AGTCCCGAGATCCCGGCCTCACGCGTTCTTGTTGTGCCGCCGCATGATCCGCTGCTTGTCGCGGGCCCAGTCGCGGTCCTTGGCGGCGTCGCGCTTGTCGTGGTCCTGCTTGCCCTTGGCAAGCGCGATCTCGAGCTTGATCTTGTTTTTGCTCCAGTACATCGCGGTGGGCACCAGGGTGTAGCCGTCGCGCTCGACGCGGCCGATCAGCTTGTCGATCTCGCTCCGGTGCAACAGCAGCTTGCGGGTGCGGCGGTCGTCGGCGACCACATGGGTGGAGGCCTGGATCAGCGGGGTGAACTGCGCGCCGAACAGGAACAGTTCGCCCTGGCGCACGAACGCGTAGCTCTCGCCGATGTTGGCGCGGCCGGCGCGGATCGACTTCACCTCCCAGCCCTGCAGGGCCAGGCCGGCTTCGTAGCGGTCCTCCAGGTGGTATTCGTGGCGCGCACGCTTGTTCAACGCGATGGTCTTGTTGGCCGTCGCGCCGTTTGCTTTATCCTTGGCGGGTTTCTTGCTCATCTTGCTATTGTCTCCGATTCGGGGCCTCCCGAACGTCTTGGTCCACTTTCCCCGCACCGAATGCCTATCATCCGCCGCAGCGCCCTGGTCGAACACCCCGCAACGCGCATGTTCGATCTGGTCAATGATGTCGCCGCCTACCCGCGCCGCTTCGCCTGGTGCGATGCGGCGCATGTGCTCGAACACAGCGACCAGCACTTGGTGGCGCGGCTGGACCTGGGCCTGGGCTCGTTCCGGACCTGGTTCACCACTGAAAACCGGCTGCAGCGCCCCGACCGCATCGATATGCTGCTGCGCGACGGTCCGTTCAAGCGTCTGCAGGGGCAGTGGGAGTTCCACGGCTTCAACGACCATGCCAGCAAGGTCAGCCTGATGCTGGATTTCGAACCGGCCTCGCGGCTGCTGGGGCCGGCGCTGGCGCTGGGGTTCCAGAGCCTGGCCGACCGCATGGTCAACGATTTCGTGCGCGTGGCCGACCGCGAAGACGCATGAGCGGGCTGCGGGTCCAGGTGGTGCTGGCCTGGCCGGAGCGCTTCGTCGCGCGCACGCTGCAGTTACCCGAAGGCGCCACCGTCGCCGATGCGCTGGCGGCGGCCGCACTGGCCGAAGCCGAGCAGGGCATGCCTTGCGCGATCCACGGCAGCGTCGTCGCACCCACCCAGCTGTTGCACGACGGCGACCGGGTCGAACTGCTTAGGCCATTGCTGGCCGATCCGAAGGACGCCCGGCGGTGGCGCGCGAAACCGCGCTAGCGCCGCCGCACCGGCCGCCACTGCGCCCGCTTACTCGCTGCGGCGCTGTTTCTTCTTGTCCTTGGCCAGATTGCGGCCGAACTGGCGCACGCTGTTCTTGGCCAGCTCCGAATCGTTCTCCGGGAAATAGTCGCCTTCCCAGCGGGTCACCGTGTCGTTGTCGAAATAGACGACGAAATTCTTGATCTCGGTCCTGCCCAGGCGGTCGAGGCGCTCGGTCGAGGTGTAGTCCCAGCGCTGGGCATGGAACGGATCCGGGATCGACGGGGTGCCGAGCAGCGCGTTGACCTGCTGCTTGCTTTGGCCGACCTTGAGCTGATCGACGGCCGCCTGCTTGATCAGGTTGCCTTGGTAGATAGGCTGCTTGTAGATGATTCCGCAGCCAGCGGTGGACAGGGCAACAGCGGCGACCAGCAAGAGATTGCGCATCGGGGACAGTACTGAGGGAAATCGGGTCGATGATACACTCCCGCCGACCGCCGCGACCCACCCCGAGGCAGCTGGCGTTAAACCAGCTATGAACGGAGCCACCATGGAATCCCACGATCTGCGCAAAGTCGGCCTGAAGGTCACGCATCCCCGGATGCGCATCCTGGAGCTGCTCGAGCAGAAGTCGGCGCGTCACCACATGACTGCCGAAGAGATCTACCGCCAGCTGCTCGACCACGGCGACGAGATCGGCCTGGCCACGGTCTACCGGGTACTGACCCAGTTCGAGGCGGCCGGGCTGGTGCTCAAGCACAATTTCGAAGGCGGCCAGGCGGTGTACGAGCTGGACCGTGGCGGCCACCACGACCACATGGTGGACGTGGATACCGGCAACGTCATCGAGTTCGAGAGCGCCGAGATCGAGGAACTGCAGCGCAAGATCGCCGCCGAGCATGGCTACGAACTGGAAGAGCATTCGCTGGTGCTGTACGTGCGCAGCAAGCGCCCGGGCGCCAAGAAGGGCTGAGCCGGCGCCCTTACGCGCGCGGTCGCGTGCGACTCAGGGCCATCGCCGCGGACCGCGTGGGAGAGGAAGGGCCTCAGTGGCTTCGGTTTCTACGGATTGCCAGCTGTCACTGATCTCCCAGCTCCGTTCGTCGCGACTGAAGTCGCTCCCACAGGGGGCTTGCGGCGAGCCGGCTGGGTGCACTGTGGGAGGGGCTTCAGCCCCGACTGCTTCCGAGGCCGGCACACCTGGTGGCTTCGCTCGTCGCGATTGAAACCGCTCCTACAGGGAATCGCGGCGAACTGGCTGGGTGCACTGTGGGAGGGCTTCAGTCCCGACGCCTTCCGCCCCGGGTCGTCGGACGGCTCCGCTCGTCGCGGTTGAAACCGCTCCTACAGAGAACTCGCGACGAACTGGCTGGGTGCACTGTAGGAGGGGCTTCAGCCCCGACCCGACACCATCCGAAGCCTGCAGCTTCATATCGCCTGACGGCTCGAATCACAGGGCTCCAGTCGCCTGATGGCTCGAGGCGACCCAGCGACATGCGCGCAGTAGCGCTCCGGTTGTCGAACCGAACCCCAGGCCCAGCCCGCCAGCCCGGCGCAGCCTGGCACAGCGCCTCAACCAGCGCTCTGCAGCAGCCGCTTGGCCGCGGCGCGGGCTTCCTTGCTGACCTCGACCCCGCCCAGCATCCGCGCCAGTTCTTCCTCGCGCTGGCGCGGTGCCAGCAGTTCGACCGAGCTCTGGGTCATGCCCTCGACCGGCGCCTTGCTGACCCGGTAATGGGCGTGGCCCTGCGCCGCGACCTGCGGCAAGTGGGTCACGCACAGCACCTGGCGCTGCTCGCCGAGCGCGCGCAGCTTCTTGCCGACGATGTCGGCGACCGCGCCGCCGATGCCCGAATCCACTTCATCGAACACCATCGTCGGCACCGCGTCCAGGCCCAGCGCGGCGACCTCGATCGCCAGCGAGATGCGCGACAGCTCGCCGCCGGAGGCGACCTTGCGCAGCGCGCGCGGCGGCTGCCCGGCGTTGGCCGCGACCAGGAATTCGACGCGCTCGGCGCCGGCCGGGTCGGGGCGCTCGGCCTCGTGCGGCTCGAGCTGGATCTCGAAGCGCCCGCCGCCCATGCCCAGCTCGCCGATCAATGCCGTGGTGTCGCGCGACAGCGC
>NZ_CAPJ01000507.1 GCF_000331775.1 Xanthomonas translucens pv. translucens DSM 18974
CGGGCGCCGCCCGCGCGGCGGACCGCTGCGGCGAAGCAGGCCAAGCCGAAGAAGGCGGTTGCGCAGCCGGCCCAGGCGAAAACCGCGGAAACGGCCGCCGCGCGGCCGATCAAGCCAACGCGGCGCATCGCGGCGAAAACAGTGGCTGGCGACAAACCCAGGACAGACGCGCCCAAAGCGACCAAGCCCAAGACAACAAGGTCCAAGGCAGCCAAGCCCGGGACAGCCAAGCCGGAAGCTTCCCCCAGGCGCGTGCCGTCCTCTCATCGCGACGCAGCCACCGCCAGCGCCGCGCGCGCGACCCGGCCCAAGGCCACCGGCGAAGGCTCGTTGGCGCAGGGGCCGGCGCGCACGGTCGTCTACCTGCATGGTATCGGCAACAAGCCACCGGCCGAGGTGTTGCGCTGCCAGTGGGACCGCGCCCTGTTCGGTCGCGAGATGGGTGAGCGCACGCGCATGGCGTACTGGGTCAGCCGCGAGCGCTATCCGTCGCCGGGGCCGGGCGGTTGCCAGGACCAGGACCGCGGCCCGGCGCTAAACCAGGCCGAGCAGCAGGTGCTCGGCGCGCTGGGCGTGGTGCCGCAGCTGGCCGATCTGCGCCAACTGGCCGATGCGCTGGCCGGCAGCGACGCGGAGCGTGCGTGCCTGCAGCAGTTGCTGGATGAGGTGCAGGCCGCCGCGCCGGAGGCTGCCGGCCTGCACGCGCAGGGGCCGATCGACGTGCTGAACCGGATGCTGCTGAAGCTGATCTCCGCGGCGCTGCTGCAGGACGTGCACGATTTCTTCTTCGTGCCGGCGCGGCGCGAGCAGATGCGCGAGAGCCTGCTGCAGCGCCTGCGCGCCGGTGGCGGTCCGTTCGTGGTGGTCGCGCACAGCCAGGGCTCGCTGATCGCCTACGACGTGCTGCGCGAATTCAAGGCCGAGGGCTGCGAGGTGTCGCTGTTGCTGACCCTGGGCTCGCCGCTGGGTCTGCCGGTGGTGCGCAGCATGTTCAAGCAGTGGAGCGGCACGCCGAAGTTGCCGTTTCCGGCTTGCGTGAAGCGTTGGGTCAACGTCGCCGAGCGGCGCGATCCGGTGGCGCTGGACGACGACCTGAGCGACGACATCGCCGATGCGCAGGGGCGTTTCCACACCATCGCCGGGTCGCGGATCAATCCGGATTGGCAGCGCAATCCGCATTCCGCTTCCGGCTATCTGTCCATCCCCGAGGTCCGCGCCGAGCTGCGGCGCGCGGTGGGGATCGGTTTCGACCAGCCGATCGCGCATCCGGTGCTGATCAAGGACCTGTCCGATCAGTTGGAGGCGCGCGCGCCGGACTATCGGCACGAGGTGCTGATCGAGCTGGACCGCCTGCCGGGCGAGCGCGCGCCGGCGCAGTTGAAGCGCGATCTGGTCGCGGCGCTGCGCGCGTTGACCCAGGCCTCCACCGGTTTGAAGGGCGACGCGCTGGACGCAGCGATCGAACTGGAGGACACGCTGCAGCGCTACGTGTCGGTGCGCCTGACCCGGTTCGAGATCGAAAGCCTGCGCGATCGCTGTCGCGGCCTGAGCCTGAAACGGCTGTGGCGCGACGCCGGCAAGCGCGCGCTGATCTACCAGTCGCGCAGCACCGTGCAGGCCGACGCGGCGCAGGTGGCGTACCGTGCGCTCGGCGCCGGCATCGGCTGGGCGGTGCTGGACAGCGGTATCGCCGCGGCGCATCCGCATTTCCAGCAGCCCGGCCTGGCCGAAACGGTGCTGGCGCAATGGGACTGCACACAGCGCGGTCGCGCGCGCGAACTGCGCCGCCGCGACGGTGACGGCTTCGCCGCGCTGGATGGCAACGGCCATGGCACCCACGTGGCCGGGATCATCGCCGGGCAGTGCGAGGCGCCGTTGCCCGGAGGGGCGCCGGCCACGCCGCTGCGCTTCGCCGGCATGGCGCCGCAGGCGCGGCTGTACGGGCTGAAGGTGCTGGACGACGATGGCAACGGCCGCGATTCGTGGATCATCAAGGGTGTGCAGCAGGTCGCCGAGATCAACGAACGCGCCGGCGAGCTGGTCATCCATGGGGTCAACCTGAGCCTGGGCGGCTACTTCGACGCGGAGAGCTACGGCTGCGGCTTCACCCCGCTGTGCAACGAACTGCGCCGGCTATGGCGGCAGGGTGTGGTGGTGGTCATCGCGGCCGGCAATGACGGCCTGGCCTGGCTGGTGCAGAACGACGGGCAGGCCTATCCGTTGAACCTGGACCTGAGCATCGGCGATCCGGCCAATCTGGAGGAAGCGCTGGCGGTGGGCTCGGTGCACAAGAGCAGCCCGCACAGCTATGGCGTGTCGTATTTCTCCTCGCGCGGGCCGACCGCCGACGGCCGGCACAAGCCGGACCTGGTGGCGCCGGGGGAGAAGATCGTCTCGGTCCATCACCGCTACGACGCCGATGACCCCGGCACCTGGATGGTGGAGATGAGCGGCACCAGCATGGCGGCCGCGCACGTGTCCGGGCTGATCGCCGCGTTCCTGTCGGTGCGCCGCGAGTTCATCGGCTTCCCGGACCGGGTCAGGCAATTGCTGCTCGACCGGTGCCTGGACCTGCAACGCGATCCGTACATGCAGGGGCGGGGCTTGCCGAGTCTGATGCGGATGTTGGGGGCGGCGTGAGGGTGTTGCTGGGACTCGGGACTCGGGACTCGGGATTTTCGCAAGTTCGGCGCATTTCTGCTTTTCTGTAGGAGGGGCTTCAGCCCCGAC
>NZ_CAPJ01000506.1 GCF_000331775.1 Xanthomonas translucens pv. translucens DSM 18974
CTAGCTAGCGTCGCCGCCGCGTTGCCCGCGTCCCTGTTCGGCCACCCGTTCCACCTTCGTTTCCAGGACCACCACCCATGGACTTTTCCAGATTCTTCATCGACCGGCCGATCTTCGCCGCCGTCCTGTCGATCGTCATCTTCGCCGCGGGATTGATCGCGATCCCGATGCTGCCCATCGGCGAATACCCCGACGTGGTGCCGCCCTCGGTGATCGTGCGCACGGTGTATCCGGGCGCCAATCCCAAGGTCATCGCCGAGACGGTCGCCACGCCGTTGGAGGAGGCGATCAACGGGGTCGAGGGCATGATGTACCTCAAGTCGGTGGCCGGCTCCGACGGCGTGCTGCAGATGACCATCACCTTCCGCCCGGGCACCGATGCCGACGATGCCGCGGTCAAGGTGCAGAACCGCGTCGCGCAGGCGCAGGCACGCCTGCCCGAGGACGTGCGCCGACAGGGCGTGACCACGCAGAAGAAGTCGCCGACCTTCCTGATGGTGGTGCACGTGACCTCGCCGAAGGGCAAGTACGACACCCTGTATCTGCGCAACTACGCGCGCCTGCACGTCAAGGACGCGCTGGCGCGGATCCAGGGCGTGGGCGATGCGCAGGTGTTCGGCGGCGGCGACTACGCGATGCGCGCCTGGCTGGATCCGGAACGCATCGCCGCGCGCGGGCTCACCGCCAGCGACGTGGTCGCGGCGATGCGCGAGCAGAACGTGCAGGTCTCGGCCGGCCAGCTCGGCGCCGAGCCGATGCCCGACAGCAAGTTCCTGACCCTGATCAACGCCCAGGGCCGCTTGCGCAGCGAGCAGGAGTTCGGCGACATCGTGCTCAAGGTCGGCAGCGATGGCGCAACCATGCGCCTGGCCGACGTCGCGCGCCTGCAACTGGGCGCTGGCGACTACACCCTGCGCTCGCAGCTGGACGGCAAGAACGCGGTGGGCATCGGTATCTTCCAGGCGCCGGGCGCCAATGCGCTGCAGATCCGCGATCAGGTGATCGCCAAGATGGACGAACTCACCAAGCAGTTCCCGGACGACGTGAAGTACGAGGCGGTGTACGACACCACCATCTTCGTGCGCGACTCGATCACTGCGGTGGTGCATACCTTGCTGGAAGCGGTGCTGCTGGTGGTGCTGGTGGTGATCCTGTTCCTGCAGACCTGGCGCGCCTCGATCATTCCGTTGATCGCGGTGCCGGTGTCGGTGGTGGGCACCTTCGCCGCGCTGTATGTGCTGGGTTTCTCGATCAACACCTTGACCCTGTTCGGACTGGTGCTGGCGATCGGCATCGTGGTGGACGATGCGATCGTGGTGGTGGAGAACGTGGAGCGCAACATCGAGGAAGGGCTGACTCCGCTGGCCGCGGCGCACCAGGCGATGCGCGAGGTGTCCGGGCCGATCGTGGCGATCGCGCTGGTGCTGTGCGCGGTGTTCGTGCCGATGGCGTTCCTGTCCGGGGTGACCGGCCAGTTCTACAAGCAGTTCGCGGTGACCATCGCCATTTCCACGGTGATCTCGGCGATCAACTCGCTGACCCTGTCGCCGGCGCTGGCCGCGCTGCTGCTGCGCTCCCACGACGCGCCCAAGGATGCCGCGTCGCGGCTGATGGACCGACTGTTCGGCGGCTGGCTGTTCCGTCCGTTCAATCGCTTCTTCAACCGCAGCTCCGAACGCTACCAGGGCAGCGTGTCGCGGATCCTCGGCAAGCGCGGCACGGTGTTCGTGGTCTATCTCGGCCTGCTGGTGGTTACCAGTGTGATGTTCAAGGCGGTGCCGGCCGGCTTCATTCCGACCCAGGACAAGATGTACCTGATCGCCGGCGTGAAGCTGCCGGAGGGCGCCTCGCTCGAACGCACCGACGCGATGCTGCGCAAGGTCACCACCATCGCCATGCAGACCGACGGTGTGGAGCATGCGATCTCGTTCCCCGGACTGAACGCGCTGCAGTTCACCAATACGCCCAATACCGGCGTGGTGTTCCTGACCCTGAAGCCGTTCGCCAAACGCCACCGCAGCGCGCTGGAAATCAACGCCGAAATCAACCAGCGCATCTCCCAGTTGGGCGAAGGTCAGGCGTTCGCGTTCATGCCGCCGCCGATCCTGGGCCTGGGCAACGGCAACGGCTACCAGCTGTTCATCGAGGACCGTGCCAACCTCGGCTACGGCGCACTGCAGAATGCGGTCAACGCGATGCAGGGCGCGGTGGTGCAGACCCCGGGCATGAGCTATCCGATCGGCACCTACCAGGCCAACGTGCCGCAGCTGGATGCGGAGGTCGATCGGGTCAAGGCCAAGGCGCAGGGCGTTGCCCTGACCGATCTGTTCGAGACGCTGCAGACCTACCTCGGTTCGACCTACGTCAACGACTTCAACCAGTTCGGCCGGACCTGGCAGGTGATCGCCCAGGCCGATGCCCCGTTCCGCGAAAGCGTCGAGGACATCGCCCGGCTGCGCACCCGCAACGCCGCCGGCGAGATGGTGCCGATCGGCTCGATGGTGACGCTCAAGCAGAGCTACGGCCCGGACCCGGTGCTGCGCTACAACGGCTATCCGGCGGCCGACCTGGCCGGCGAGGCGGATGCGCGCATGCTGTCTTCGGCCGAAGCGATGGCCAAGCTCACCCAGATCGCCAAGCAGGTGCTGCCCAACGGCATGGAGATCGAATGGACCGACCTGAGCTACCAGCAGGCGAGCCAGGGCAAGGCGGCGCTGGTGGTGTTCCCGCTGGCGGTGATGCTGGCGTTCCTGGTGCTCGCCGCGCTGTACGAAAGCTGGACGCTGCCGCTGGCGGTGATCCTGATCGTGCCGATGACGCTGCTGTCGGCGCTGTTCGGGGTGTGGCTGAGCGGCGGCGACAACAACGTGTTCGTGCAGGTCGGCCTGGTGGTGCTGATGGGCCTGGCGTGCAAGAACGCGATTCTGATCGTCGAGTTCGCCCGCGAACTGGAGCTGCAGGGCAAGGGCATCGTCGAATCGGCGCTGCAAGCCTGCCGCCTGCGTCTGCGCCCGATCGTGATGACCTCGATCGCGTTCATCGCCGGCACCGTGCCGCTGGTGTTCTCGCACGGCGCCGGCGCGGAAGTGCGCTCGGCCACCGGCATCACGGTGTTCGCCGGCATGCTCGGGGTGACCTTGTTCGGCCTGTTCCTCACCCCGGTGTTCTATGTCGCCCTGCGCAAGCTGTCCGGGCGTCCGCTGGTGTCGCATGCGCCGACCCACGCCTGATCCGTCCATTCCCTCCTTCAAGGAAATCCGCATGACCACAACTCAGAAAATCGCCCTCGTCACCGGCGCCACCCGCGGCATCGGCCTGCACACCGTGCGCCAGCTGGCCGAAGCCGGCGTGCACACGCTGCTGGCCGGCCGCGATTCCACACGCGCCACGGCCGCCGCGCTGGAACTGCAAGGGGAGGGCTTGCCGGTGGAGGCGCTGACCCTGGACGTTACCGACGCCGCCAGCATCGCCGCCGCCGTGGCGGCGGTGCAGGCGCGCTATGGCCTGCTCGACATCCTGGTCAACAACGCCGGCATCCTGATCGACGACATGAAACGCACAGTCTCGCAGCAGAGCCTGGAGACCTGGCGCAAGACCTTCGACACCAACGTGTTCGGCCTGATCGCGGTGACCCAGGCGTTCCTGCCGCTGCTGCGCGCCGCGCCGGCCGCGCGCATCGTCAATGTGTCCAGCGTGCTCGGCTCGATCGCGCTGCACAGCCAGCCGGGCTCGCCGATCTACGACTTCAAAGTGCCGGCCTACAACGTGTCCAAGAGCGCGGTGAACGCGTGGACCGTGCAACTGGCCTACGAACTGCGCGACACCCCGATCAAGGTCAACAGTATCCATCCCGGCTACGTGAAGACCGACATGAACTCGGGCGAGGGCGAGCTGGACGTGGCCGACGGCGCGCGCAGCAGCGTGATGATGGCGCTGCTCGATGCCGATGGCGCGACCGGCAGCTACACCCATGTGGGCCAGGTGCTGCCATGGTGATCCGTCCCGCGATCGGCGCGCTGGCGCTGGCGCTGCTCAGCGCCTGCGCCAGCGTCGGCCCCAACTACCGTGCGCCCGACCCGGCGCCGGTGACGCTGCAGGGCGCGGCGGCACCGGTGTTCGCGACCACCTCGCCGGTGGCGTCGTGGTGGGCGCAGTTCGACGACCCGGTGCTGGAACAGCTGGTGCACCAGAGCCTGGTCGCCAACCTCGACTTGCGCATCGCCCTGGCGCGCGTGCACGAGGCGCGCGCGGTGTTCGCCGAACGACGCCTGGACCAGGCCCCGCACGTCACCGCCAACGGCGACTACAGCCGCGGCAAGGCGCCGGATGCCGACGCCGGCGGCGCACGGGTGCTGACCGAGCGCTACAGCCTGGGCTTCGATGCCGGTTGGGAACTGGATTTGTTCGGACGCCAGCGCCGTGCCAGCGAGGCGGCGCGCGCCGACCTGGAAGCCGAGCAGGCCGGCATGGCCGATGCGCAGGTCACCGTGGCCGCGGAAGTGGCGCGCAACTACTTCGAATTGCGCGGCGCGCAGAAACGCATCGCGGTGGCGCGCACCACCCTGGACAACCTGCGCGATACCCAGCGCCTGACCGAGACCCGCTCGCAACTGGGCGCCGGCAGCGAACTGGACGTGCAGAGCAGCCGCGCCCGGCTCAAGGCGATCGAGGCGGACATCCCGTTGCTGGAAGTCAGCGAAGCACAGGCGCGGCATCGGCTGGCGGTGCTGCTGGGCGTTCCGCCCGGCGCGCTGGACGACCTGCTGGCGCCGCGCGCCACGCCCGCCTACGCCCGCGCGCTGCCGCTGGGCGATACCACCCAGTTGCTGCGTCGGCGTCCCGACGTGCGCATCGCCGAGCGCCGGCTGGCGGCGGCGACGGCGCGGATCGGCGTGGCCACCGCCGACCTGTTCCCGCGGATCAGCCTCAGCGGCTTCGTCGGCTTCCTGTCCGGCGATGCCGGCGCACTGCTGCAGGGCGGTAGCAAGGCCTGGTCGCTGACCCCGTCGATCAGCTGGGCGGCGTTCGACTTCGGCACCGTGCGCGCGCGGCTGCGCGCCAGCGAGGCGCAGGCCGACGGCGCCGCCGCCGACTACGAGAAGGCGGTGCTCGGCGCGCTGGAGGACACCGAGAACGCCTTGACCGCCTACGCCAAGCAGCAAGCGCGGTTGGCGATCGTCGCCGAACAGGCGCAAGCGGCAGGCCGCGCCGAAGCGCTGGCGCAGATCCGCTACCGTGCCGGTTCGGAGGATTTCCTGACCCTGCTCGATGCCCAGCGCACCAAGCTGAGCGCCGACGATGCCCTGGCCGATGCCGAGGCCTCGGTCAATGTCGGCGTGGTGCGGGTGTACAAGGCGCTCGGCGGCTGGGGCCAGGACGCGGTGTTGCCGCCGGAGGTGGCGCTGGCAACGCCGCCGGCGCCGGTCGCGCACTGACGGCGCGGGCGTCCGCGACACGGCACACGACCACGGAGAAGTTGCGCATCATCACCAGGGACACCCCGCGCTACCGCAGCCTGCTGCAGGGCCTGGCTGACCGACGCGCTGCCGCAGCAGCCAACTCAGGCTCGGCAGCGCGTCCCTGCGCTCTTCGCCGCGATGCAGCGCCAGCCAGCTGTGTGGTTCGGTCCCCCCGATTCGGCTTGGCACCACAACGGCGACAGCCGGTAAGGCGTCGCAGCGGCGCCGCTATGGTGCGACGAAGGCGACGCGGCGCCTTGGGTTACGCCTCGCTGCCGTCGATGGCTTGCAGCCCGTTCTGGCTTAGCGCGAGATCGCCATCCTCGCCTTGCGCGGCATAATTCTCGCGCACGGCCCAAGCCGTCTCCGCTTCGCCGACCGGCCTGGTGGCATGGATGTCCTGCAGGATGCGCAGTTGTTCCTGGGTCAATGACATGGCGGGGCGTCCTGATCTTGGAGGTCATCGCCTACCGTACAGACCGGCGGTGACGGGCATGTGGGCGATGAGCGGATATGTCTCCGTCGCTGGTTCTGTGACGCGGATCGGTGTCTTGGCGTGGTCGGCGTGTTCCGTTCCGTTGCGCCACCGCGACGGCCCCGACATCATTCCGCAACGCCCCAAGGACGCTGCCGTAACGGACGCGGGCGCATGATTCGCCTACCAGCTGTGCGGCCGAAGGCGACGCTCGGGGCTGCTTCAAGGATGCAGGCATCCGCGGCTGGACCACTTTTCTCAAGCACCGGCAGATGCATGCCGGCGGGTGCCGACATGGCTGGATGGCTTTCGATAGATCCCGCCATGTCTCCAGCTGACCGTTATATCGCTGCTGAATGTCGCGCCCACCGAGACTTCGCTCCCCAGATCAGGGTTTCGCGCCGAACTCCGGTATCCGCTGCGCTTCAGATCGATCATGCCGTGCATACGCCATGCAGCGAATGAGGACGGCCATGCGACCCATCAATCTCGCGCGCACGCCACAAACCCCAGCGGAAATTCCGCAGCACGCCGAATCGAGTACGAGCGCAGCACCTGGCGAGCGGACGCCGCCACTTGACCAAACGCGACGCACTTCCGGCCTGCTCGGCGGCCTGTTCAGATGTTTGCCTGGCCGGCGCGCACGCCATCCGTCAACGCTACCGCAGCGCGATGAAGGACCTGCGGACCCGTTCCAGTCGCACGTATTGCCGCAGCTGGACTCTGGCGAACGCGCGCGCTCGCAATCGTTACACAGAGCCGAGTCCGATCCCCGCGTCGCGTCGCAAGAAGCCGCAGCGCTGCTGGAGCTTGCAACGTTTTCCAACGCCACCTCATTGAATATCGAACGCATACAGCTGCCACGGCTCCCGGAGCAGACGTTCCGCCTTTCGCATCTTCAAACTATGGTGATCAGGGAAACTGGCCTGGAGGAACTTCCCGAGTCCATCGGCGACCTGACCAACCTGCGGACATTGACGTTATCTCACAATCCGATCAGCGCGCTGCCTGCGTCCATTTCCGGGCTGGAGCAGTTGCTAGAACTCTCCGTCATCTCCTGTCCCAACTTGTCCGAACTCCCCAAGGATCTTGCGATCCGCAACGCATCTGGCCAGCGCGTAGGATTGGTCAAATTGCAGACGCTAGAGCTGTCGAACACCGGTGTCCGCTCGCTTCCACGGTCCCTCCGGTACATGAAGGATTTGAAGGAAATAAAGATCACCGATTCACCACTTGACGGACTCGACAGCAGCATTCATGGCCTGCCCAAACTGGAAAAGTTGGACCTGAGTGGCTGCAAGGAGTTGGAGCGATATCCGCGGATTGTTCAAGCGCTAGCGCCACTGAAGAAAATCATTCTAAGAAACTGCAGTAAGCTGAGCTCGTTGCCGCATGATATACATAGGCTTTCGCAACTTCAGGAGCTCGACCTGCGTGGTTGCGATAATCTGCGAGCGCTGCCTGTCAGTATTTTTCGGCTACCTGCGGATTGCACGATCCTAGTTCCACCACGTCTGCAAAATCAACTCAACCGACTCCGGTCTCTCCGTCCCGAGGCGCTGCCGGCCCGGATGGCCGCGGGTGCATCGTCCTATGCCGCTACGTCCAGCAATCGGGGGGCGCAAGAACAAGCGCGCAAGAGGATCGATGACACCGCGCACTCCCTGTTGGATATGGTGCTCAATGAAAGAAATCCCTTCGTTGCGGGTGCTCCTTTTTTCATTCGGCAAGAACGCTCCGATGAAACTTTCGCCACTCTGGGTGGCGTATCTTCGATCGCTATGATGCTCGATGAAAGCAAAAGCCCTTACTTTCTCCAGAAGTTGGCGAGGATGGCGCAAAGCTTGCGCGAACGCGCAATCAACAGCGGCACCGAGGCAAGCGATCTTGATGCCGCCACAAACGATTGGAAGGCGCTGAAGAATTCACATCTGGGCATCGTTGATGAGAACGGTGAATATATATTTCGTGGTGATAGCGAGATCAATATAGTCAATCTGTCTAAGGCGGTTCAGATGTGGAGGAGCCGGGAAATGCTCGTTCTTGAGGATCCGGGAGATCGCGAACACTTTCCCGAAATATCGCTTCATATTCCGGATGAGGTGCACGAAGCGCACGAAGATGCTGGAAATGATTAAGAGCCTTTAGCAAAACCACTTCAGGGTTGTAGCTGCGGTGAAAAAACGAGGCCATGGCGAGGCAGAAATAGACCCGAATCATTCCTGGCTCTCAGCTGTGGAAATCTCTCGCTGCGGGCAAAACCGGCTCCGGACAGGCGTGCATTGCAGCATGACTGTGGCAAGTCCTGGAGGCAGTCCGCGCAAATGTAATCTGCGATTGAAACGGTAGGCGGCTTCGGGTAGCCAGGCCGTTTGTATTTGCCTTGCGCGATGGGGTGATGCACGCTGCTGATGGCACGTTTGAGAGAATTGCCGACCACCACGTTGCCCCGCCGTGCGGCAGGCGTCTCGATTGCAGCACGACCGCCACTAGTGTCCAGCGTCTTCCGGCCGACGCAAGCAAGCCAGTCCAGCCCTGGGCGGCGTCGTCCCCGGCCGTTCAGCGGGCGGATGAGCAAGCGGTAACCTGTCAATGGGGGGGGCAGTCAGCGCGCACAAGAACGCTGGCATGCAGTCCGCTGGGGCGCTTCAGACAAAACGATACCTCAGACGATACCTGGAAGGGGTATCGTTTGAGGCTCGTAAATCACCAATAAACCTTGCAAAATCAAGCGGCTTAGGCTGGTTTTGCAGGTGAGAATGGTGGAGGTGGGCGGAATCGAACCGCCGTCCGAAGGCACTCCATCCCCGGCACTACATGCTTAGCTCATCGTTGGATCTCATCCCGGAACAGCACGATGTGCGAAGCGCATCCCGGGACCAGCCTGCTTCATTTAGCCAATGGCTGACAGGCAGCCACCACCGGCGATTCCGTGATAATGACCCTACGTCGCGAGCACGGACACAAGCGATTTCGGGGCTAGGCCTTAAGCGGCCAGTGCGTAGTTGTCGTCGTTGGCAACTATAAGTTTGCTGCTGGATTTACGAGGAAAGCGGCCCCCTCGGCATGCGCCAAGCGATTTTGCAACCCCCGTCGAAACCAGTGCACCCCCGGGGAAAACGTAAAACGCTGACGGACACAGTGTAGGGATCGGGGAGGGCAGTCACAAGCCTTGCGGCAAAGGCGGCTTAAGCTGGCTTCACTCGGCGCGGCCGCTACCGGCATGTGCCGACGGATCTCCCCAGGCATGGAGCACCGCTATGGCAACCAGGCAACAGCGTGCGCGCGCCGGCGGACGGGCGCAGAAGCGAGCGGCCGCGGCCGCGACGGCAGCGCCAAAACC
>NZ_CAPJ01000505.1 GCF_000331775.1 Xanthomonas translucens pv. translucens DSM 18974
GGTCGGCGTGGCGCCCGCGCTGCAGAAGCAAATCAGCCAGTGGGACGAGTTCAACGGCCGCGTCGAGGCGGTCGAGCGCGTCGATCTGCGTCCGCGCGTGTCCGGCTACATCGACAAGGTCAATTACGTCGAAGGCCAGGAACTGAACAAGGGCGATGTGCTGTTCACCATCGACGCGCGCAGCTACCGCGCCGAACTGGCGCGCGCCAACGCCGAGCTGGCGCGGGCGCGGACCCAGTCCAGGCTCAACGGCAGCGAGGCGGCGCGCGCCAAGAAACTGTCCGACCAGCAGGCGATCTCCACCGAGAGCTGGGAGCAGCGCCATGCCGCCGCCGAACAGGCCGAGGCCGACGTGCTCGCCGCACAGGCCGCGGTGGATACCGCGCGCCTGAATCTGGAATGGACCCAGGTGCGCGCGCCGATCGCCGGCCGCGCCGGCCGCGCCCTGGTCACCGCCGGCAACCTGGTCAGCGCCGGCGACAGCGCCAGCGTGCTGACCACGCTGGTGTCGCTGGACAAGGTGCATGTGTATTTCGATGCCGACGAAGGCACCTTCCTGCGCTATGCGCAGATGGCGCGCAAGGGCGAGCGGCCCAGCGAGCGCGACGGGCAGCTGCCGGTGCAGGTCGGCCTGGTCGGCGAGGACGGGTTCCCGCACGCCGGCAAGGTCGATTTCCTCGACAACCAGATCACCCGCAGTACCGGCACCATCCGCGTGCGTGCCTTGCTCGACAACGCCGACCGCAGCTTCACCCCGGGCCTGTTCGCGCGCGTGCGCCTGCTCGGCAGCGGTCGCTTCAATGCGCTGCTGATCGACGACCGGTCGGTGCTGACCGACCAGGACCGCAAGTACGTCTACGTGGTCGACAAGGACGGCAAGGCGCAGCGCCGCGACGTGCAGCTGGGGCGCAGCGCCGAGGGCCTGCGCATCGTGCTCGGCGGGCTCAACGCTGGCGACCGGGTCATCGTCGACGGCGTGCAGAAAGTGTTCATGCCCGGCATGCCGGTGCAGGCCAAGCCCGTGGCGCTGGCCACGGCGTCGCCGGCCGCCGCACGCAAGGCCGTCGCCCTGGACTGAGTCG
>NZ_CAPJ01000504.1 GCF_000331775.1 Xanthomonas translucens pv. translucens DSM 18974
CCTATCGCGAGACTGGCGGCGGCTGACACGGGCCAACCCAGTGCGCGCGTGCGGCGCTACGGCGTGAACCGCGGCAGCGCCGCACAGGTGCCGCGATTGACGCCCTTCGCCGCGCCATGATTCACTCCGGCCACGCACAGGAGCATGCATGGCCACCAGCACAGCCCGCCGCAAGCCGCGGCGCGAACCGATGTCGCGTGTGGATACCGCTTGGTTGCGGATGGAGCGGCCGACCAATCCGATGATGATCACCGGCGTGCTGATGTTCGACGAGGCGTTGTCGCTGCCGCAGTTCAAGCAGTTGGTGCGCAAACGCTTTCTGTCCTTCCCGCGCTTCCAGCAAAAGCCGGTGGATACCGCGACCGGCGCCTACTGGCAGCACGACGACGACTTCGACCTGGACTGGCACGTGCGCCTGTCGGCCCTGCCCGGGCGCGGCGGCAAGCAGGCGCTGGAGCGCTTCGCCGGGCAGATGGCGTCCACGCCCTTGGATAAGACCAAGCCGCTGTGGCAGTTCCATCTGATCGAACGCTACGAAGGCGGCTCGGCGCTGGTGGCGCGCATCCACCACAGCTACGCCGACGGCATCGCGCTGGTGCAGGTACTGCTGTCGCTGACCGATATGCAGCGCGTGCCGGAGCCAGCGGCGCAACTCGGCCGTGCCTGGCTGAAGGACGACGGCAAGGAAGTGGTGCGCCGGGTCGGCGCCATCGACCGTTATTTGAAACTGGGCGGACGCATGCTCGACAAGGGCCGTGCCATGTACCAGGACCCGAACCTGGCGCAGATGCTGGCCAAGGAAGGCGGCCTGATCGGCCGCGAACTGGCCAATGCGTTGCTGCTGTCCGACGATCCGCCGACCCTGCTGCGCGGGCGCCTGGGGGTCAGCAAGCGGGTGGCCTGGGCTGCGCCGTTGGACCTGGACGAAGTGAAGGCGGTCGGCCGCGCCTGCGACTGCACGGTCAACGACGTGCTGATGGCGACGATGGCCGGCGCCTTGCGCGCCTACATGCTCGAGCGCGGCGAACCGCTGGATGGGGTGACCCTGCGCGCCACGGTGCCGGTCAACCTGCGCCCGCTGGAACACGCGCGCAAGCTCGGCAACCATTTCGGCCTGGTGTTCCTGGACCTGCCGGTCGGCGAGGCCAATCCGGTGCGGCGCGTGCAGCGCGTGGCCGCCTCGATGCAGCAGCTCAAGCAGTCGCGGCAGGCGATGGTGGTATTCGGGCTGCTGGCCGCGGTGGGCATGGCGCCGGCGGCGCTGCAGTCGCTGGCGCTGGACCTGTTCAGCCGCAAGGCGAGCACCGTGGCGACCAACGTACCGGGGCCGCAGCAGCCGCTGTACCTGGCCGGCAGCCGCGTGCGCGAGATGATGTTCTGGGTGCCGCAGACCGGTTCGATCGGGGTCGGCGTGTCGATCATGAGCTACAACCATCGCGTGCATTTCGGCCTGATCGGCGATGCGCGGCTGATTCCCGATCCGGACGCGGTGATGCGCCGCATCGGCGCCGAATTCGAGAAGCTGCTGTACCTGGCGCTGATGGGCGACTGGGAGCATCCGCTGCGCGCGGTGGATGCGGAGGCGTTGCTGCCGGCTTCCTGAACGGGGCGCAGTGCGGCGCGCGCAGCGTTCATCCCCGTCTCGCAGCCCACTGTTTATGCTGGCCCCCACTTCATTTCAGAATCGGGAGAGAGCGCGATGAAACGCACCGCTATCCAAGGCATGTCCGTGACGCTGGCCAGCGCGCTGCTGTTGTCCGCCTGCGCCACCGGCGGCTCCTACGTGCAGCGCGACCAGTACGGCAACCAGACCGAACAGCAGAACGACCGCACCGGCCGCGGCGCGCTGATCGGCACCGCGGTCGGCGTCGCTGCCGGCCTGCTCAGCGGCAGCAGCGCCACCGAGCGCCGCCAGCACGCGATGATCGGCGCCGGCATCGGCGCGCTCAGCGGCGCGGCGATCGGCAACTACCAGGACCGCCAGGAACGCGCGCTGCGCGAGCGCACCGCCAACACCGGCATCGACGTGCGCCGCGACGGCGACAACATCACCTTGAACCTGCCCGACGGCATCACCTTCGACTTCAACCAGTCCACGCTGAAGCCGCAGTTCTATTCGGCGCTCAACGGTGTGGCCTCGACCCTGGGCGAATACAACCAGACCATGATCGAAGTGGTCGGGCATACCGACAGCGTCGGCAGCGATGCGGTCAACCAGCGCCTGTCCGAGCAGCGCGCCGCCTCGGTGGCGGCGTACCTGACCGCGCAGGGCGTGCAACGCGAGCGCATCGAGACGCTGGGCGCGGGCAAGAAATACCCGATCGCCGACAACAGCACCGAGGCCGGCCGTGCGCAGAACCGCCGCGTGGAAATCCGTGTGGTGCCGCTGCGCTCCTGAGCCGCGACCGCCGGGCTGGAACGCGAACGGGCCGTTGATGCGGCCCGTTTCGCGTTGTGGCGTCACCCGCGTGCCGCAGCGCAGACGCGGGCGCCGGGCGCGCAGCCAGCGCCAACCGCCGCGGTCGCTACGCGCCTTCCTGCTCAGACCAGCGCTTCTTCCTCCAGTTCCGGCGCAGCTTCTGCATCGCGCAACGGCAGCGCGGGCAACTGCGGCAGCGCCAGGGTCTGGGTATTCATCGCCACGCCGCTGCACAGGGTGAACTCGGCGCCGCTGTCGGCGTGTTGCGTGGCCAGCTTGGCCGGGCACTGCGCCAGCATGTAGTTGACGTCGAAGTTGAGCTTGTCCACCAGGAAATCGACGAAGGCGCGCACCTTCGGCGACAGCATGCGCCCGCCGGGAAACACCGCGTTGAAATCCAGGTCCGGGCCGACCCAGCCGCCGAGCACGCGGCGCGCCTTGCCGGCCTCGATCAGCGGCTTGATCGTCGCGTCGCTGGCCAGCACCAGGCCTTCGCCGCAGACCAGCCCGCCGATCAGCGCGGCCGAGTCGTTGGCGAGCAGGATCGGCTGGATCGCGAAGTCGCCGCTCTGCTTGCCGTTGCGCAATGGCCAGCTGAGCCGGTTGCCGCCGTTGCGGCCATTGCTCAGCGCCAGCGTGCGGTGGTGTTGCAGGTCGTCCGGATGCAGCGGCTCGCCGTGGCGTTCGATGTAGTGGGGGCTGGCGAACACCTGGGTGCGGAAGGTGGCCAGCTTGCGCGCGACCATGGTCGAATCCAGCAGCGCGCCCATGTGCAGGGCCACATCCACGCCCTCGGCGATCGGATCGACCTTGTCGCTGGTCATGATCATTTCCAGGCGCACTTGCGGATGCTGTTTGTGGAATTCGCCCAGGATCGGCGCCACCCAGGAAATGCCGGCCGAGTAGGGCACGCTGAAACGCAGCCAGCCGCGCGGGCCGGCCTGCAGCTGCCCGACCGCGCTCTCGGCTTCTTCCAGCTCGCGCGCGATGCGCTGGCAATGCTCGTGATAGACCGCGCCGGCTTCGGTCAGGCCGAGGCGGCGCGTGGTCCGGTGCAGCAGGCGCGCGCCCAGGCGTGCCTCCAGATCCTGCACCTTGCGACTGACGGTGGTCTTGGGCAGGCCAAGCGCGTTGGCCGCGGCGATGAAGCTGCCTTGCTCGACCACCTTGACGAAGATCAGGGTGTCGTTCAGATCGTGGGTCATGGCGGGTTCCTGATGAGGGAGAACGATTGGACCGGTGACGGGACGATTATTCCCCTTAATTCGGACTAATCAAGTGCGACTTTGAAGCCTAATTTGTGCGCATTCGCCGCCACCCAGGCCACTTGCTCATGTCGTTGCGCACTCTGCTGCAGTTTCTCGTGGGCGTCCGTCGCCCCAATCGACGCGATGGTACGCCCATCGATGCGCTGGAAACCGGTTACCTCAAGGCCTTTCGCGAGTTCACCCCGCCGCCGCGCAGCCAGGCCGGCAGTGCGATGCAGCTGGGCCAACGCGGCGGCGGGCGACTCGGTCGGATCGCGATTGTCCCGTTTGCGGGAGTAAAAGTCCCGTGAGCGGGACGCTGGATCCGGAGATGCTGGTGCTCGGCGGTACCGGCACCATCGGCCTGGGCGTGGTCCGCGCCTTGCTCGAGGCCGGCAGCCCGGTGCTGGCGGTGGCGCGCGACCGCGGCCGGCTGCGCGCGCTGCGCGATCGCCACAGCGACGAGC